>NZ_AXAB01000019.1:0-176818 GCF_000472645.1 Bradyrhizobium sp. WSM2254 | reverse complement strand
GTCCTCGTCACAGGGGGCGCGGGCTATATTGGCTCGCATGCCTGCCGCGCCCTGGCCGCCGCCGGCTATCAGCCCGTCGTTTATGACAATCTCTCGACAGGTCATCGCAGCTTCGTTGCCGGCCCCCTGGTGACCGGCGACCTTCTCGACGGCGCAGCGCTGGCGCGCGCCTTCGCCGATNACAAGATCACGGCGGTGATGCATTTCGCGGCGGCGAGCCTCGTCGGCGAATCCATGACCGACCCGCAGAAGTACTACATCAACAATTTGCAGGGCACGCTGTCGCTGCTCCAGGCAATGCGCAACGCAGATTGCCATCGCATCGTGTTCTCCTCGACCGGCGCCGTCTACGGCAATGCCGATTCCAAGGAGCTGCCGGAAGACTTCCCCTGCGCGCCGATCAATCCCTATGGCGCGTCGAAATGGATGATCGAGCGAATGCTCGCCGATTATCGCGCGGCCTATGGCTTCGGCGCGTTCTGCCTGCGCTATTTCAACGCCAGCGGCGCCGATCCGGCCGGCGGCATCGGCGAACTGCGCGACAACGAGACCCATCTCATTCCGCGCGCCATGATGGCGCTCCAGGGCCATGTCGATTTCGCTGTGTTCGGCGACGACTACGACACGCCCGACGGCACCGCGATCCGCGACTACATCCATGTCACCGACCTCGCCGCCGCGCATCTCGCGGCACTGAAGCTGCTGGAACAAGGACATGCCGGCGGCAGCTTCAATCTCGGCACCGGCTCCGGCTTTTCGGTGCGCGAGATCCTGGGCGCCATCAGGCAGGAGACCGGGCGCGAGGTGCCGCACACCGTCAAGCCGCGCCGCGCCGGCGATCCCACCTATCTGGTCGCCGACCCCTCCGCCGCGCGCAAGGTCCTGAACTTCGTGCCGCGCCACTCCGACCTGCCGACGGTGATCCGCACCGCCTGGGCCTGGCACCAGAAGGCGCATCCGTTCATGCGATTGTGACGCACTAGTCCATTAAGAATCCGGCTCAAGGCAGGCCCTACGGTCGCGCATACTGATCGACCGTACCTGCGACACGTTATCGATGGAGTCGCAGATAGCTAATTGGCGCTTTTTTGTCGCCCGGGGTCAGCAAGACTGAGTGCCGGCTTCTTGGTCTTGCTCAGTCTAAGCACGGCATCTGGACCCAAGGCGTTCGCTTCCCGGCCAACGAGGAGCTGGCCGCGGAGTTCGGCGTGTCACGCGTCACGATCCGGCAGGCCGTCGAGTTGCTTTCAGCCGACGGCGTCATCGAGGCGCAGCGGGGCCGCAGCAGGCGCGGTGCGGCAGGACCGCGGGCTCAAGGTCGAAACTACGCTGTCGGATCTCGCCGACATGTACCGCGGCACTTCGCTGGAGATCGTCAACATCTCGGCGAGCCGCAGCGACGCGCCGCTGTGTCCCGAGGACGGCAAGCCGGCCGAGAGATACGTCTTCATGTGCCGGCTTCATTCGCCACTCGGTCCGTCCGCGGCCAAAACTGGACGTCATGCGATCGGTTGCCTAACTTGGTACAAATCGAGCTAAGCCTGACAAGTTGCTGGTGTTTTGCTGTACCTAGCTCAAATTGGCCCATGATGGATTGGAGCGAGACATCAAGTGTTTCAATTGGTTAGAGGTCGGCGTGTGCATGACGTGTGCACTGGGAGATAAAGAAAAATCCATTGAGGGCAAGTGTCGGCGGTCCTTCCGTTTGTGATGGGTGATGTCCGCAGAACGCCGACCGCAATAGTCCGCGTGGATCGCGTTGCTCGTTGTTGATCTCAAAGACCTCAGTCGGCTGTTCAAGCGCGTTGACCACTTTTGGCGCAAAGGGTGATGCGAACGGAATTCGTCTCCCAGTTGCCTTCCCATACTTCCGGTCGTGCCGTGATGAAGGTCGTTCAGCCCTTCGGGCGCGTGCGGATCATGAATGTTTCATATGAGTATTCGGCGAGTTGCCACCAGAGATTCTCGTCGTTTCGGAAGTCCATCTGTGAATCGTAGATTTTCTTGAAGTCGGGGTTGGACGCGGCCGTCTCGGCATTGATCTCGTTCGATGCCTTCAAGCAGGCTTCCATAATCGACTGGCTGAATGGGCGCAGCATTGTCCCGTTCGCCACAAGGCGCTTGAGCGCTTGCGGATTGCGCGCGTCATATCGCGCCTGAACATCGAGGTTGGCGTAGCCGCAGGCGATCGTGAGGAGCGATCGATAAGCCTTCGGTAGGGCATCCCACCTGTCCCAATTGATGAAGAAGTGCTGCGCCGCGCCGCCTTTCCACCAGCCGGGATAGTAATAGTACCTGGCGATCTTGTGGAAGCCGAGCTTTTCGTCATCATAGGGACCGACCCATTCGGCCGCGTCGATCGTGCCTTTTTCCAGTGCTGGATAGACATCACCGGTCGACCCGAACGAGGCGGGTTCGGGCGCCTCTTACGGCAATGCCGGGACATTGGCTCCCTACGCCTGCCCGCCGGTCGGCAATCCCGATGTTCTGCGGAATCTGCCAAACCTGCTTTTCGACCCGGACAGTCCTCTCACCATCAGGCTGGCCGGTTTGCCAACGCTTATTCCGTGGCTTTCGCGTTTCGTTTGGCATTCCATGCCGGCCCGCGTGCGCCGCAATGGACACACGCTCGCGGGCTTGTTGAAGGAAGCGATGCCGGCTTGGCGTGCGCTCGCCGAACAGGCTCGACTTTCAGACCTTCTTCGCTACGAGGGCTGACTCTATATCTATCAGGGAAAAATGCCGCAAAAAGACAGTGAGTGGGCGCTCGGCTGCGGAACGAACTCGGCGTCCCACAGGAATGGCCGACGTTCGCAGAGGTCGAAAGACTGGAGCCTGCGCTTCCACGCGCGACCGGCGGCCTTTTTTCCGACGCGGCTCATACCATCGATCCAGCCGTGATGACCCGCCGACTGGCGGCCGCCGCCGAGGCGAAAGGTGCTTCGTTCGAACGCGCCCGCGTTGATCGGCTGGAGCCGCAGGACCGAGGACGAATCCGCATGATATGCCATGATCGCACGATCGAAGCGCATACGGTCGTCCTCGCCGCCAGTGCTTGGTCGCAGTCTCTGGCCGAGCAAGGCGGCGATGACATCCCCCTCGATACGGAGCGCGGCTACCACATCGAGTTCGCAATGGATGCCTGTCCGATCAACAGACCAGTCAGTCCGGTCGATCTGGGTTTCTATATCACGCCTTTGGTCGGCCGTTTGCGGGTCGCGGGAACGGTCGAGCTTGGCGGCCTCTCCGCAGCTTCCGAAGCAAATTGCCCTTCTAGAGCGAGGCGTCCGCAAGCTTTTGCCGGGTCTCGGACCCGTTCAATCGCAATGGCTCGGCTTTCGCCCCTTTCTTCCCGATTCGCTGCCCGTCATTGGACCCAGCCGACGCTATCCGAACCTATTCCACGCCTTTGGGCATGGACACCTCGGCACACCTTGGCCGGCGTAACGAGCCGCATTGTCGCAGGCCTCATCGAAAAGCGAAATGACGGTCCGAACCTTAGCGCACTCCGGCCTGATCGGTTTGGTTGAGTGATTTCTCGCGGCTGGGCTGTGCCTCGAGCCGCGCAGCACTCGCGGTTCGCATCATGAGCGGTTATGATGGCGGTCTGACTGGTCGCCACATGCTGCCCACGATAGGCGATCTTCCTAAGCCGTGCGCAGGCACAGCGGGGCGTGCAGCCTATGTTCCCTGCGTGGCATAAGATTTCTGTTGTTCATCGGTTTTGGCGCCTCTAGCATCGAGCCAAAACGGCGTTGAGACACCGCGCCGGGAGGACATGATGCGCTGCATTCGAGCATTGCTGCCGGTTGCGTGCGCGCTTGGCTCGCTGCTGGTCGCGCTGGCGCCGAGCCATGCGCAGGGCATTCCGCAAAACATCCCGAGAAAGGATTTGCTGATCCTGGAAAACCCGGAAGGAACCGTCAAGAACGCGGGCTGGTTCAACATCTGGGCGATCAATGCCGGATCGCAGTCGAACGGATTGCAGCAGGTCGCGCTCGATACGCTTTGGTACATCGATCCCGAGAGCGGCCTCGACGGCGTCTGGGACAATTCGCTGGCTGCCGACAAGCCGCAATACAACGCCGACTTTACCGAAATGACGGTCAAGCTCCGCAGCGGCATCTTCTGGAGCGACGGCGTCGAATTCACCGCCGACGATGTCGTCTCGACGGTGGCGACTCAGATCAAGAATCCGGGCATGCGCTTCAGCGCGGTGCTGTCGAGCAACGTCGCATCCGTTGATGCACCGGACGCCCATACGGTTGTGTTCAAGCTCAAGAAGCCCAATTCGCGCTTCCACGCCAATTTTACGGTGCGCTGGGGGGCGGTGTGGATCTTGCCCAAGCACGTCTTCGACAAGGTCGAAGATCCCGTCAAATTCGATTTCAACAAGCCGATCTCTCTCGGCGCCTACGTGCTGCACAGCTACGATCCGGAAGGCAAATGGTACATTTGGCAGCTCCGGGACGACTGGCGGCGCACCACACTGGCGCGTTTCGGCAAGCCCGGTCCGAAATACCTCGCCTATGTCGATCCTGGCCCGCCCGAGAAGCGGGTGATCGCGCAGCTTAATCACGAACTCGACGTGATCCACGATATCGCGCCGGAGGGCATGTTTGCCCTGGCGAAGCAGAGCAAGGCGGCGCGGGCATGGTTCAAGGGTTTTCCCTATGGCCACCCCGACCCGACGCTTCCAGCCGTGATCTTCAATACCCAGAATGAGACTTTCAAGAACCCGGATGTGCGATGGGCTCTGGCGCTGTTGATCGACATCAAGGCGGTGGCGATGGCGGCCTATCGCGGCGCCGCCACGATATCGGCGATCGGGGTGCCGCCGACCGGAACGCATCCGGCAACATATCATGGGCCGATGGAGGAGTGGCTCAAGGCCTTCGAGGTCGATACCGGCAAGCGCAGGATCAAGCCCTACGATCCCACGATCGGAAAGCAGATTGTCGATATGCTGCGGCCGTCCATGGCCGAGCAGATCCCATCCGATCCTGCGGAGATTGCCAAGGCGTTCGGCAGAGGCTGGTGGAAGACCGATCCGCAGGCAGCGCAGGAGCTTCTGGAAAAGGCCGGTTTCAGCAAACGGGGCGGCACCTGGATGACGCCCGACGGAAAGCCGTTCGGCGTCCGCGTCATGGTCGAAGGCGATTTGCGCCCAGTGATGACCCGCGCCGGAACGATGATTGTGCAGCTATGGAAGCAGGCGGGCATCGATGCCAAGATCGATGTCGCGCAGGGGACGCTGCCCACGCGACGGGCGGCCGGCGATTTCGACACCTTCATCGGCTGGAGCGTCGAAACCTGGGGCGGCCACCAGGACTTGTCCTACTTCCTGGACAGCTGGCATTCGCAGTTCGTCGCCGAGCCAGGAAAACCGCAGCCGCTCCGCAATTGGCAGCGCTGGTCCAATCCCGCGCTCGACAAGATCATCGAGGAGATCCGGACGGTCGGCTTCGATGATCCGAAGTCGATCGAGCTCGGCAAGGAGTACGTCAAGCTCGCCGTGAAGGAGATGCCCACCATACCGTTGATGGCTTACAACGTATTCACCGCAATGGACCAGACTTACTGGACCGGCTTTCCGACCTCGGAGAATCCCTACACCAATCCAGTGCCGAACTGGGGCAATTCGCGCTACATGTTCGTCAGGCTGAAGCCGGCCAGTTAGGATGCGATGACACAAAAGCGACCTCATTTGCCGTGCTTGGATGAGCGACTTTGGCGGACATCCCTGGTGCTCCCATGAGCGGATACCTCGCCTATGTGGGCCGGCGGTTCGGGCAGTTTCTGCTGGTTGTCTTCATCGGCATCAATATCGCTTATGTCGTCACCCATGCTTCGCCGATTGATCCCGTCGAGCAGTCGATCTCGGCAGTGACCTCCTATGGCAACACCGCCCCGGGGGCGATCGAGCAGATGCGCAACTCTTTGCGCGAGCTCTATGGTCTCAGCGGCACGCCCGTTGAGCAATACCTTCTGTTCTGGAAGCGGATACTGCGCGCCGATTTCGGTCCCTCGATGTCAGCATTTCCAACTCCCGTGGCCACCCTGGTCTGGCGGGCGTTGCCCTGGACGGCGGGACTCCTCGCGGTTTCGACCCTTGTCGCCTGGGGGCTCGGAAATCTACTGGGCGGACTTGCCGGCTACTACCGACAGAGCCGCGGTCTGAAGTTGATGGGGATGATCGCCATGGGCCTCCATCCGATTCCTTATTATATTCTGGCGATGCTCCTGCTGATCGTTTTCGGCTTCCTTTGGCCGGTGCTTCCGATCACCGGCGGTTCGGCGATGAATCTGCCCCAGACATTTACATCCGAGTTCGTTGTTAGTGTGCTTGAGCACGCAATCCTGCCGGCGCTCTCGCTGATCCTGATCGGCGTGGGGAGCTGGTTCCTCGGCATGCGCTCGCTGGTATCCAATGTCCTGGCCGAGGACTTCGTCGTCTATGCCGAACTCGCCGGCGTGAGATCCTGGCGTATCCTGACATCCTACGTGATGCGTAACGCACTCGTGCCGCAGGTGACGGGGCTTGCCATGTCGCTGGGCGGAATCTTCAACGGCGCCGTGATCACCGAGAAGGTGTTCGGCTATCCGGGTCTCGGCTCGCTCCTGGTCGACGCCGTCTATGCCGGAGATTACGGGCTTGTCCTCGGCGTCACCACCATCTCGATCCTCGGCGTGTCGATCGGCGTGCTCGCCATCGATCTTCTGTATCCGCTGCTCGATCCCAGGGTGAAGGTCAGCTGATGGCCATCCTCCTGCGCGACCTGCTGCGTCATAGTCCTGAATTCCGGATCGGCGCGGTGCTGGTCGCCTGCGTTCTGCTGCTATCCATGCTGGCGAGCTTTTCGCCCTATCCGCCGGAGATCGTGTATGTGGTCCCGCCCGATCTGCCGCCATCGCTGACTTACTGGTTCGGCACCACCTCGCGTGGCCAGGACGTATTCTGGCAACTGAGCTTCGCCATCCGAAATACGTTGTTGTTCGGATGCACGGTTGCCCTGATCAGCCGCCTGTTTGCCCTCATGATCGGACTCATAAGCGGCTACAAAGGGGGGTGGATCGATCGCGCCCTGATGTCGGTGAACGATACTTTCATCGTCATTCCTCTGCTGCCGATCCTGGTGCTGTTCTATTTCATGATGCGCGACCGCATCTCCTGGCTGATGCTTGCGCTGATCATGGCCTGTTTTGGCTGGGCCTATGACGCCCGGCTGATCCGTTCGGTGGTCATGAGCCTGAAGGCACGCGAATTCGCCCAGACCAGCCTTTTTTCCGGGATGAGCACGCGGCAGCTTCTGACTGGGGAGCATCTGCCCTATGTCATGCCGATCGTATTCTCAACCACCATGAACAACATGGTGTGGTCGATCGGACTTGAGGTGACGCTCGCGGTGCTCGGTTTCACCGACATCAACACGCCGACGATCGGGGGCATGATCTATTGGGCCAACCAGCACACCGCAATGGTGGCAGGAGTCTGGTGGTGGATCGCCTTTCCGACCATCACGGTGATCATGGCGTTTATCGGGCTCTTCCTGCTCGCGGTATCGGCGAACGCCTACATCGATCCACGAAGCCGCCTCTGGAGCATGAAAGGGGCCTCGTGATGCACGCCAACGCTCAGCACGCGCCCGCGCCCCAAGGCGCCCAGCCGATTCTCCGGGTTCGCGATCTGCAAGCCCATTACCGGACCAGCCACTTCGGCGTCAGACGCGGCGTCAAAGCGGTCGACGGCGTCAGTTTTGCTGTTCGTCGTGGTGAGATCTATGGGCTTGCCGGAGAATCCAGTTCCGGCAAGACCACGCTGATCAAGAGCATCGCAGGGGCGATCAGACCGCCGCTCGAGATCGTGGGCGGCAGCGTGGAGTTTGCATTCCTGCCCGGCTATGGCGGATTGCACCGCGCGCCGCCAGTGGACGTGGCGCGGATTCGCTGGCGGCATCTGTCTTATATCATGCAGGGATCGATGAACGTGCTGAATCCGGTTCGCCGTGTCCGATCGGCGTTCGTCGATTTCGCATACCCGCATATCGGCGGCAGCCGGAAGCAGTTTGAGCAACAGGTGATCGCCCATCTGGCGCGGGTCAGGCTCGACCCATCGGTGCTGGCGGCCTTCCCGCATGAGCTCTCCGGGGGCATGCGTCAACGCGCCACGCTTGCGCTCGCAACGCTTTGCCGTCCTGATTTCATCATCGCCGACGAGCCTACGACCGCACTGGATGTGGTGGTGCAGAAGGAGGTGCTCGGCATGATCCGGGGCATTCAGCGAGAAAGCGGCTCGTCAGTCCTGTTCGTCACGCATGACATGGGCGTGCATGCGCACATCACCGACCGCCTCGCCATCATGTATGCCGGGCGCCTTGTGGAAGAGGCCGCAACCGCGGAGATCTTCCGGAATCCGCTTCACCCTTACACCAGGCATCTCATTTCCAGCCTTCCGCGCATCGGCGACGATGCTCCCCGCGAGGGACTTGGCGGCGCCCCGCCCAATCTCGCCGATCCCCCGCCCGGATGCCGATTCCATCCGCGCTGCCCGCTCGCAACCGAGATTTGCAAGCTCCAGGTCCCTGCCATGCTGGAGGCCGACACCGGGCATCGCGTTGCCTGCTTCGCCGTCAACCAAGGCAGCCGCGCATGAACGATCTGCTCCTCGACATCTCCGAGGTCAGCAAGACCTTCGTCCGGGGAGGGCTATGGTCGAGGCAGAAGATCGCTGCGGTGAACGAGGTGAGCTTCCAGCTTGCTGCCCGACGACCAGCGATCTTGGCGATCATCGGGGAATCCGGGAGCGGCAAGACGACGCTGGCACGGATGATCCTGAACATTGAAACGCCGACCAGCGGCAAACTGGTGCTCGATGGCATCGACCTTGCTGCCATTCGAAACAGCGCCGGTCGTATGGCCTTCATGCACAAGGTGCAGCCGATCTTTCAGAATCCCTTTGAGTCGTTCAACCCGCTGAAGCGGCTCGATCGATATCTGTTCATGACGCGGCGCCGGTTTTCCGGTGTGGCCGGCGAGGGGGCAGCCGAAACGACCGTTGATGACGCGCTGCACAAAGTCGGGCTCTCGCTCAAGGAGGTGCGCCATCGATACCCGCACGAGCTGTCCGGCGGACAGCTTCAAAGGGTCGCAATCGCCCGAGCGCTTCTGGCCGAGCCGAAACTGATTGTCGCGGATGAGCCGGTGTCCATGATCGATGCGTCGCTGCGCATATCTGTCGTCAATCTGTTCAAGACACTGCGGGACGATCTTGGGATATCGATCATCTATGTCACGCATGATCTGGCTACGGCCTACTACATCAGCGACCGCATCATGATCATGCAGAAGGGCCGCGTCGTCGAAAGCGGCGATGCGAGAACGGTGCTGAAGGCGCCGCAGCACCCCTATACGCGCCAATTGCGCGAAGCCGTGCTATTACCTGAGGTCGCCGATGTCGCGGCTGACGTATCTCTCAGCATGAACGATCTCACCAGCCCCGAGGCACCCGAGAGAAGAACATGAGGAAAGCAAGAGTTCTGATCGACCGCGACTTCGCCATCGGTCACACCGATCCTCGCCTGTTCGGTGCGTTCATCGAGCATTTGGGCCGGTGCGTCTATGGCGGCATCTACGAGCCCGGCCATCCGGCCGCGGATGAGAAGGGCTTTCGCAAGGATGTGCTGGCGCTGGTGAAGGAGCTTGGCCCGACGCTCATTAGATACCCCGGTGGCAATTTCGTGTCGGGATACAATTGGGAGGACGGCGTCGGGCCGCTGGAGGCGAGGCCGGCGCGCCTGGACCTTGCCTGGTTCAGCACGGAGCCAAACAGCTTCGGCAGCAACGAATTCATCGACTGGTGCAAGGCCGCCGCCGTCGAGCCGATGATGGCGGTCAATCTCGGCACCCGCGGCGGCGATGCGGCGCGCAGCCTGGTCGAATACTGCAACCATCCGGGCGGAACGGCCTGGTCGGAGCTGCGCCGCAAGCACGGCTGGGACAAGCCGCATGACATCAAGCTGTGGTGCCTCGGCAACGAGATGGACGGACCTTGGCAGATGGAGCACAAGAGCGCCGCCGCCTACGGTGCGGTCGCCAGCGAAGCGGCCAAGATGATGCGCTGGGTGGATCCGACCATCGAGCTTGCTGCGTGCGGTTCGTCGGGGCGCAACATGCCAACCTTCGGCCAGTGGGAAGATACGGTCCTCGAGCACACCTTCGATCATGTCGACTACATTTCGCTCCATACCTATCTCAACAATTACAGGCAGGACACAGCATCGTTTCTCGCAAGTCCCGACCTGATGGACAGCTTCATCGAGGAGGTCGTCGCCTTGGCTGATGCGGTTGCGGCCAAGCGGCGTTCCAACAAGCGTCTCATGCTGAGCTTCGACGAATGGAACGTCTGGTATCGCACGCGCCGCAGCCGGGCCGACCGGGTGAAGGAAGGCTGGCCGGTGGCACCGCCGATCCTCGAGGAAATCTATACGATGGAAGATGCGCTCGCCTTCGGCGGCGCCTGCATTTCCTTGCTCAATCATGCCGATCGGGTAAAGGTCGCTTGCCTTGCGCAACTCGTCAACGTCATCGCGCCGATCATGACCGAGACGGGCGGGGGCGCGTGGCGCCAGACCATCTTCTTTCCTTTCGCGCATATGAGCCGCTTCGGCCGCGGCAAGGTCCTGCGCACGCAGGTTGAGTCGGACAGTTACGATTCGTCCTACTATGATCCTCGAGGTGTGCAGGAGCTAACCTTCCCGGTGTCCAACGTGCCTTATTTGAAGGTCGCCGCAGTTGCAGGAGAGGGCGGCGGTCTTTCGATTTTTTTACTTAACCGAGACCTGAAGCGGGATATGCAGGTCGATGTCGAGGCACGCGGTTTTGGCCGTTTCGCTGTTTCCCAGGCGATTGAATTGCGCCACGACGATCTCCAGGCGACAAACACGAAGGACGCGCCGGAGCGGGTGAAGCCGACGCCGCTGCAGGAGGGGACCATCGAAGGTGGCCTGCTACGAGTGCATCTAAGCCCGGCGTCATGGAACGTGATTCATTTGTCGGTGCACTGACAGACAGCAGATCCTAGTTTACAGACCTGCTGCCCTTAGATTGCGGAAACGCCCCAACTTCGACAGCAAATCGGAACCGAGAGGGACCCGCCAAGCTCATGACAGTCGGAGCGGAGGCGAGGGCTAAGGATGAGAATGACATCGACGCTTAGGCCGGGTAGATGCCCATGAATTCACTTTCGACCGTGCTGCTGTGCCACGAAACCCACCTCAGGCCGCCCCCTGCTGAGTTGGCAACGTGAACTGAAACACGGCCCCGCGGGCTTGGTTGTCGCTCGCCCACAGGCGTCCGTTGTGGGCCTCAATGATTGAACGGCAGATCGCAAGTCCCATGCCCAAGCCGTCAGGCTTGGTGGTGTAATAAGGATCGAAAACATGCCCGAGCGTCTGTGGATCGAGGCCTGGCCCGGAATCAGCGACTCGGACCAACACGATGTTTGCGTCGGTCGCGGCGGTGGTGATGAGCACGTCTCTTGTCCCTTCGATGGTGGCCATAGCCTGCATTGCGTTGACAATCAGGTTGAGAAAAACCTGCTGCAACTGCACGCGGTCCCCCTCGATCGGCGACAAAGTCTCCGCAAGTTCTATCCTCACCGAAGTGCCGGTTTTCAGCGCTTCGCTATGGGTTAGAACGAGCACTTCCCGTATCACCTCGTTGAGATCCACACGCCCCTTTCGCGGCGGCGCTTTTTGGAAGAGTTCACGAATCCGACCAATCACTTCACCGCTGCGATGCGCGTCGTCGGCGATTTGACGTATTGATAACCGCGCGTTCTCGATATCAGGCGCCTTCCGAGCCAGCCAGTTCAGCGCCGCACCCGCGTTGATGGCAATAGCGCAGATGGGTTGGTTGACCTCATGGGCGATGGAAGAGGTAAGCTGACCCATAGTGGCGACCCGGTTCGCGTGCGCCAACTCAAGCTGCATTCCCTGATAGCGCCGCTCGCTCTCGCGCGCTTCGGCTTCCGCCCGCTTGCGTTCTGTCAGGTCAAGGACGAAGGAGACGCATTCGTCATCGGATCCCGCCAGCGAGGCGGAGCCGATGAGAACAGGAACGCGGCTTCCGTCCTTTCTGAAGAACTCCTTCTCGTGCGGCGCGATCTGCCCCCACAACCGGAGATGTTCGATCCGCTGCGTATCCTCGTTCCGGTATTCCGCCGGGGTCATGTCCTTCCAGCGGATCGCGCCCGAAACCAGTTCCTGCCTGGAATATCCGGTCATGTCCAGGAAGGCATCGTTTGCGTAGCTGATATCGCCGCTGCCGTCCCAGAACAGTATTCCGATGATGTTGGAATCGACGAGACGCCGGATGCGGGCCTCGCGCTCCTGAAGATCGCGGTAGAGGAGAGTGTTCTCCAGAGAAATCGCTGCCTGAGCGGCCAGCAGGTCAAGCACCGCAACACGATCGGGCGTGAAGGCGTGCGTCGTCAGTGTGTTCTCCAGATAGAGCAACCCGGTGAGCTTGGCCTGCTTCATGAGCGGCAGGCAGAGGATCGATCTGGGATGCCGTCGATGGACGTACTCTTCGCCGTAAAGCGGATCAGGCTGCGTCGTATCATCGACGATGAGAGGCTTTTGCGAGCGAATGACGTAGCGCAGCAATGGCTCCGGGCAATCGGGTGCGGAGAGGGGTGTCCGGTGCATCACAACCGCAAACTCGTCGCCTTTGGATTGGCCCTCCGCCTCGATCCAGAAGTCGGCATGCCGCGACAGGATCAGCAAGCCGCGATCGGCGCCTGCGTTCTGCAGCGCGATCTTCATCAGTGTTCCGATGAGCTTCGGCAGCTCGATTTCACTGGAGACGGCCTGTGACGCCTTCACCACGGCGGTGACGTCCATTTGCCCGGCGGTCAGGCTCCCCGCGGACCTGCGGTCCTCTGCAACGTGGAGGTGAGGATAGAGGCGTTCGAGTTGTCTTACTTTGGCGTCAGCTCCCCAGCGGAGAAATCCGTAGTGAGCATCGCGTAGATAGGCATAGGCGATCTTCTCGATCCCGCGCATTGCGTAGAAGCGTCCGGCAAGTTCGTTCGCGATTGCTTCATTCTGAACAAATCCGCTAGCGCGCGCCGAGGCGATCGCGCGGTCATAGAAGCGCATCGCATCGAGTTCGCGACCTTCGATGCGCGCAATCTCCGCCGAGATGAGAGTGGCACGGTCAGCAAAATCCTCCGGGCAGATCTCGGCCCATTGCTGAAGCTGGCGATGGTGGGTAGCCAGGTCGTCGAGATGCAGGGCTCGTTCGCTTGCCGCTGAGGCCTCGCCGAATGCAGCCTGTGCCAGCGCAGCATAGAAGTGAAACTCGACCCGGTCGAAGAGGGCTTTCGAGGTCCACAGGAGCCGACCGCCCTGCGCCACCGCCGCGATCGCAGCGGGGTCGTCGGTGAGGACCAGAGCCTGAAGCTTGCGCACCCAGTACCAGAATCCGGCCTGCTCCAGATGTGGCTCCGCCTCGAGCCGACGTTCAAACTGAAGCTCGTTGAACTCGGCATCATCAAAGCAGCCGAATTTCGTGGTGAGTCCACGCAGTGTCCGGATCAGCTGGAGCTGTCCGGCAATTCGATCCGCCGCCAGCTCAACGCACGCCCGGCGTGCGAAATCGAGCCCGGCCTCGGCCTCCCGCTGCACGTCGGCGAGTGGATCTCCGCAGGCGAGAAGATGTGTCAAGAGATGGTGACGGGTAAAGCTGGCGTAGTTGATGTCGCCGACCTGCTGCGCGGCGTCGAAGGCGCGCCGGAGCCACGGGCGGCCCGTCCTCACATGTCGCGTCCAGCTGCCAAAGCCAAGATAGACGCGAGCCTTGAACCGATCCAGCCCCGGTCGTTCGACGAGGTCGAGGCCGAGCTGGGCGAAGCGGTAGCCTGCAGCATAGTCGCCAAAGTCAGGGCCAAGCACGGTGCCGAGCACGATGTAAGCGAGGCAGGAGGCGTCGGAGTTGCCGTATTCCGTGCTCAGATTGGCCATGCGTCCGATGATGAGACGGCGCAAGCGCTCGTCGATGAACCAGGCGGGTGAGACCAGGACCGTGAGAACGTCCATCGTTCCGCGCGCGACCGGATCGGCCATCTGGGGCAGGTCGAGAAGGGCCTCGATCGGACGCTCACCGATCTGTCGCCACATCCGCTCGAATTCCCGCCCGACCTCCTCCGATGTGGGATGCGCGGACCAGGCGATGCCGACGCGCCGCAAATAGTCGAGGGCAATTTCGACGTCGCGATCGCTGGGCTCCATGCGGAGCCGCGTGACAGCCGCGAGATCGGGCAGAGCGGCTGCGCGGCTCGCCAGCTCGGCAAGGCGCATTTTCGCCGCTGCCTGCTCACCAGCGACGAACTCGCATTCGGCCCGCTGTAGCGCCAGGGCAAAGCTAAGCGCGTAATGCTGCTCCCAGCGATCCTCCGGGAGCATGGCCTCACCGGCGGTGAAGTGAGCGAGCGCCATGGCAAAGGCGGGCGCCGCCTTGGCGCGCCGGCCGGCCAACAGGTTCAGCTCCGCCAGCTTCACGCGCTCCTCGCCCGCGGTGATCAAGGCTGCGCCGCGGTTGAGTTGGCTCACGATCTCGAAGACATTTTCCTCGATTGCTCCCGATGGGGTTCGGGCCGCGAACAGTCGGCCAATGCGCAGATGGGCCGCAGCCCGTTCTTCCTCCGGAATCAATGCGTAGGCCGCCTCCTGGAAGCGGTCGTGGACGAACCGATAGGCGTCGGCCTGAGGCTCCACGAATTCGTGGAGGACGGCAGGCCACAGGTCTGCGTGGACCTGCTCATCTGACGTGCTGAGGACGATCGAAAGCACCGCGACCTCGGCGATATTCCCAAGACAGGCCATCTGCTGCAAGGCCGTGCGCGTCGCGACGGGAAGCCGGGTGAGCTTTCCCAGCATGAGGTCGATGACGTTGTCGGTGTATCGCTTGGCGTGGATCCGATCGAGATCCCAGGACCAGTGCGGTGCATCATGGTCGAACGCAAGCAGTCCTTCCTCGACCAACGAAAACATGAACTGGATGGCAAAGAACGGGTTGCCACCGGTTTTCTCATGCACGAGCTGCACTAGCGGTGCGGCGTGCTGGCGTTCGCAGTGAAGTGCGTCCTCAAGCAACTGGCCGAGATGCCGGCGGCCGAGCGGCGCGAGCGTGATCTCCACGACCCGTCCACCCCGTGCCCTGATGGCCTCGCGCATGCGCATCACGGGATGAGCGGAATCCACCTCATTATCCCGATAGGCGCCGATCAGCATCAAGTGCTTCAGATTCGACCGGGTCAGCAGTTCCTCGAGTAGCTCGAACGTCGCCATATCGAGCCATTGCAGATCATCGAGAAACAGCACCAGCGGATGTTCGGATCGGGCAAAGAGGCCGATGAATTGCTCGAACACGCGGTGAAAGCGGCTTTGGGCGTGCTGGAGCGGCAGCTCGGGAACAGCCGGTTGTTCGCCGATGATGGCCCTCAGGTCCGGGATCAGGTCCACGACGAGCTGTCCGTTTGGACCGAGCGCGCTCAGGAGATCATGGCGCCACTCGCCCAGCTCGGTCTCGCTCTTGCCCAGGAGGGGCCGGACGAGGGTCTGGAACGCCTTGGTGAGCGCCGCGTAAGGGACGTCGCGCTTGTGCTGGTCGAACTTGCCCGATGCAAACAGCCCACGCGAGGGCACCAGCACTTTATGGAGCTCGTTGACAACAGAGGATTTTCCGATCCCGGAATATCCCGAGACCAGCGCCAGCTCGGGCGTGCCGCTCTTGACGATGCGCTCGAACGAGGCGAGCAACATCGCGCCTTCGTGCGTTCTTCCGTACAACTTCTCGGGAACGAGCAGCCGGTCGGGCGTATCGTGCTGGCCCAGCGGGAAGTCGTCGATGTGCCGTCGAAGCTCCCACTCCGCAAGGCAGTGCTGCAGATCCTTCTCAGCGCCGGCTGCAGTCTGATAGCGCTCCTCGGCCATCTTGGCGAGCAGCTTCATGATGAGCCTGGAAACCGCAGCAGGGATGTTCCCGGATCGCTTGATCGGCGGCTCCGGCTCTCTTGCGACGTGGCAGTGCACCCACTCCATCGAATCGGACGCGGTGAATGGAAGCGAGCCGGTGACCATCTGGTAAAGCGTGACGCCGAGTGAGTACAGGTCACTTCGGGAGTCGATCGAGCGGTTCATGCGTCCGGTCTGCTCGGGCGACATGTAAGCGAATGTGCCGGCGATCGACTCGGGCGTGGCCGGGGACTGCCGTTCGCGTAGACGGCGCGACGCGATGCCGAAGCCGGTGAGGTGTACGCTGCCGTTGCTGCGGTTCACCAGGATATTTGCTGGTTTGATATCCTTGTGCACCAGACCGCGCTGGTGGACTTTGCTCAGGGCCGCGGCAATCTGGATCGCCAGGCGCAGGAAGCTCCCCATCTCCATGGGAGCGTCCATCAGCCAGGTGAGCGGCTCGCCACCGAGATCTTCGAGGACAAGAATGGTGCGGCTGCGATCTTGCACAAGCTCCAGCGGCTTCGCCGCCCAGGCACTGTCCAGCTCATCCTTCAGCGCAAATTCGTGCGAGAGCCGATCAAGGCTGTGCTGCGTTGGATGTTCCGCCGCCGGAACGACGGCCAACACAACCTGTCGCTCACTGTCGATGCTTTCGCGGCAGGTTCGGCACAGGAGAATCCCTTCCTCGTCGCACAGAACCTGCGGACCTTGGGCCCAGCCAGCGCCCATAAACGATGAAAGGTTCATGCCGGTAAACCATGCCGCGGCCGAGCCGAATAGGGCTCGCCCGGTGCGCCGCATTATCCTCTACAGAGCCGCTCCGATGCCTACCGAACCTTCGTTTCTGCACGTGCGAGGTATGAGGGGTAGGACGCTCGTACAACAAGTGACACGATGGGGCCGAACCCCGCCTTTATTCCGGCGCCTGGTTCGATGGCTGAACCGGGCGGTTCAAATCCTATCATTTACCTCAATCTCGTCAACTTTCCGCCCTCGCGCAATCATGCGAAGCCCATGCGAGCGGCGGACGGATTGCCGTATGTTGGCATGCAGCAGAGGTCTGTTTCCACGCATCATGGCAACTTTGAGGAGTGCATGGGTCTATGTGGCGGCGGCTACGATAGTTGCGAGCGACCACTTGAACGAGATCCGTACCACACAGACGGCGATCGGACGCGGCAGCTAGGGCAGCTCTCGGCGCAAAGTGGACCACTCTTCATCGGCCTCGATCTTCTTGGCCGTGGCTAGCTCAAACTTCCCCATGATGGATTGGAGCGAGAGTTCAGGGTTTTCAACTGGTTAAGAGGTGGCGTGTGCATGACGTGTGCACCGGGAGATCAAAGAAAATCTCAGCAACGATAACGTAAGCAAGCCTTTCGAGTACCGCAAACCACCTTGATGGCTGGCTGTGAACGACGATCAGATACCCGGGTGATTGGGAAGTCGGCGAGCGACGGCGCGAAAGTAGACTTCGGCCGATACTTGTCGCCGAACGACCACTAGCGGCCATCTGTTAGCCGCGGTGCCCGTCTAAGCCGACCAACAAATCTTTAGTTTAGAGGTCATAATACCGGCACAACCGAGTGAGAGCGCAACGCCGGTTACGCAGGCGGCCCAACCCGAATGGTCGAAAAGCGGCCCAAGGACCATTGTTCCTGCTAGACCTCCAAGGAAATAGCAAGCGAGATAGGTGCCGCTTGCAACCCCACGATTTTCGGTCGCGGCTTGTGCGACAAAGGCTGTTGCCGCCGCCTGTGCGAAGAACGTACCGGCGCCGACCAAGACCATCCCGATCAGCACTTCGGTCAAGTGCGGGCGTAGCATCAGAGGCAAGCCGAGAGCAGCAACGGCGAGGGCGCACCAGATTGTTGGTCGTGTCCCGATGCGTATGGCGACCTTACCGGCGAGCAGGGTCGTAATGACAGAAGGTAAGAAAACGAAATAGACGAAACCGAGGTCCATCATTCCAAGCGACAACGGCGGCCGGACCAATACGAAGTTCACGAAAGTGAAGGTGCCGATGAAAGCAAACAGAATGCAGAAGCCGATCCCGAAGGCTGCGCGCAACGCCGGATTGCGCCAATGAGCGAACATGGCGGCAAGCGGGGATTCGGCCGCCGTCATCGCATGCATCGGCTGCACCCGGTTGATCGTGAAATAGACCAGCACCGCGCCGGTGAGATTGAGCGCGGCAAAGAAATAGAAATTCCAGGACAGTCCAAGACTGTCGGCAACCGCGGCCGATATCAGCCGGCCGATCAGATTGCTGGCGACGTTGCCGGTGATGTAGGCGGCAAAAGCGCCGCCGGCGTCCATCGCGCTGCATTGCTCGCCGAGATAGGCAAGCGTCAGCGCGAATGCCGAGGCCATGCATAGGCCTTGCGCGATACGCAAGGCCGTGAAGACGGCAAGATTGGGTGCCACCGCCAGCAGGCTGGTGGGAATCGCAAGCAGGGTGAGACTGAGCAATATTCCGAGCCGCCGGTCGATATGCGGGCTGAAGAAGCCGACGACGAGACCGGCAACCGCCATGCCAAACGTGCTGGCATTGACGGCGAAGCCCATGGCGGCCGGTGTCACGCCATAATGGCGTGTCAGCGACGGCAGGATCGCCTGGGTCGCGAAGAGATCGACCACCGTCAGGAATGCAGTCAATCCGATGATGAGCGAGCGGAATGCAACGCCCGGCGAACGCCCGTGCATTGCCATGTCCATCGGCTTCATGCGCGCAGACAGATCGGTCATGACACGAGGTCTCCTGACGAGGGGAAAAAAATGTGACGCCCGGCATGCGGGGCAGCATGCGGGATCCCGGGCGTCACATCCGGCAACGAGAGCTGGGGGGCTGATGCTTTCGTTTACATGTTGTGGTCGTGCGGATCCTTGCGGACGTCGCCGACGTAGAGAATGACGGTCTCCTTGCCGAGGTTCTTCCACCAGTGCGAGGTACCGAAGACCTCGGGCCTGATATCGCCGGCCTTGTGCACGATGGGATCGACGCAGTTGGAGGCGTACTCGACGATCTCGCCCTGCTGCACGAAGATCAGAGCCGGACGGTCGTCATGGCTGTGCCAGGGCACGATGCCGCCGGGCTCGATGATCAACTTGCGGAAGCGCAGCTCGCGATCCTTGATATTGGCCGGTTGCTTCTCGAGGTTGATCGCGCCGAGCGTGACGTCGGTGACGCCAACCGGCTTGTAATCGACCATCTGCCGGGCATTCGGCTTCGTCTTGTCGGCCGGGCATTCGCCGGCAGATGCGGGTTGCGCGATGAGTGTGACGGCGCCGGCCAGAGCGAGGGCCGGCCCGATCGCGCGCAAGAGTTTGGTGGTCGTGGTCATCTATGTGTCTCCTCTGTTGGCCGTGACCTCCGGTCACCGGCTATGGCATCAGCATCGTCGAAATGGCGTGCCTGATGAAATGCTGTCTCGCTCTTGAGACGATAGCGTGCCGCTATGCGCGTCCGAGCATGTGCTTGATGTCGGCCGAAAACGTCGGATAGGCGTAGACGCTGTCCCGGAGCTGGCTGGCCGTGATGCCGAACTTGATCGCGAGCCCGAAAATGTTGATCAGCTCCTGGCTGCCGTGGCCGACGAAATGTACGCCGAGAATGTAGTCCGAAGCGCGATCCACGATCACCTTCGACCAGGCAACTGTTTCGGCATAAGAGCGAGCCGAGAACCAGTCGCGCATGTCGTTGACATGAACGTCGATGGTGGCACCGGTCTGCCGTGCCGTGGTTTCGGTGGCGCCCACGGCGGCCAGTGCCGGCACGGTGTAAACCGATGTCGCCATGCCCGCATAGTCGGGTATGTATTTCGGCCCGGCGACGATGTTGCGTCCGACGATGTCGCCTTCATAGGTCGCGATCGGCGACAGTTGCAGTGAGATCGGGACGGCGTCACCGCAGACATAGACCCGGGGATTGGATGTCGAGCGCAGGTACTGATCGACCGCGACACGGTCATTGGCATGCGCGACACCACCTGCGGCGAGATCGAGACTGTCGATATTAGCCACACGGCCGGCTCCGTTGACGACGCGATCGGCCGTCGCGGCCTGTTCGACGCCGGCATAAGTGAAGATCACGCGAAACCGTTTGCCTGCGGGCTCGATGCGCTGGACGCTGACACCGGTGTTGATCTTGATTCCGATGCGCTCGCTCTCCGCTTGCAATCGGGCGACCGCGTCGGTGTCCATGGCGGGCAAAAGTTGCGGGAGAGCTTCGAGAATGGTCACGGCGGCGCCGGCCCGCGCATAGACGTGACCGAATTCCAGCGAAATCACGCCGCCGCCCACGAAGATCACCGAGGCAGGCAGCTCCCGGTCGCGCAGCATGTCGTCCGAGGTGATCATGTGCTCGGCACCGGGAATCGGCAGAGGCCGCGGCTTTGATCCCGTTGCGATCACGATGTGACGGCCTTCTAGCAGACGGTTGCCGACGCGGATGGTGTTGGGCGCGACGAAGGTACCAAAACCCTTGATCACCTCGACCTCGCGGCGCGCCATGGCGCGGGCGAGATTGGTGGGAATGTCCTTGATCATGTCCTTCTCTCGGTCGATCAGTGCGGCCCAATCGAGCCGCGGCCTGCCGACCGCGATGTGGTGCACCGCGGCCCGCTCGATGTCGTGCAGCGCCTGGCCTGCGGCGACCAGCAGTTTTTTCGGCGTGCAGCCGCGGTTGGGGCAGGTGCCGCCGAGATCGGATGCTTCGATCATTGCGACGGACTGGCCGGCCCGCCGCACCGGGCCGGTCACGCCGATCCCGGCATTGCCGCCGCCCAGGATCACCACGTCAAATCTCTCGCGCGCCATCGTAGCCGCCGCTATTTGGTGGTGATGGTTGACGTAATGGACTTGACGACCGTCGTCGCCATCTTGAACTGGGCTTCGCGGTTCGTGATGTTGTGGCGCCTGGCGATCCAGTCGAAGTCGGTCCACACCGCCCAGACGTCGCCATTGTCGTCCTGCGTCAGCAACAGGCGCACCGGCCAGTCGAGCCCGGCATTGGGATTGGCGGTGATGAACTGCGTACCCAGCGGTGGATTGCCGAAGATGAGGAGGGTCGAGGGACGCAGCTTGATGCCGGCATCGGCGGCAAGTTTCGATTGGTCGACCTCGAGGAAGAACTTGATGCCCTTGGCGGCGATATCGGCCTTGATGCGGCTGATCGCCTCCGGCATCGGCACGGCGCTTTTCACGCGAACGACGCCGTCATCGCTGTCGGCCCGGGCCGCCGGGGCGGCCGCCGATGACAGGAGGAACAACAGTACCAGCGGGGTGGCGAAACGGGAGAGACGCAAGGCGATTTGGCGGTTCATGACCGGCTCCTGACGGTTGCAGCTTGGACTACGCTCAGGATGAACGCCGCACTCAAAGAGGTGAAATACGAACTTGCTCTCGACGCGATAGCCCCGTGCTATCGGGCTGCGATAGGCGACAGCTATCGAACCGATTGGGGATCGGCATTTCCGCTCCCGGGAGATCCGGCGTTCGATGACAGGGCACCCAACTGGCGGGCGTTCACGGTTATCCTTGCAGGGTGGCCCGAACGCAAAATAATGTCCCTCTCATCATGGTGCCGGAGCGGTAAGATGACGTCGTTGACCCCAGCCGATGCCGAACGTCTCAAATCAGCCTTCCAGCGCTGCCGCGACATGGAGGGAACGCTGAACGAGCAGCTCCGTGCCTATGCGAGCGCCGGCCGCGAGATCTTCCCTGCCTATGGCGATGCGGTCGATCGCCTGGTGGAGCGGCTGAGCCAGAACGGCGGCGGCGAGAATGCGCCGCGTCCGGGCGAGGCCATGCCGCCCTTTGTGCTGCCCGACGATCGGGGACAGCTCATCGCGCTGCCCTCGCTGCTTGCGTGCGGGCCGGTCGCGGTGATGTTCTTTCGCGGGCACTGGTGTCCTTACTGCCGGCTGAACGTCCGCGCGGTGATCCAGGCAGAGGGGCGGATCAAGGCGATAGGCGCGCAGATCGTCGCGATCATGCCGGAGACGCAGGAGTACACCGAGACGTTCAAGGCCGACTCTGGCGCACCGTTTCCGGTGCTGACCGATCTCGACAATGGCTATGCGCTGTCGCTTAACCTGGCGATCTGGCTCGGCACCGAGATCCAGCAGCTCTTGTCCTATCAGGACATGGCAAAATTCCACGGTAATGATGGCTGGATGCTGCCGATTCCGGCCGTCTTCGTTGTCGGTCGAGACGGCCTCGTCAAAGCTCGCTTCGTCGACCCGGATTTTCGCAAGCGCATGGAGATCGACGATCTGCTCGCGGCGCTGGAGAGCGCGGGGCGGGAGAATTAGCTCTCTCGTTGCCCAATCATCCTTCACGAGGGGAGAAGATCACCCCGCAATCTCCCGCCAGTCCGCGCCACGCAGCATTCGCATCACCGCGTTGGCCACTGCAGTCCGCTGACGGCCGGCGACGCCGTAGAGGTTAACGGTGCGGCGCGCGTCGAGGCCCCTCACAGCGGCGCGCTTGAGGCTCTCGGGCACCGGCGAGGTGTGCGGCACCATCGCAATGCCGATATCGGCCTCGACCAGCTCGATGAGGTCGCGCTCGCTGGAGATCTCATGGCTGTGGTCCACGTCGATGCCGTGCTCGCGCAGATTCGCCGAGATGCGGCCAGCGTGCTCGCAATAGTTTCGGCTCAGTAACTGCTCCGAGCGCAGATCGTCGAATTCGATCGTGCTGTGGCCTGCGAGCCGGTGGCCTTTGCCGACCACGAGCTCGAAACCCTCGGTGAACAGCGGCCAGACATCGAGCCGCTCCCAGGCCTCGTCGATCTCGGCGGCGATGCCGAGCTCGGCCTCGCCCTTCTTCAGATATTCGGCGACCTCGCGGCCGGTGGCGCGCAGAAAACGGAATTCGAGCCGGTTGAACTGCCGCTTGATCTGGCTGAGATGGGGGATGAGCAGGGAAAGATCGATCGCATGCGTCAGTGCAACGCGCAGCGCGCCGATTTCGCCGCTCTTGAAGGAGGAGGCGAGTGAGCGCGCACCGGCGGCGGCCTCGTAGCACTGCTTCAGGAGCGGATGCATGCGCTGGCCGAGCTCGGTCAATTGCGCGGCCGGCCGCTCGCGGCGAAACAAATCGCCGCCAAGCTCGGCCTCGAGCTGCTTGATGGCCCGCGTCAGCGACGGCTGCGTCACGTTGCATTCCTCGGCGGCGCGCGTGAAGTTCAGGAGTTGCGCTACCGCGAGGAAATAGCGGACCTGGTGCATTTCCATGGATCGGCTCCCAGCAGGATCGGACCGGAACTTAGCCGATCGGGGCAGGGAATGACATCCTGCGCGCGATAGCGGGCACGTATCGTTTCGGAAGCCAGCCGGTATTTCCGTTTCGAAAGGCCGTCCCTCACTGTCTGCGAAAGTCAGGGGGCCGGTCATCGGGCCGCCCGTCGCAACCGGAGGATTGGCCATGAACATTCCCGTCAAGCTGCAGACGTCTCAAGCCACGCGGGCGCTCGCCGGCAAGGTTGCCCTCGTCACGGGCTCGACCAGCGGCATCGGGCTGGGAATCGCCCGGGCGCTTGCCGCAGCCGGCGCCGACGTCGTGCTGAACGGGCTCGGCGTCGCCGCCGAGATTGGCAAGGTCAGGGAGCAGATCGCCGCCGAGTTTGGCGTCAAGGCGAGCTTCTCGCCCGCCGACATGACCCGGCCGAATTCGATCGCCGACATGATCGCGGCAACCGTCGCGCAGTCCGGCCGGCTCGACATTCTCGTCAACAATGCCGGCATCCAGCATGTCGCGCCGCTCGAGCAGTTTCCGGTCGAGAGGTGGGACCAGATCCTCGCGATCAATCTGTCGTCGGCCTTCCACACCACGCGGCTCGCCTTGCCCGCGATGCGTCGGAACGGATTCGGCCGCATCATTAACGTCTCCTCGACGCATGGCCTCATCGCGTCCCCGTTCAAGGCGGCCTATGTCGCGGCCAAGCACGGCATTGTCGGTCTGACCAAGGTGACGGCGCTGGAGACCGCGGAAGAGCACATCACCTGCAACGCGATCTGCCCCGGCTATGTCTATACGCCCTTGGTCGAGGCGCAGATCGACGGCCAGGCCAAGGCGCACGGCATCTCGCGCGACCAGGTGATCCGTGACGTCCTGCTGGCACAGCAGCCCAACAAGCGCTTCACCACGGTCGAGGAGCTTGGCGCGCTCACGGTGTTTCTGTCGACCGAAGCCGCGGGTTCGATCACCGGCATCGCGCTGCCGGTCGACGGCGGCTGGACCGCGCATTGACATGAGCCGGCGTAACAAATCGCGACGGCCGACGAATATCCGACCAATAGAAGCTCATCAGGAGCGTGACATGAACGGCATGCAGGGCAATACGCAGAGCATCGGGTCCATGGGCCTGCCGGGCCAGGTCGTGTTGGTGCTGCAGGGCGGCGGCGCCCTCGGCTCCTACCAGGCCGGCGTCTACCAGGCACTGCACGAGGCTGGCATCGAGCCGGATTGGATCATCGGCACCTCGATCGGCGCCATCAATGCCAGCCTGATCGCCGGCAATGAGCCGCAGCACCGGCTTGAGCGCCTGAGAGAATTCTGGAAGCGGATGGAGCAGAATCCGGCCTGGAGCTTCCGTACCGCATTCCCCGGCTTCAACGAAAAGCTCACCTATTGGTCGACCGTCACCAACGGGATTCCCGGCTTCTTCCGGCCCAATCCGCTGGCGCATGCCGGCGATTCCTATCCGCTCGGTGCCGATCACGCTGGCTTCTATTCGACCGCGCCGCTCGAGAAGACGCTGAAAGAACTCGTCGACTTCAGCCTGGTCAATCGCTGCATGCCGCGGCTCACGGTGGGCGCGGCCCACGTGCGCACAAGCCGGATGCGCTATTTCGACAGCCGCGACGGTGAGCTGACGGTGAAGCACGTGATGGCGTCAGGCGCGCTGCCGCCGGCGTTTCCGGCCGTGCGTATCGACGGCGAGCTCTACTGGGACGGCGGCATTCTCTCCAACACGCCGACCGAAGCGGTATTCGACGACAATCCGCGCAAGAACTCGCTGATCTTCGCCGTGCACCTTTGGAACCCTCTGGGGGCCGAGCCGACCACAATGGCCGAAGTCCTGAACCGCCATAAGGACGTCCAGTATTCCAGCCGTATCGCAAGCCAGATCACGCGTCAGCAGCAGGCGCATCGCTTGCGTCACGTCATCAACCAGTTGGCCGCGCGGCTCCCCGAGAGCGAACGCAACGATCCCGTGGTGCGCGAACTGACGAGTTATGGCTGTCCCACGCATATGCACGTGGTGCGGCTGCTCGCCCCACAACTGAATTACGAAACCCACACCAAGGATATCGACTTCAGCCCGTCCGGCATCAGGCGGCGCTGGGAGGCCGGCTACACACACACACGGTCGGCGCTGGCAAGCAAGCCATGGGAAGGCGAATTCGACCCTCTCGCGGGCGTGATCCTGCACGATCAGCAGGAGTTGATGCCAATAGCAGCCGAATGAGTAGACTATAGGCACGCGCGAGCATTCCCGTGGGATTGAAAATGGAGTCTGGCCAAGTAAGGTAGCCGCATCGAGATGGAGCGAAACGTCATGCTCGCAATTCCGCGTCGCTACAGTCACTTTGTTTTCGGCGTCATTCAGTCGGGATTGACCTCCCTGATTGCAGCGGGAATCGCGAGCCTCTCTGCCATCGCGAGCGGACATTTCCTGTTGAATTGGATGGCGTCGTGGCTGGTGTCGTGGATCGCAATGGCACCCATCGTTCTCTTGGCCGCTCCGGCCATCAGGTCGTTGTCGCTTACCCTGACCCGCGACGACCCCGTCGCGTGAGACCTGACGAGTGGATGTCCGCGGTAATATAACCACGGACATCCAACTGTCCCTCATGGGCGCGCCTCGAGGATGAGGTTGAACGGCGGCACGGCGGAAACGCGTGAAGCCGCCCTGATGGGCCCCATTGCGCAGTCTCGCGCTACCTGTTGCGATGCATCACAAATCTACAAAGCAGATGATCGAGTGAGATGCGACCAGGCCCGTAGGCCATGATGCCGAGCGCCATCGCGGCCCAGGTGATGTGGACCGGCCAGCCGTCGGGCACGGTGAGCTCGACGATGACGGTCATGATGAGAAGGCCGAGCGCAGCAAAACGTGTGCCGAGGCCGAGCACGAGCAGGATCGGAAACAAGATCTCGCCGCAGCCGGACAGGAAGGCCATTGTCGCGGGGATCGGGTAATGATAGGGGCCGCCGGGCAGATGCAGCATGAACTCGTCGGTGAACAGCGTCACCGCAACGTCGCTTAGCTTGAGGAAGCCGGTCCATTTGAGGATCCCGGAACGCCAGAACGGGACGGCCAATGCCAGGCGCAGCACAAGCTGCACCATGGACGGAGTCGCGATTGTCTGGACAAGACCTTTGGCTCTATCGACGAGCACACCGAAAGAGGGCAGGGCATTTGCGGGCACGATGCGTTGTTCCGAGATCATCTTGCATCTCCAGACGTCAGCGATGTGATTGCGCCAGCCTCGAACAGGCCGGCGATGTTGGTGGCGAGATCGAAGTCGAGTGCGTCCTCCAGCGCCGCAGCGGCGGCTTCTGCCAGCATGCATCCTGACATCAGGGAGGTCAGGAAGACTGCGCCGCCCGGCGGCAGTATTTGCACCACGACGTCGGCGTCCGGCCGAGTAATCAAGGCATCCTCAGGCGTTGATGCGTCGATCATGCAATTCGGCGCCGTATTGCGGTTGGTGGCAAAGATCGTGACCGCTGCGAAGGGCGAGCGCACCACGCGCGTCGCGGGATGCAGAGTGAAGACGAGGCTGGCCAGACGATCCGACGCGACAGCAGCGAGTGCGGATGGCGACAACGGCGCGCTGTCGGCGGCGTGATAGGCGTCGAGCCATGCCCGCTCGATCCGGGCGACGTCGGCGAGCCAGGGCAACGATTGAGCGAATTCATAGGCTTGAATGAAGGCGGGAAAATCGCGACCGTAGTCGAACAGCAGCGGGGACGTCGGCGGGGATTCGCGGATATAGAAACGCGCTATGGCGCGGAAAAAATCTGCACCCGTCAGACGCAGCACTGCCGGGTAGATCGAAGCGAGTGCGTCGATCAAGCTGACCATGACGTTGTTGCGATAGACGTTGTAGCACCTGACGGCCGATTTTCCGCACGGCCCGGTCACGATGCTGGGCACGTGGCTGACAGGATCGAGCAAGGCCGGCGCGAACGCTGCCGCGTAGGAGGCCTCCGGTTCAGGCTGCATGGCGAATCCTCCGGACATGGCGATCCAGGATCGCCTGTGCGGATGCGGCCTCGGCCTTCAGGACCGGCCAATCCGGAATGTTGTTGTCCCATTCGATCAGCGTCGGAATGGGGCCGCAGCGCGCGATCACGATCTCGAACAGCTTCCACACGGCGTCCGCGACGGGACCGTCATGGCTGTCGATCAGCAACAGCTCGCCTTCGCCGCTCTGCTCGGTGTGGCCAGCAAGGTGAATTTCGCCGACGCGCGGCAACGGGAAATCGGCGAGATATTGCAATGCCGAGAAACAGTGGTTTGCGGCGGAGACGAAGACGTTGTTGACGTCGAGCAACAGGCCGCAGCCGGTACGCTCGGCGACAGTGCGGATGAAGTCGGTTTCGCACATCGTGGAGTTGCGAAACGCCACGTATGTCGAGGGGTTTTCCAGCAGGATCGGTCGCCGGATTGCTTCCTGCACCTCGTCGATGTGCTCGCAGACGCGAGCTAGCGTCGCCTTGTTGTAGGGCAACGGCAGGAGGTCGTTGAAGAAGCTCGTCTCGTGTGTCGACCATGCCAGATGCTCGGAGACGAGCGCCGGCTGATAGCGCGCGACGAGGCCGCGAAAGCGTGCCAGGTGCGTGCGGTCGAGTGGGGCGGGTCCACCAATCGACATGCAGACGCCGTGCAGCGAGAGCGGATGATCCCGGCGCAGCCGTTCCAGCATCCAGTGGGGTGGTCCGCCCGCGCCCATGTAGTTCTCGGCGTGGACCTCGAAGAAGCCGCGCTGCGGACCTTCCTCAAGAATCGCGGTGAGGTGCTCGGGCTTGAAGCTCGTCCCGGCAACACTGCCGATGGGAAGCGAAAAGCGGAGGGGAATGGCCGCAGACGTCCGGGGCCTGATCGCTGCGTCCATGTCGTCCTCCGCATGTTTGCCTTGATGCTGCGTTTGTCTCAGACCGGCTTGAGCGAGCCCTTCTTGCCACCGGGGAGCTCGATGCTGGCGCAGGTGCCGCCCTGGACGAACTTCCACGCATTGCCCTGGAAATCGACGGTCGAGGTACCCTGGCAGGTCGTGCCCGGTCCGGCGGCGCAATCGTTTTGGCCCTTCAGCGCAACGCCAAAGCACTTTTCCTTCTTGGCTGCGATGGCGGCATCGGCCTCGGCCTTGGTCAGCGGAGCGGCGGTGGCGAGGGTCGCGAGCGCGGTCGAGACGGCGCCGGCGAGCATGAGCGAGCTGATGGTGGTTTTGGCAGACATGAGTTCTCTCCTCTGGAGTAGGGCAATTGGCCCACTGTCTCGTTCGTCCCCGCCGCAGCCGCCGTTACCGGAAAAGCCGCTCACGAGTTGGTGAGATCGTTGGGTGAAGCGCGCGACGTCGTGCGCTTGGGTGACGGATTAGCGGCAGGTGGGGAGATAATTCCAATGCCTAGTCTCTATGGAGACCTTAGCCAGCGGGCATTGGCCGGGACTGCGGGCATTTGCGAGATGTAACGAACGGCTGCGGGCCTGCGAAGGAGGTTACAGTCGGCCTCGCTAACCCGTCGGATCAAGCCATGAACGCCAGCCCCGGACATGCGACATCAGGCCAGGCGCTGCGGCGGCTGACGGTCAGCATCCGTCTCGCGGTGTCGGCGCTGGTCCTGACAGCGATCCTTTTGACCGCGGCCTTGTCCAGCCTTGTCTGGTGGCGCACGGCGGAGGCAACCAGCCGACAACTCGCCTTGACCATCAATGAGCAGATCGTCGCTGCTGTCCGCAAGGAAGTCGCCGCGATCGTCGACGAGGCGCGCGCGGCGCATACCGCGATCCGTACCTTGTTCCTGCAGAACGTCCTCGATACCCGCGAGGCCGACAAACGCGAATTCGTGTTCCTGTCTCAACTGCAATCGCAGGCCACGATCTCCTGGGTCGCGTTCGGATGGCCCGACGGCGCTTTCTTTGCCGCCCACAAGCTCGGCGACGGCCGTCTCGAGATGATGGAAATCTCGCTCACCGATCATGCCGGCCAGCGCCGCGTCGACGAATACGACGTCGTGCCCGGCGATATCGAATTCGCCAACCGCCGTTTCGAGCCGACTGACTTCCGTGTCGCTGATCGTACCTGGTTCAAGACCGGCATCAAGGCCGAAGAGCCCGAGTGGTTCAGGGTCACAGACCATCCGATCGGGGAGCGCCTGTCGATCGCCTTTGCAGGTCCGATCGACGTCTATCAAGAGCGGCAGGGCGTGCTTGCCATCATCATCGAATACACTCGCCTTGCACGCTTCCTTGCGCAGCTCGAGGTCGGGCGCACAGGAACGGCATTCATCTTCGACGGCAGCGGCGAGCTCGTCGCCGCGCCCGACAATGACGCTGACGAATTGCGCCCCGCGCGCGGCGACCAGAAACTGCTGCCGCTGGCACAGAAGGCGCTGGCCCAGGCCGGCACTGGCAAGGACAGCTGGCGCAGCAGGCTCACGTCCGACGGTGCCGCCTATGAGTTCGCACTCACGCCGCTGCCGTTTCCCGGCTGGCGGCTCGCGACCATCATTCCAGAGGCCGAGTTTCTCGGTCCTGTCGAGACGACGTTGCGGCGCTTAATTCTCGGCCTCGCTGTCGGCGCAGTGCTTGCGGCGCTCGCCTCCGCCTTGCTCGCGCGTACGGTGATCGCGGCACCGCTCACCCGCGTCGTCGGAGAGATCCGCCACGTCGAGACCTTTGCGCTGGAGCTGGTGCGCCGTCATCCCTCGCGGCTGAAGGAGATCGCAAGCTTGTCGGGCGCCATCGCAGAGATGGCAGCCGGCCTTTCGGCGTTCCGAAAGTTCATTCCCGCCGATCTCGTCCGCGCGCTGTTGCGCCAGGGTGTCGAGGCAAAACCCGGTGGCGCGATCCAGGAACTGAGCGCGATGTTCGTGGATGTGGCCGGCTTTACCGGCCTCTCAGAACGCATGGGCACCGCGTCGTGCCCCTGCTGTCGCGCTATCTCGACCTTGCCTCGGAAGTCGTGGTCGCCAATGGCGGGACGATCGACAAGTTTATCGGCGATGCCGTGATGGCGTTCTGGGGCGCACCACAGCCGCAAGCCGATCATGCGGAGCGCTGCTGCCGCGCCGCGCTCGACATCCGCCGCGCCATCGCGGACTCCGGCCTCAGCGACGATCTCGGCCATCCCCTGCAGATTCGCATCGGCATCAATTCCGGCCGCATGCTGGTCGGCAATATCGGCTCCGAGCTGCGGCTGAACTATACGGTGATCGGCGATGCCGTGAATGTGGCGAGCCGCCTGGAAGGTGCCAACAAGAGCTACGGCACACAAATATTGATCGGTGAGGCGACTGAGCGTCTCGCGCGCGGCGCGGTAGTCACGCGCGAGATCGACAGTATCGCGGTCTACGGTCGCGAAGGGGGAATCGCAGTCCATGAATTGATAGGTTTGGCCAGCGAGGTGGGCTCAGCGCGCCAATCCGAGACTTGGATCGCACGCTACGAGCAGGGTCTGGCCAAATACCGCGAACGCAATTTCGTCGGCGCGATTGCCGATTTCGAAGCCGTCCTATTGGAGCGACCGCAGGATTCGCCGGCAGTCGAGCTGTTGGGTCGTTGCAGAAAGTTGCTAAGTGATGATCCAGAGGATTGGCATCCGGTTTCTGCATTGAAATCGAAATAGCACACAATAGCCACTCCTTCGTTGCGCCTGCTGGGCAATCAGGCCGACTTTATCTCGGGATCGAGGTCGACGACGCATCGCAATAGCAGAACAAGTTGACGTCTGACTTCGGGGCAGAGCGGACGCGCTCTGTTCTGCCCTCGCAGACGGCTTCGGGCCACAAGCTGACTTCGGAGGATCGTAGAGTGTCGTAAGGTCGGCCGACGTCACTCGCGGAATGTCGCTTCTATTGCGAGAGCGTGTGTTAGATTGCTTCAAGGTGGTTCTTGATAGGGAAAGACGATGCTCAGTTGGTTTCGCAGAGAGCCTCGGCAACTCACTGACCTTCGTCACCAGATGTCAGAAGCCTTGGCAGATTATCCCACTTACAAGCCACCTCACTGTCAGGGCCCGAATTGCCCTCGCGGCGTTTCCGATCAAGAGGAGCGAGAGTTCATCACCCGCGGCAAGGAAAAGTTTTGGCTACTTTATGGACCATCGCACGGAGCAGCTGGACGCGCTCAAGTACTTTCTGGCGCGCTTCAGTGTAAGTGCGCATTTGCGGGACGATGGTCTCGCTGCTGTATCCGATGGCTCCCGGGTCATTGCGGCGTACTCATGCCGACATTGCCCAGAGATAAGTGATGCAAATCTTCTTTCGCCATCTGATGGGAGGGAAATTTGCGTGGACTGAACGCAATCTTCGACCTCGCCGTATTTTTGGGCGAGTGCGTCATCGCACGAAATCCACGCGCCCACTGGATCGAATTGGCAGCCGTCTCTGACGAGGGCGAAGCCATGGAGAGCGCATCTCAGCTTGGGGGGCATATCCCCGCGCGATGGGTTGGATCCCATGGGAGAAATGATCTACATTTGCGAAGATGACGCGAACGATCTTCGCGACAAGATCCCGGGCGAGCGCGTGCGGGCGGATCGACTGCTTGGCAGGGTGCGGGACTATGCGATGCGATAGGGTCAACTGTCACCGCTTGGTCCGCTTCGGGTCTCAAAGACGACATGCCGCTTCGCCAATCCACACGCAAAGGAAGCAGTCGGGCTGCCCTTAGTTGGCTGGCACGTTTACGGGAGGATGCGGCTTGTCGGCTGGATGACCGGCTGATGCGCGCTCGAGAATGCGAGCGCCAGGGCCAAGAAGGCCACCGTGATGATGATCATTCCCCGCATTGGTCGATCCTAGAGCACAGTCAGCCTGGACCAATATGACCGAAGTCTAATGCACCTTTAGACGAAAACGTCAGCTCCCCGCTCCGAAGATTTGCCCCCCGGCGATGGAGACTGGATGCGCCCGGAATTAGGCCGAACTAACGAGACCGCCCTGAAACAGACAGGCGCCTTCTTCCAAGGTTGAATTGTCATTGCCACGATGTATAACGGCGTTCGGGTGCTCGCTGCATTGAGCAGCGACAGGTCAAGCGATGGTCGGGCCGCCACGCCGAAAGCGTGCGCCCATGAACGATAGCTCTTCATTCGACGATCTGCCGAAAGCCCAGCGGCTGGCGGAACAGGCCCTCAGCACCCTACACAGGTTCCTGCATGTTGAGGCTGTCAGCGGTGCCGTGCTCCTCGCGGCCACTGCCGCTGCACTTATCTGGGCCAACTCTCCGTTCGCTCATAGCTATCACGCCTTTTGGAACCTTCCGCTCACAATCGGTGTCGGCGAATACGTGTTTTCCCGGTCGTTGCATTTCTGGGTCAACGACGCACTTATGACCGTCTTCTTCCTCGTCGTGGGCATGGAGATTCGACGCGAGGTCCATGAAGGCGCACTGAGCAGACTCGACCAAGCCATTCTGCCGCTGGTCGCTGCGACTGGTGGCGTCATCGTCCCGGCGCTCATCTATCTGAGCCTCAACAGCGATCCGGCTAGAGGGCAGGGCTGGGCCGTGCCAACCGCGACAGACATCGCCTTTGCAGTCGGAGTGCTCGCGCTGCTTGGACGAACGATGCCGGTCAATGTGCGTGTGTTCTTGCTTGCTCTGGCGATCATCGACGACATCATTGCGGTACTGATCATTGCCCTGTTCTACACCGCCAGTCTTCAGCCTGGCGGTTTCATCATCGCGTCAATTGGCGTTCTCGCGGCTTTGGGATTTCAGCGCATCGGCATCGGTTCTGCGCCGTTCTACGTATTGCCCGGCTCTTTGGTTTGGATCGGGTTCACAGTAGCCGGGATCCATCCAACCCTTGCGGGTGTCGTGCTCGGGTTGATCACCCCGGCACGCGCCATACCGATGCGGGAGCCGCCGCTGGAAGTTGTGTCGCGAGTGCTGAAACAGCTGCGAAGCAGCGATGCGGTGAAAGCGAGGGATCCGCATCTGTTGGAGCGACCGCTGCGAGACCTTCGTGTAGCTCACCGCGAGTTATTGCCGCCGGTGTCACGGGTGCAGATCGCAATGCATCCGTGGGTGGCTTACGGCGTCATGCCGATCTTCGCGCTGGCAAATGCCGGCGTCAGCTTAACCGGCACTGATCTCTCCGAAGGGGGCCACCTGGTGATGATGGGCACTGCGCTTGCCTTGGTCGCTGGGAAACCGCTTGGCGTCGTCGGTGCGACTTGGGTCGCGGTACGAATGGGTTGGTGTCGCCTTGCTCCTGGAGTTTCGTGGGGTGGCGTCTGTCTGGTCGGCCTGCTGGCTGGCATCGGTTTTACCATGTCGATCTTCATCTCGATGCTCGCCTTCTCCGATGAAGGATTATTGAGGGCGGCTAAACTGGGCGTCCTCTTCGGTTCGCTTGTCGCCGCCACACTCGGCCTTGGCTGGGGCGCCACCTACGTTCGACGTCAGTGAAGGCGGGCTTAAATGTCTTTCAAAGCTCGTCACGTATCTTTTGTATCGTTTGCCGTCGAGATTCTGCCCTCCGGGGTTACCCAAGTGATGATCGTAGAAACTGGCTTGCTTCTAAATCCGAAGCATTCCTCGTACAATAAATCCGCCGTGGAAAGTCTCATTTCGGCCGCGCAGGAATATGTTAGCGTCAACATAGAAGGTCCTGCCGCTATTCGGCTTGTTTCGACCCAAAGCGGGGAGATCTGACGGTCTGCTCCCGTTGTTCGTCGGAATCAGCTCTATTGCGCTTCGCCGTCTCGCCAAAGTTTTAGTCCGCCGGTAGATCGTCAATGAAAGATGACAAACTTCTATTCTGGCTTTCAGTAGCCGTAGGCCTCCTTGCGCTCGGCTACTCGCTCTACCTTCTCTATTTTATTTTCGGGTGAGAGTGGATCTTTGGCTCCTTTTGGTATGTTTAGGGATGTCGGCTGTTGGCCGCCATCGCGTGCCGACCGGCCCGGGGCCGGCGCACGTAAGCAGACCTTCATGTGGCCGGTGGCGGGACGCGACGAGGCAGAGGAGCTAGACGCCGAGATAGCGCTGGACCGCGAACTCGCCCTCGATTGCAAAGCACTCCTTCTCGACATCGGCCGGAGCACTCATGCCGTTGAGCACGATGTCGGCACCGGCGCCTGCAAAAGCACGCGCGCACGCTAGGCCGATGACGCTGGTCGAGCCGGTCACGACCGCCGTTTTACCTTTCAGAATACTCTATAGGAGTGAGGGGATCGCTCCAATAGGTGGCCTCGGCATCCGAGCTGCTTTATCGGGCGGCCCAGCCTATTGCGATGTCACCCGGCGGGACTGGGATGCTCGCGATCGATTGCTTTTGGTGCAACGCTGACCAGTATTGATCCGCCTTGATCTTCTCGGCTGGAGCTGGCCCAAATTGCCCCATGATGGATTGGAGCGAGAGTTCAAGGTTTTCAATCGGTTAGAAGGCGGCGTGTGCACGGCGTGTGCACCGGGAGATCAAGAAAAATCTTTTCACAGCCAACGTGAGCAGGCTTGTGGCGCATGCGCGGGGTCTGAATTTCCGCCCACGCGCCGATCGCGAAGCGCGCTGGTCTTAGCGACGAGAAGATCGAGGCTCTCAAACAGGATGGCATCGCGGCAGCGTTCGCTTCCCGCGAAGCGCTGATGCTCGAGCTTACCGATGCGATGACGCGCGACATCATCGTGTCGGACGCACTCTTTGGGAAGCTCAGGGAAACGTTCGACGACGGTGGGATCGTGGAAGTCATGGCGACCATTGCTGCGTACAACATGGTCTCACGCTCAACGGTTCTCATTGACAGGCGGCCAAGACGAACGGCCGCAGAGATCGTATGCGAAGTTGGTGGTCGTCTTTGGCTCTAGGGTCGGGGGCGCGGCCTACCGCGAATAGTCGTCCGGGAAGGCGAGCGCCATGCCTCGAGGAGCATCTTGAGAAATTGGCTGGCATGAGGGGATAGCATCGACCCGTGCCTGCGCACGATTCCGATCGTTCGCGACACCTCCGGCTCGGTCAACCTGACGGTGTGAATGATCGGATGGCCGGCGGCCGGGGTCGCCAGCCTCGGTAGGACCGCGATGCCCAGCCCCGCTTCGACCAAGCCAAGCGAACCGGAGAGGTGAGCGACTTCGTAGGACCAGTTGAGCTGCAGGCCGTGTCGCGCCAGCGCATTGTCGATCAATGCGCGATTGCCGCTGTTGCGACCGACGGTGATGACCCGGTGCGGGGCGATCTCCGACCAGCTTACCTGTTTGCGCGATGCCAACGGATGGTCGTGGCGGCAGGCCAGGACAAAAGGATCCTCGACCAGTTTCTCGAATTCGATTTCGGCATGCGACGCACCGATGAAATTGATGCCGAAGTCGGCTTCTCCGCGCGCGACCGCTTCCAATCCCTCGTTGGCCCCGATGTCCAGAATCCGGACGCGAATGCGCGGATACGCCTCGGCAAAACGACCGATCGCACGCGGCAGGAAATAAAACACCGCTGTCGGGACCGCAGCCACCGAGACCAGGCCTGAACTTCGCGCGCCAATATCATGGATGGCGAGCACCGAGGTCTCGAACTCGTCGATGAGACGGCGCACCTTCGGCAGGAAGTCGCGGCCGGTCATGGTGAGATTGACGTGACGCGTCGAACGTTCGAGCAACGGCGCACCCAGGCTTTCTTCCAGCTTCTGAATGCGTCGGCTGAGCGCCGGCTGCGACAGGTTTAGCGCCTTGGCGGTGCGGACAAAGCTTCCAGTCTCTGCGACGGTAATGAACGCCTTGAGGTCGAGCAATTCTGCGTTCATGGCTGGCTCCCATTATACCGTATGATGCATTAATACTTCAGATATTTGCATTTTACAGAAGAGTTGCAAGAGCCCATGCTCTGTTCGCACGAAGATGTCGCCGAACGGAACAGCTCCAATGAACGATCAGATTGCCATTCCCTGTGTGGTCATGCGCGGCGGAACCTCGCGCGGGCCGTTTTTCCTGGCCAGCGATCTCCCGGCCGATCCCAGGGCACGCGATGCGGTCCTGTTGTCGGTGATGGGGGGCGGGCACGATCTGGGCATCGATGGAATCGGCGGCGGCAATGCCGTCATCAACAAGGTCGCGATCATCGGACCGGCATCGGTCCCCGGCGCAGATGTCGACTACCTGTTCGCCCAGGTAAGGGTGCATGAAGGGATCGTCGATACGTCGCCTAACTGCGGGAATATGCTGGCAGCGGTGGGACCGTTCGCTATCGAAGCCGGTCTGGTCGCCGCTGCCGCAGATCGCACCCAGGTGCGCATTCACAATGTCAACACCGGCAAGCTGATCGATGCGACGGTTTCCACCCCTGGCGGGAGGGTGGCCTATGAAGGCGAGGCGCGGATCGACGGGGTGCCGGGAACGGCTGCGCCCATCGAGCTGTCGTTCTCCAACGCGGCCGGCGCACGCACCGGTCGCCTGCTGCCGACAGGACGGCCGGCCGACCGCATCGAAGGTATCGATGTGACCTGCATCGACGCAGCCATGCCCGTCATGCTGGTCCGCGCGGCCGATCTGGGATGGACCGGCCGTGAGGCACCTTCGGAGTTCGCGGACAGCCGCTTCCGCGCCCGGCTCGAAAACCTGCGCATCGAGGCTGGCCGCCGGATGGGCTTTCCAAACTCCGCGACGATGGTGATTCCGAAGCCGGTCCTGATTTCAACTGCGACGGAAGTGACGTTGAACACGCGGTATTTCATGCCGCACGACTGCCATAGCGCGCTGGCGGTGACCGGCGCGGTCGCGATCGCGACGGCGTGCGTGACGCCCGGCACGATCGCGGCAGAGATGGTGGGACCGCTGGCGCCGCCGGTGCCGATCACGCTCGCCCATCCCTCCGGCCAACTCGTGGTTCGGCTAGAGCCCGGCCCGGTGGCCCGGGTGCAGCGGACCGCCCGCCGAATTTTCCAGGGTCACGTCTTCGCCCGGCGATCGCACTTGCCTCATTCAGTCCTGGCAGCCTGAGCTCCGTCTGCCTTAAGGCCATCGACAAAAATCAAAGGCGAAAAATCAAATATATGGGAGAAACGAGAATGCACACGCAAGCGCTGGCTGGGTCTCCGAGCATCGAGGTGCGAAAGTCGTTCTACCGGATTCTCTACGTCCAGGTGCTGATCGGTCTCCTGCTGGGTGTCTTAACCGGCCATCTCTGGCCTGAATTTGGCGCCGCGCTGAAGCCTTTTGGGGACGGCTTCGTCAAGCTGGTCAAGATGATGATCGCGCCGATCGTGTTCTGCACCATCGTGAGCGGCATCAACAGCATCAGCGATTCCCGCGAGGTCGGCCGCACGCTGGTGAAATCCATGGCGCTGTTCTACCTGCTGACCGTGCTCGCTTTGCTGGCCGGGCTGGTTGCCGTATTGCTGATCCAGCCGGGCGTCGGCATGCATGTGTCCGTCAGTACGCTCGATCCGTCGGTGGCTGCGAAATACACAAAGCAGGCAGCTGCGACAGGATTTGCCGACTTCATGCTGCATATCATCCCGCATTCGTTCTTTGGCGCGTTTGCCGATGGCGAAGTGCTGCCGGTCCTGCTGGTCTCCATCCTCATCGCCTTTGGGCTGAGCCGCGCCGGTGATGACGGTGTGGTGGTGACCAAGGCCGTCACCTCGTTCTCTCACGTGCTGTTTGTGGCCTTCGGTTTCGTCATGAAGCTGGCCCCGCTCGGCGCCTTTGGCGCCATGGCGTTCACGGTGGGCCGCTATGGCATCCGTTCGATTGGCTCACTCGGACTGCTGATCCTGACATTCTATGTCGCCTGCTCCGTCTTCGTGGTCGTCGTGCTCGGGACGCTGGCGCGGCTGAACGGGTTCAGCCTGTGGAAGACCATCCGCTACTTCAAGGAAGAGCTGCTGATCGTGCTCGGCACGTCGTCGTCGGAGCCGGCGCTGCCTGGCGCGCTGCGCAAGCTGGAGCAGCTCGGATGCCGGAAAGGCGTATCAGGACTCGTGCTGCCGATGGGTTACTCTTTCAATCTGGACGGCAGCGCCATTTATCTCACTCTTGCATCCATCTTCATCGCACAGGCCTGCGACATCCATCTGTCTTGGGGACAGATTGCGGCGATGCTCGGACTGATGCTGCTGACGTCCAAAGGGGCGGCCGGCGTCACCGGCAGCGGCTTCGTCGCGCTTGTCGCAACTCTCACCGTCATGCCGGACTTGCCCGTGACCGGCGTGGCGCTGCTCGTCGGTATTGACCGTTTCATGTCGGAAGCGAGGGCACTGACCAGCATGATCAGCAACTGTGTCGCGACCATCACCGTTTCGCTGTGGGAGAACGCCTGTGACCGCGAGGTATTGGCCCGTGAACTGGGACAGAATAGCGCTCCCGCACCTGCAGCCGGATTGAAGATTCCTGCGGCAGCAGTGGCGCAGGAGAGCAAGAGCTGGAGGCCGACAACGCAATCGGCCGCTTGAGAGAGGGATACTCAGGCCTCCGAAGAAAAAGAATGCCGAAACGAAGGAATTGTCGGCGGTTTGCGCCGCTGCACCGGGTCAGCAAGGGCTCCATTGCGACGGCAAATCGCGTGGCCGTCGTTTCCTTGGCCGACCGGAACGATGTAGACCCCGCACTTTCTGCTGTTGAAAAAGCTCCCCGCACAGGTCACGCAACCATTGGCTTGCCGGGTCGTGATGGAAGCGGGCGTGCCAATATTGCTTCACCGTAAAGCCGGCGATCGCCAGCGGGCAATCGAGCACGCGCAGTCCGTAATAGTGAGCCAACGTTTCGCCAATGTGCCTTGGAAGGGTGGCGATCAGGTCGGTCGTCCCGACGATTGCGGGTAGCCCCAAAAAGCCCGGTAGCTCGAGCGCAACGTCAAGGACCATCCGCTGCTCCCGCAGCGCGTCCGCGAGCAATTGATGTCCGGTGCCAGAGCGAATGAGGACGTGCGCCTCACGCCGGAAATCCTTTGCGGTGATGCGGTCGCGGATCCGGGCATGTCTTGCGTTCGCCAAGCAGACCCAATCCTGCGGAAAGAGTGCTTGTTGGAAGTGTCCGGCGTCGAGATCCGAGATGTAGCCGAGCGCCAGATCGGCCTCGCCGGACTGCAGCATTCGTGGTGTATCGCCGCCGATCTGCGCTGCCTCGATGCGGATGCCCGGCGCAACGCGGCGAACGTGGGCGAGGATGGCGGGAAGCAGCGTGATGTGGCTCGCATCCGTCATGCAGATGACGAAGCGGCGCTTTGCAGTCGCCGGATCAAACTCAGGGCGAAGCTCCGCCAGACGCCGCAGCATTTCCAGCGCCTGCCGGGCCGTGCCGATGAGAGCCTCGGCGCGCGGAGTCGGCAGCATTCCCTCCGCCGACCGGATGAACAGCGGATCGTCCAACTCCTTTCGCAGGCGGGCCAGCCAGATCGAAATGGTCGGCTGACTTTGACCGAGCTTCTCGGCTGCCTTGGTGACGCTGCCCGTGGTGAACAATGCGTCGAAGAGCCGGAGCAGGCGCGGGTCCAGCAGGTTCGTCTCGGAGAGGTCCCGGTGCTTCATTGCGATCTACAATAATGGGTATAAGGATCATAGCATATCGGAATAAAGGGCGGACTGCTACCACGCCTCCGACGCCGAAAAAGGCGCGGGAGAAACGTTCGGATGAGGATCTGCTTTATCGGAGCGGGGGCCCTGGGCTCGACCATCGGCGGCACGCTGGCGCGCGGCGGTGCCGAGGTGTGGTTGATCGATCCGTTTCAGGCTCACGTCGACGCGATTAATGCCAGCGGTCTGCGGATGCTCGAGGGTGGCGTTGAGACCACTGTAAAGCTCTCTGCGTGCACCTCCGCCGCCGAGGTCGGCATGGTGGCGGACCTCGTCATCGTCCTCGTCAAATCCTACCACACGCGGGAAGCTATCCGGGCCGCGGCGCCGATCATTGGACCGCAGACGGTCGTGATGTCGCTGCAAAACGGCCTTGGCCACGAAGACATCCTTTCGGAGGAAGTCGGTCGTGACAGGGTCATGGCAGGCAAGACCTATGTTGGGGGCGTGCTGCTCGGCCCCGGTCATGTTCGCTCCGGAGTGGTCGGCAAGGAAACCATCATCGGCGAGCTCGATGGACGCTTGACGGAACGCGCACAGCGAATTTCCGAGACGTTCAATCGTGCCGGCATTCTTACGCTGCTCAGCGACAACATCCTGGGCACGATGTGGGACAAGTTATTCATCAACGTCGCCGGAGGTGGAATTACCGCCGTGACCGGGCTGACTTACGGCGGTCTCTATTCGCTGCCTGTCCTGGAAGAGTGTGCGCTGGCCGCAATCTCGGAGGGCATCGCGGTCGCGCAAGCTGCTGGTGTGAAAATCTCGATTACCGACCCTCGGCGCGCTTGGACGATGGCATCCGCTGGACTGCCGCCCGAGTTCAAGACGTCGATGTTGCAGAGCTTGCAGTCCGGCAATCTGACCGAGGTCGATTACATTCACGGCTCGGTCGTGCGGTGGGGCGCCAAGGTCAACGTGCCGACCCCGGTCAACTCGACCCTCGTCGCGCTGGTCAAGGGCATCGAATACGCCCGCGGCGACTATCCTGGAAAGGCCTGAGACGATGTCGTTGCCCCGCGCTTACGTCGAACATGTCGCGATCCGCGTGCCGGATGTCGATCGTCACGTCGGCTTCTTTCGTGAGGTACTCGGTCTTGCCATTCGCGACGAGCAGCCCGCCGACGGCGCGCGTCCGCGTCAGGTCTGGGTGCTCGGAAGCGTGCAACTCATCGAGGATCCGCATTTTGTCGGACCGGAGGGGCGTCTCGCCCATCTCGGCATCATGGTCGACGATTACGAAGGTGTGCTCACCCGTGCCGCCGCCTGGGGCGCCAAGGCGCTGCCTGCAGGGCCGAACTGGCTCGAGCTGCCGGGCGGGCTGAACGTCGAGATCTTGCAAGCCAGCGCAGGTGCCGTGGAAGCGGCGCTGGCGATCAATCCACGGGCCTAAGGAACACGCGACATGACCGATGAGCGCTACTGGGACGATGCCAAGGTCGGTGACGAATGCGTCACCCCCGCAGTGACGGTCACTGAAGCGATGGTGAATGCCTATGCCGAACTGACGGGTGATTTCACGCCCGTCCATGTCGACGAGGAATACGCCAAGACCACACCCTTCGGCACGCGCGTCGCGCACGGGCTGTTTGGCCTGTCGCTGGCCGACGGTCTGAAGACCCGCGCCGACTACCGCTTCCTTCCGGGAATGTCGCTGGGCTGGACGTGGGATTTCAAGCTGCCGATCAAGCTCGGCGACACCGTGCATGTGAAGTTCCGCGTTGGTTCAATGCGCTCCACGAAGCGGGAAGGGTGGGGCATCGTTGTGCTGCCCTCGGAGCTGATCAATCAGCGCGGCGAAGTGGTGCAGCTCGGCGAACACCGGCTGATGATTCCGATGCGCCCGAAGACCAGCGCCGCAGGAGAGCAGGTATGACCGCGCAAGATCTGTCGCTCCAAGATCTGCCGCTCAAAGGCATTCGTGTCATCGACTACAGCCATTTCCTCGCAGGCCCGTTCATGGGCCGTTGCCTCGCGGCGATGGGCGCTGAGGTCATCAAGGTGGAGCGTCCGAAGCAGGGCGATGCGGGCCGCGCCCACGGCTATTTCAAGGACGGTCAGTCCGGCTACTTCCTGCAGCAGAACATGGGCAAGCAGGGATTGTGCATCGACCTGCGCGATAAACGCGGTCTCGACATGATGATGAGGCTGGTCGATACGGCCGACGTCTTCATCGAGAACTACCGCCCCGGCGCGCTCGATCGACTCGGGCTCGGCTACAAGGCGCTGTCGGCGCGCAATCCCAAACTGATCTACTGCTCGGTCTCCGCCTATGGTCACACCGGTCCCTACGCCGACCGTCCGGGCTTCGGCCTGATCGCAGAGGCGATGTCGGGCGCTTTGGCGCAGCTGGGCTCCCCCGGCGAAGCGCCGCCGCTGCTGCGGATGCCGCTCGCCGACATGTATACCGGCATTCACGGTGTGGCTGCCATCAACGCCGCACTGGTCGGCCGCGCGTCGTCCGGGCGCGGCCAGCATATCGATCTCGCGCTCTACGACTGCATGGTCTCGATGCACGACTATGCGGTTCAGCGCTACTTCCTCTCGGGTGGCACCGACCTGCCGCGCCAGACCGGCAGCGGTCAGCCGGATTCGACCGTCTACGGAGTCTTTCCGGCCAGGGACGGCAATCTTGTCATCGCCGCGCAAGTCGATGATGCGTGGCGACGATTGGCGACGCTGATTGGGGGAAGCAGCTTGTCATCCGACGAACGCTTCACCACGCCTGCCACGCGGAACGCCCATTATGCCGAAGCGATGGACATCGTGCGCAACTGGACATTGTCGCAGCCCTCTCGCGATACCTGTCTAGCGGCCCTCGACGAAGCAGGTGTGCCGTCCGCTCCCGTGCAGACCATCGAAGAGGTCGTGAACGATCCGCAGATTCACGCGCGTGGCATGCTGGTCGAGCAGGAGCATCCTGTGCTCGGCAAGGTGACGTTGCCGAACTTGCCCTTCCGCTTCTCCGACTGCGACACCACGGTGCGAACTCCGGCGCCGCTGCTCGGCCAGCACAACCGCCGCATTGCCGCCTCGCTGGGAGTGTCGGCCGAAACCATCGAGGCGATGGTGCGTGACGGCGTTCTCTACAACGAAGTCGCAGCGGAGGAGTGAGCCATGAGCGACCGTTATGCGGTGATTGGCAATCCGATCGGCTTCAGCAAATCACCTCTCATCCATGGCACTTTCGCCAGAATGACGGGACAGGACCTTGTCTATGAGGCGATCGAGGGTCCCCTCAATGGCTTCAGCGAACGGGTTGATCAATTCCGGACAGAGGGCGCCAAGGGGCTGAACATCACTGCCCCGTTCAAGCTCGATGCCTTCGCCTACGCAAACGAGCTTTCAGAGAGCGCCGACCGAGCTGGCGCTGTAAACTGCCTGAAGTTCGACGGCGATCGGATCGTTGGCGAGAATTTCGACGGGATCGGCCTTGTGCGCGACATCACGGTCAATCTCGGCGTCAAGATGGCGGGCCGGCGCGTCCTGATGCTCGGCGCGGGAGGCGCGGCGCGTGGCGCGCTGCTGCCGTTCCTGCGCCAGGAGCCATCCGAGCTGGTTCTCGTCAATCGTACCCTATCGAAGGCTGTGGCATTGGCCGAAGAGTTTGCCGGTTGTGGTCCCCTGATCGTCAGCGGCTATGCTGAACTGGCCGATCTTGCCGAGGGCTATGACGTCGTGGTCAACGCGACATCAGCCAGCCTGCGGGGTGAGATGCCGCCGCTTCCAGGCAACGTCTTCCGCGGTGCGGAGCTGGCGTATGAACTTGCCTACGGCAAGGGATTGACTCCCTTTCTGCGAGCGGCCCGCGTCGAAGGCGTAGCCAAGCTGGCCGACGGCGTCGGCATGCTGGTGGAGCAGGCGGCGGAAGCTTTTGCCTGGTGGCGCGGCGTTCGACCGAGCACGGCTCAGGTCATCGCCGACTTGACTGTCCCTTTGAGCTGACGGGGCGATGCCGACCATGCATCAGAAGTCCAGCTTTCTCGTCGGCCTGATCGGCAGCGGCATCGCGGCGTCCCGCACCCCGCCCATGCATGAAGCGGCCGCTGACGCCGCGGGCATCCGCTATCTCTACAAGAAGATCGACCTGACCGAGTTGAAACTCGGTGCCGAAGCGCTGCCGGAGTTGCTGACGGCGGCAAAGCGGATGGGCTTTGACGGGCTGAACGTGACCCATCCCTGCAAGCAGGCGATTCTTCCGCTCCTGGATGAGCTTTCGCCTGACGCGGAGGCGCTCGGTGCCGTGAACACCGTGGTCATCAGGAATGGTCGAATGACCGGCCACAACACCGACTGGTTCGGCTTCGCCGAGAACTTTCGCCGCAACATGCAGGGCGCATCGCTTGGTCGTGTCGTCCAATTCGGCGCCGGCGGTGCAGGAGCGGCGGTCGCTTTCGCGCTGATGAAGCTCGGCGTGCGGGAGTTGACCATCATCGACGTCGACCCAGCCAAGGCGCAGAATGTGGTCGACGGCTTGTCTCCGAGATTTGCAGAGGGGCGCTTGAGGGTCGGCCAGGATCTCGCGGCCGCCGTTGCTGCCGCAGACGGAATTGTCAACGCGACGCCGATCGGCATGGACAAGTATCCAGGCACGCCGCTGCCGACGGCCTTGCTGCGTCGCGATCTGTGGGTCGCCGAGATCGTCTACTTCCCGCTGGAAACCGCGCTGCTGCGCGCGGCGCGTGCCCTCGGCTGCCGCACCATCGATGGTGGTGGCATGGCGATCTTCCAGGGGACCGAAGCATTCCGGCTGTTCACGGGCATCTCACCTGATCCAGACGTCTTCTTCGCCACTTTTGCATCCCTGGGAGGGTGACGTCAGGCCGATGGGCGAGCGGCACGCACAACGCCCGAGAGGAAACGCAAGATGGGCTATACGCTCGATTTCTCGGTGGTTTGGCATGCGATGCCCGCACTGCTGTGGGGGTGCGTGGGTACGTTGGGCCTGGCGCTTGCCGGCATGACGCTCGCGATGGTGATCGGTGTCGCCGGCGTCGCGGCACGCGGTTCGAAGGCGGCCTGGTTACGGGCCATCGTGATCGGCTTCGTCGAGATCGTGCGCAATACCCCTTTCCTGGTGCAGATATTCTTTCTGTTCTTCGCCCTGCCGCTCATTGGATTGAAGCTCAATCCGACAGCCACGGCCATCATCGCGCTCGGCGTCAATGGCGGCGCCTACGCCATCGAGATCATCCGCGGCGGGGTGCAGTCCATTCATAAAGGACAGGTGGAGGCCGGCTACGCGCTCGGATTGCACAAAGGGCAGGTGTTCCGGTTCATCGTGCTCAAGCCCGCGCTTCGCGCGATCTACCCCTCGCTGACGGGCCAGTTCATCATGCTGACGCTGACCTCGTCGATCTGTTCGGCGGTATCGGCCTACGAATTGACATCGGTTGCCCAGCGCATCGAAAGCGACACGTTCCGCAGTTTCGAGGTCTATTTCTCCGTCACCTTCCTCTATCTCGCGATCTCCTGGCTGCTGATGCTGGGCTTTGCAGTCATCTCTTACCGCTTCTTCTCTTATCCGACACGCTGAGGGAGGCGATCATGACACCGCATTTTGGCCTTCCCGAGTTCGGCTTCCTGCTGCGCGGGCTGCAATGGACAGTGCTGCTTACGCTGGTCGCATTCGCAGGCGGCTGCACGGCGGGGCTGGCCGTCGCATTGCTGCGCACCTGTGGTCACAGGAGCGTGGAATGGATCACCCGCATCTACATCGGGATATTCCAGGGCACTCCGCTGCTGCTGCAGCTTTTCGTCGTTTATTATGGATTGGCGCTAACCGGGTTGAAGCTCGACGCCTTCGTGGCGGTGGCGATCGGCTTCACCGTGAATGCCTCCGCGTTCCTGGGTGAGATTTGGCGCGGCGCGATCCAGGCCGTGCCGCGTGGCCAGACCGAGGCGGCGATGGCGCTTGGACTGCACTATTCGTCCCGCATGCGCGACATCGTTCTGCCGCAGGCAATCCGCATCTCGCTGCCGGCGACCATCGGCTATCTCGTGCAGCTCATCAAGGGCACGTCGCTCGCCGCGATCGTCGGCTTCATCGAACTCGCCCGCGCCGGCCAGATCGTATCGAACCAGACCTTCCAGCCGTTGCTCGTCTTCGGCGTGGTCGGCGCGATGTATTTCATCCTCTGCTGGCCACTGTCGTGGTGGGGCAGCCGGATGGAGGCCAGGCTAGCTCTGGCCAGTCAAAGGTAGGAATGGCGCACCTACTCAATCACAAACAGCCATCATCAGGAGGAGATACTCATGTTGTTTTCGCCCAACCGTCGCCAGCTCGGGGTCGCACTGCTGGCATTGGCGGCTATCGCCGTCGCAGGAAAATCGCAGGCCGGCACTCTGGAAGACGTGAAGAAGAAGGGCGTCGTCGTTATCGGCATTCAGGGCGACAACCCTCCCTGGGGCTATCTCGACAGCTCGGGAAAGCAGGATGGCATCGATGCCGACATGGGGCGCGCCTTCGCTGAATATCTCGGCGTGAAGGCCGAGTTCGTCCCGCTGGCGGTGGCCAATCGTATTCCGGCGCTGACCACGGGCCGCGTAGACATTCTGTTCGCAACCATGGCCATGCTGCCGGAGCGTGCAAAGGCGGTGCAGTATTCCAAGCCGTATGTCGCCAACGAGATCACGCTTGTCGCTGCCCAGGCGACCCCGATCAACAGCAATGCCGACATGGGCAAGTACGTCATCGGCGTTCCGAGGTCCTCCACACAGGATACCCAGGTCACAAATAGCGCTCCCGCGGGCACCGAAATCCGCAGGTTTGATGATGATGCGGCCACGATCCAGGCGTTGCTCTCCGGCCAGGTGCAGGCCGTCGGCGCAAACAGCTTCTACCCGCAGCGTCTGAACGCCGCAAAGCCTGAACTTGGGTTCGAGCCCAAGCTTCACTTCACCGCTCTGTACAACGGCGCCTGTACGCGCCTCGGAGACAAGGAGTGGAACGAGACGGCCAACAAGTTTATCGACCAGATCAAGTCGAACGGCAAGTTGGCCAGCTTCTACGCCAAGTGGATGAAGGCGCCCGTGCCGATCTTCCCGGAGACGGTCCCCGGCGTTCCCTTCACAGTTCAGTAGCCATTGCGAGCGGCCGGCGCATGATCCGCGCTGGCCGCCGTCCGATAGCGGAGCCGAATCCATGCAGGACAATATCCTGATCGAAATGAAGGGCGTGCAGAAGTGGTACGGCGGGTACCAAGCTCTCCGCGACGTCGATCTCACCGTGCGCAAGGGCGAGAAGATCGTGCTCTGCGGTCCGTCGGGGTCGGGCAAATCGACGCTGATCCGCTGTATCAACCGCCTCGAGGCGATCCAGCAGGGCAGCATCGTGGTGAACGGTCATCGGCTTGACGACAGCATCAAGGCTATCGACGTCGTACGTCAGGACGTCGGTATGGTCTTTCAGAGCTTCAATCTCTTTCCGCATATGACGGTCTTGCAGAACTGCATGCTCGCACCCATTCGCGCGCGCCGCATCGGGAAGACCGAGGCGGAGGCGATTGCGCGAAAATACCTCGAGCGCGTGCGCATCGGTGACCAGGCCGAGAAGTATCCGGCTCAGCTTTCGGGCGGTCAGCAGCAGCGCGTCGCGATCGCGCGTGCGCTCTGCATGCAGCCCAAGGTCATGCTGTTTGACGAACCGACCTCGGCGCTCGATCCCGAGATGGTCAAGGAGGTGCTCGATACGATGATCGGCCTCGCCAACGACGGCATGACCATGATTTGCGTCACCCACGAGATGGGCTTTGCCCGTCAGGTCGCCGATCGCGTCATCTTCATGGCTGAAGGGCAGATCATCGAAGAAGGCGCGCCCGACGCTTTCTTCCGCAATCCACAGCATGCCCGCACCAGGCAGTTCCTCGGCGAGATCCTTGCCCATCACTGAACGGAGGTTATTTCATGAGTCGTCTTGTCTACGTCCTCAACGGACCAAATCTCAATTTGCTCGGCAAGCGCCAGCCCCACATCTATGGCCACGAGACGCTTGCGGACGTGGAGCGGGACTGCCGGGCGCTTGCTAAAGAGCTTGGCCTGGAGCTTCGCTTCCATCAATCGAACCGGGAATACGAGCTGATCGACTGGATCCACGAGGCGCGCGAGACGGCTGCCGGGATCGTGATGAATCCCGCCGCTTTCACCCATACGTCGGTCGCCATCCTGGATGCTTTGAACACGTTCGAGGGGACGGTGATCGAGGTGCATATTTCCAACGTGCACAAACGCGAGGAATTCCGCCACCACTCGTTTGTCTCCAAACGAGCTGATGGAGTCATCGCGGGCTTCGGTACGCAGGGTTATCTGCTCGGCTTGCGTCGCGTGGCCAAGCTGCTTGATGAAAAGAAGGGATAGCATCGCATGAGTGCACCCGTCCGCCTCTCGGTGATGGGAGCGGGTCTCATCGGCAAGCGACATATCGAGCACATTCTCGCGCGGCCGGAGGCGGTCCTGTCGTCGATCGTCGACCCGATGCCGGCGGCCCGAGAATTGGCGGCGTCGCTGAAGGTGGACTGGTTTCCGTCTTTTCGGGACATGCTCTCCGGAAATCGGCCGGAAGGGGTGGTTGTCGCCACGCCCAACCAGATGCATGTGGCCAACGGCATGGATTGTATCGCGGCTCGCATCCCGGCGCTCATCGAGAAGCCGCTAGCGGATGACGTCCTCGCTGCACAGGCCCTGGTCGAGGCCTCCGAGAAAGCCGGCGTGCCGCTGCTCACCGGCCATCATCGCCGGCATAACCCTATGATCCAACGCGCCAAGGCGGAGATTGACAGCGGTCGGCTCGGCCAGATCGTGTCGGTGCATGGCATGTTCTGGCTGATCAAGCCGGACGATTATTTCGATGTGGCCTGGCGCCGCGAAAAAGGTGCGGGGCCTGTTTTCCTGAATCTCATCCACGATGTCGACCTGCTGCGGTACCTCTGTGGGGATATCGTGTCCGTACAGGCTGCCCAGTCCAATCGGCTGCGTGGACATGCGGTTGAAGAGACGGCGGTGATCATTCTGCACTTCGCCTCCGGAGCGCTGGGAACGGTCAATGTCTCGGACACCATCCAGTCGCCTTGGAGCTGGGAATTCACGGCCGGTGAGAACCCGGCCTACAGTCGTACGCAGGAGGCCTGTTACCAGATCGGCGGCACGAGGGCATCGCTGGCCATTCCGCAACTGGATCTATGGCGTCACCCAAGCAAGGCCAGCTGGTGGGCGCCGATCGAGCGCGAGCGGCTGCGCTACGAGAAGCAGGACCCGCTTGGCCTGCAGATCGCAAATTTCTGTCGGGTTATCCGCGGTACCACCGAGCCTGTGGTGAGCGGGCGCGAAGGGCTGAAAACCCTTCGAGTGATCGATGCGATCAAGCGCGCCGCGGAAACCGGAGATTTCATATCGGTTTGATACCGGAACGCACGGCGTCCACGCCGAGGTATCGGCGTCTGGAAATGTTGGGCGTCCGAAATTCGCAAGCATGGACATCGTAAACGCCTTGAAGGTGCTGGTGCGCGTCACGCAGACCTTTCTGGACGAGCGTTTTGGAGTTCGACTGCTGCATAGGACCACCCGCAAGCTCAGCCTGACGGATGATGGGCAAATGTTGCTCCATCTCGCCCGACCGGTGCTCGAGGGCATCGGAACCATGGAAGCTGCGATGGCTCGGGCGATTCCGGCCCCCTGACGCTGTCTCCTGCGCCGACAACGACGATCCGGCCCACGTCTTCGTGTTCGAGATGTTCGCGGACGTGGGGGCGTACAAGGCTCGTCTCGAACAGGCGCATTTTCAAGACGTACGAGGTCCACGACCCTGGGCGTGGTTAGGTCCCTCAAGCTGCGGGATACCGCGCCGACCCTGCTTGCTGCCCGCCGAGAAAACCTGCACACGGACAACGAGGTTGCCTGCGTCGTGCACAGGATTGCCTCGGAGCGCCGAGACCGTTCGGCGCTCATCGCGCTTGCCCGGCTCCCGTCCCGCCCATGAGGGCGACAAAGGGGACGGCCCACGCCGCCGAGGCGTTGCCTAGGAATACCAAGGTCAGGACGGCCTGCGTGAACATCATGCCGACCTCCACAACGCGGCGGCCCAAGGCCGCCGCAACCGCATCGGCACGCCCCCGCGTGGCGGCGGGTCGTCGTCGCCGTCGAGCCGCCGCAGCGCCGCGAGGATATCGGCGAGCCGGATCGCGTGGCCCATGCCGGGAATCTCGCGTAGCGCGGGACAGGATTCGACGGCGAACATGTCGGACGCCCAGGACGACAGGATGATCCGCTTCTCCGGCGCGGAGAGCTCGTTGTCGTTCAGGACATTCTCCGGAGACGCATAGTACGCGGCCGGATGGAAGAGGGGATTGAGATTACCTGGGTTGGTATTGGCGTTGGTCATCGATTGCCTCCCTTTACACTCCTTTCCTCGGGACGGTTTCGGTGAGTTCGGGCGGCGGCGACCGCCGCCCGTGATGATCGTTACTGCGTGTTGATCGCGATGCGCTTGACGCCCGCTCTCGGGTTCTCGGATTTCGGCAGTGAGATGGTCAGGACGCCGTTCTTGAACGACGCTTCGGCCTTGTCCTCATCGACGTCCTCGAGCGCGATCTGCCGCTGGAACGAGCCGTAGTAGCGCTCGGTGAAGTACTTGCCTTCGTCCCTGCGCTCGCTCTTCTTTTCGCCGCGGATGGTCAGGACGCCCCTCGCAATTTCGATCTGGACGTCCTTCTCCGTCATGCCGGGAAGCTCGGCTGAGATCGTCAGCGCCTTGTCGGTTTCGCTAAGTTCGATCTTTGGCCAGCCGAACTGTCCTTCCATGAGCGGCGACAGGCCGGTCCCACCGAAGCCGCGGAAGACTCATCGTCGAACAGGCGGTTCATTTCGCGATGGAGCGTCATGAGCGGATCGTAGTTGCCGCGCGCCGGCGCGAGCTCCTGGCTTCTCGACCAGGGAACGAGATCACGAATTGCCATGGTTTTTCTCCTTCAGTGCATGAGCCAGGGAGCGCGGCCGCGCTTGCGCGCGCCGCGTTCCGCTGTCGGATCTCGATTGGGCGTCAGGCGGCCTTTTTCTGCTCGATCTGCGAGGGAGAGGCGCCGCTTCCGATCTGGATCCGGCGCGGCTTCATGGCTTCCGGCACCTCGCGGACGAGATCGATGATCAGCAGTCCGTCGCGGAAGGAAGCCTCCTTCACCTGGACGTAGTCGGCGAGGTTGAACGCGCGCCGGAACGGACGCGCGGCGATGCCCTGGTACAGGTACTCGCCGGCCGCTTTCTCGGGCTTCCTGCCCTCGATGGTGAGCGCGTTCTGCTCGGCCGTCACGATGACGTCGTCGGTGCCGAAGCCGGCGACGGCGAGGCTGATCCGGTAATGGTCCTCGCTGGTGCGTTCGATGTTGTAGGGGGGATAGTGGTCTTCGCTCGCCTGGCGCAGCGTGCTGTCGACGAGGTCGGCAAGGTGGTCGAAGCCGATGGTGGAGCGCCACAGGGGCGCGAAGTCAAAGGTGCTCCTCATAACCAAGTCCTCCAGAGAGCAAGATGGATACGAAGGAACGCAAGGCAGGATTTCAGACAGGGTCCAAGACCGGCCCGGCGCCCGCGCCGGACCCGGGAAGGCGTCCGGCACACCGCTCTCGCGGCCAAAAATGAATTAGAAAAACGAGAAGCTGTTTCAAGAGGTCGGTCGCAAAAAAAAATGCGGCGATCCCGGCACCGGTCGGCCCGGCTACGCCGCCTTTCCGGAGGACTCGGGGCTGCGGCGAGAGGCGTCTTGACAGCCGCCCGCACCCGAATATTTTTTGCGGCGGGAATTCTCTTTCCGGGTTTTCTCAACACCAAAAGGACCGTGACGACCGTCAGGAGTGACGACGATGCTTGATGAAGATCTGGCCCGCCTCCGCGCGCACCGCAACAACATCCACCGCTATCGACGGCTGCTTCGGACGAAGCTGTCGGACCTGGAACGTCAGTTCATCGAAAGGCGCCTCGCCGAGGAGCAGACCGCGCTGAAGGCGCTGGCCACCGACACCTTCCCCGTTGCATTCACCCTTCCGAAAGACCAGCCGGCTTCGGCAATCATGGGGGCCGAGCCACGAGCGACGTCCGTGACCTCCTCATCCGCGGTAGCGAGAAGGTCATCGGACACTATCGCCTCCTGCTGGCGAGCGCCAAAACCGAGGCCGAGCGCCAGCTCTACCGAAGCCGGATCGAGCGCGAGCAGCGGCTACTGGACGACTTGCACGGCGGATTCCCCGATCAGTCCGCTACATATGACTTAGGGCACGTAAAGGCTGCGTAACTGGCTTCTTAAAGGTCCTCTCGCAGTCCTTTGAAGAGCGGGTGCCGGACCTTTCCTTCGGCCGATTTGGCCCGGTACTCGATCTCCGCGAGCAGCTTCGGCTCGACCCAGATGCCCTTGTGCGCGATGCGCTTGGCGTAAGGCTGCGTCTTCCGGATCAGCGGCTTCAGCCGTTTCTGCAGGTCGGCGGCGGAGGATTTGTCGAAGCCGTCCTTGCCGGCATAGACGAGGTCGCCGCCCTTGCGCCGGCCAAGGTAGATGCCGTCCCACTTGCCTTCCTCAAAAGCGAAACCGGCGATGGTGAGCGTCTCCCGCTGCGCGCAGGTCTTCTTGACCCACGCGTTGCCGCGGCCGCTCACTACCAAACCCAGGGCATTGCCATGGCCGTCTCAGTCCGGCGGCTGTAGGCCGGGCGATCTCAGCCACTGGCTCATGTGCGAGCCGATCTCGGCCTGGCGGGCTTTGCGGAGGGTGTCCTCCCGTAGCGGACCGGGAGGGAGGGATCTGGCTGCTTCTCGGAGGCGTTTTGCTTCTTCGGCAAGGCGTTCTTCCAGGGACACGGTTTGCGTGAAACGGCGTCGTCGCTGCATGACACAACCTCGTCTGACGGGTCCTAACCGTTGGGTTTGAATTTCACGAATCCAATATGCAGAAGCCGACGTTCCGGTTCCCGGACGGTCTAGGCTGCGCGAAATGCAGATCAGCCGAAGACGACCTTAGTTCATCTTGCGGCGTAGTTTCCGAAGCAGCTCTCGAGGTCGGCGGCGTACTCCTCAATGATCCGCCGCGTCTCCTCCATCCTGGACCGGCTCGACCCCGGCGGCCAGCTCGAGGAGCTCGCGCCCGGCCGCGGCAGGACCGTCGTAGCGGCTAGCCTCAGCGTGCTTCATGCGCCGATGCCGAGGTGAGTCATCTGATGCGGCGCTTTCGTTGCTGCGGCATCGGACTGCGCAATTGCCCCGCCGAGACGGGGCACAGTCGTCCGCTCATCACCTGAAACGTCTCTTGGTGCATTCGCCGATGCATCGCCTTCTAAGGATTCGTTCACTGCGTCCGGCTCGCGATCGGGCTTGTACCAGGTACACGTTTCTGGTACACGGCCCGAATATCGGGCGTCTGTAACAAGCTGATTTTTCTGCGAATTCTGGTATCTCCCGTTGGGTGGCAGAGAGTCCCACTCTCTCCGCCATTTGCGCGATTTGTACGCCAACCTACGACCCTCTACGATCGTGCGCGCTTTCGCGCGGCTTTGTACTCGCGAGCTACCGGCCCAGGTTCACTCGTGATCTGGCCTCCCCGCGAGAGAGCGTCGGGTCGCCATCGACGTACGGATCAGCCCACCGTCATCATGTGTATGTGTTCGTGAGACCAGAACAGACTGGTCATTGATCTGCGCTTGTCCCAGGAAGGCTCGGCCGTGTTGATCGGCGCCGAGCGTCTCAACTCGAGTGAGGGGGCAGATGAGCACGAAGCAAAGTCAAGGAGGAGACGTCCGCGTAGAGCTCACGTTGCCGTCGAATGGTTGGAACGATATTGTCCGCGATGCGGCGCCGGCAAGAAATTGATGGAGTGGTGTGCCTCCGGACAGGTTTGCTTGGTCGCAGGATGCGCGCCAATCTTCAATTGACGAAGCGCTTCACAGCTTCAGCTCAAGGCGTGACCGGCCAATCCGTAGACCCACGGCTCGTTTTCCTTTCGGTTCAGGAATCGCCGTCCCTTGGACATGGTTGTGACTGTGTCGTTCATCCCGAGGCGGCTCTGTTGAAGGAAGTCCGCAAATAGACCAGTCTGCTCCCGCGTATCCACGCGGGCGAACCTTCCGGCGAGATCCTTGAGATGCACGGCCGTAAGATGGATCGCGTCACAATCATTGCTGGCAACGATGGGGCCGATCACATGACCGCGCCCGAATTCGCGCTTCATGGAATAACCGACGGTCGCACCGCCACGGCGCAGGACGCAGATTGACGAACCTTCAGAAAGCAATGCAAGCAGCTTCTGACGGCTGGCTCCAAACGCGCGTTTATCCAGTGCTGCGATCTCTTCGATATTCCCGGTAGACAGCGAGCTCAATTCGCCGTCGAGAGCCGGCACTGGCGGAGGCGGTGACACGACCTCTCCTTGCCACAGATACACGGTGGCTTCCTTTGTGAAGCCTAGCGAAAGATACAGATGATACGCGGCATCGGTCGAGTTGAGGACCAAATTCCGGTCGCCACACCGCTCGAACACCTGCTCCATGAGCCAGCGGCCAGTACCCTGAGCCTGCGTTCGGGGCGATGTGATCACCAGGCCAATCGTCGCGAACTCGCGGCTATATGGGAACCACATCGCGCTGCCAAAGACGCGTCCAATACCATCGACGGCTACGATGCCATGACCTGCGCGGCGCAAGAAATCCCAATCCTTGGGTCGATGCGGCCAGCCAACGCCGGTCGAGAGTGCGTGGAGCAGCGTCACATCAACGTCGTTGATGTCCTTCGCGGCCAGCTCAAAGGACTTCACGCGTACCGTTCGTCCCATCTCGACTCGTCCGTTCCTTCGCGGGATGCCAATTGCTCGCACATCGCGCCTTTTCTCTTCCGCCACAATAGGGTAGCAGGCGTATTTCGCCGCACTATCGCACGGAAAGCCAGCAGGTTTCCCCTGTTTGGGCCTTCTTTTCGAAATCTTCGGCCTGTCTTGCAACGTAATTCGGCAGGGAAAGCTCCGGCTTGCAGCTACCCTCTCGGTGTTGGGCAAACTGCGCAGTAGAGTGAGGCGCCGTGAATGCTCAAGAAGGTCTTGCGAGGCTAGTCGCTTTTCCCGGCGTCGTCGACACGCCAACCTAGGCAGAGGCGTACACCGATGGCATTTTTGTTCAAGTCAGATGCTGCGAGGGCGGCAATCTTCCGCCAGGTCTTTGCGCGCGAGCTCCCCGACCTGGAATTTCATCATTGCAGCGAGAGTTTCGACCCGGAAAAGGTGCGGTACCTGCTGATGTGGAGCGCGCCCGACGACCTCTCGCGCTTTCGTAATCTGGAAGTCCTCTTTTCCATCGGCGCCGGGGTTGATCAGTTCAGGCCGGAAACCATACCTGACCATGTAAAGCTCGTGCGCATGGTCGAGGATGGCATCATACGTATGATGCAGGAATACGTCGTCCTCGGGGTGCTGACGCTGCATCGCGAGATGCTGGCCTATCGGGAGCAGCAGAGAAGGGGCGTTTGGCAAGCGCTGGCAACGTCCCAGGCGCCTGATCGGCGTGTCGGCTTCCTCGGCGTTGGCATGCTGGCGCAAGCCGCGATCGACCGCTTGAAACCGTTTCGATTTCCCCTTGCAGCGTGGAGCCGAAGCAAGAAGGTGATCGAGGGCGTCGCCTGCTTTCATGGCGACGACCAGCTTGGCGACTTCCTGCGAGGAACGGATATCCTCGTCTGTCTTCTCCCCCTGACGGAGCAAACGAGCGGCATCCTGAACGCAAGGCTCTTCTCGCTTTTGCCAGCGGGAGCGAGGCTACTGCACGTCGGCCGCGGCCCGCAGCTTGACCAGGGCGCACTCATCGAGGCGCTGGACAGCGGGCAGCTGGCAGCCGCCATGCTTGACGTCACCGATCCCGAGCCGCTGCCGGAAAGCCATCCACTCTGGTCCCATCCGAAGGTGATCATCACGCCGCATATCGCGTCCGTGACGCAACCGCACACGGCAGCACGATCCGTCATCGAGAACATCCGGCGGCACCGCGCTGGACGAAATCCGATCGGCCTTGTCGATCGAACACTCGGCTACTAACAGGAAAAGCGCCATGTCACTTCTGGTCACCATCGACACCAATCCGGACTTCGCACCGAAGAACGCATTGCCTGCTCCGGAACGGCTCATCTCCGGCAATCCGTCCTTCAAGACCTGGGCCCAGGACGCCTCGAAAGGCGAGAAGGTGCTGACCGGCGTCTGGGAAGCAACGCCTGGCGAGACCCATTCCATCAAGGGCACCACCTTCGAGTTCTGCCACATTCTCTCGGGCCTCATCGAAATCGAGGAAAAGGGTGGCGAGACCAGGAGGTACCGCGCCGGCGACAGCTTTGTGATGAAACCCGGCTTTGTCGGCGTCTGGCGCACGATCGAGACCGTGCGAAAGATCTACGTCTGCCATTACGATTGAGACGATGCTGAGGGGCACTAGAGCGGCCCTCAGAATATTCGACCTCCGGCACAGCGTCTGAGCAGATTCAACGCGGCCAGACACTTCATTCTCAATGAAAAATGCTTCGTGCAGTCCTGTACTGCTCGCATGAGACGGCTTCGTCTCGCCACTCCCAAATCAGGCAGTGATGGTGAGGCCGACCCGAAGGCAAGGAGCAAGCCCATGATTGCACTAAAGGACAAGGATCTGTTTCGCCAGCAAGCGCTGATCGGCGGCACTTGGCGGGACGCGAGCACGAAAGCCAGCGTTGATGTCATTGATCCTGCCAGCCAGAAAGTGCTTGGCACCATCCCCGATATGGGCCGAGACGAGACCAGGGCAGCAATCGACGCAGCGGCCGCTGCGTTCAAGCATTGGAAGGCCAAAGCTCATGCAGAGCGTGCCGCGCTGCTGGAGCGCTGGTATGAGCTCATGCGGCGCCATGAGCGGGATTTGGCTCTTCTGCTCACGCTGGAACAGGGCAAGCCGCTTGCTGAATCGCTCGGAGAGATCCGTTATGGGGCATCCTTCGTCAAATGGTTTGCCGAAGAGGCCCGCCGCATCAACGGATCGACAATCCCGGCGCCCAGCGCCGATCGCCGCATTCTGGTGCTGAAGGAACCGGTCGGGGTCTGCGGGATCATCACGCCCTGGAATTTCCCAAATGCGATGATCACGCGCAAGGTGGCGCCTGCGCTTGCCGCGGGCTGCACAGTCGTCATCAAGCCATCTGAGTTTACGCCTTTTTCGGCTCTCGCCATCGCTGTTCTGGCTGAGCGGGCCGGAATCCCGGCGGGCGTGATCAACATAGTGACGGGCATGCCGGTGGAAATTGGCGCGGAGTTGATGGCCAACGAAACCGTCCGTAAGATCTCGTTCACCGGATCGACGCGCGTCGGCGCGTTGCTGATGAAGGGTGCCGCCGACAATATCAAGAGGCTCAGCCTCGAGCTCGGCGGCAACGCGCCGTTCATCGTTTTTGACGATGCCGATATCGACCGGGCGGTCGAGGGAGCGATTGCATCAAAATTCCGCAATGGCGGGCAAACGTGCGTCTGCTGCAACCGCATTCTCGTTCAATCCGGCATATACGACGCCTTCGCCCAGAAGCTTGCCAGCCGGGTCGCAAAAATGAAGGTCGGTCCCGGTACGGAAGAAGGGGTCGCAATCGGGCCGATGATCAACGGCGCAGCGATCGAGAAGATCAAGCGGCACGTCGTGGACGCACTGAACAAGGGCGCAAAGATCATCTCGGAGAGTGAAGCGGTGCCGGAAGGGCGGCAATATGCCCGCCCTGTCGTGCTCGGCGGCGCAACCACTGAGATGCTGTTGGCTTCAGAAGAGACCTTCGGTCCGGTCGCGCCGCTTTTCCGCTTTGAGACCGAGGACGAGGCAATTGCGATCGCCAACGGCACGCCTTTCGGCCTTGCCGCCTATTTCTACACGGAAAACCTCAAGCGTTCATGGCGTGTTGCCGAGGCGCTGGAATTCGGCATGGTCGGCCTGAACACCGGCCTGATCTCGACCGAGGTGGCGCCGTTCGGTGGCGTCAAGCAGTCGGGCCTCGGACGCGAGGGATCCCAGCTCGGGATAGAAGAATATCTCGAGATCAAGGCGCTGCATGTCGGCGGGCTGGACTGAAAGCTTATCGGATCAGTATCTGAACAAGAAAAGGGGGCGGCTGAACCGCCCCCTTTTTCCTTCACAGCACACCGATCTCGATTGAAGCTTTTGAAGAACTGAAGCGCAACGAGTGGGCCCGAGGGAACTGCGCTCACGCGCTCTTGCGCAGAGGCTCCAGGCCGACGGCCGCCGCAAGCCCGTCGATGCCGGCGACCTCGGTGTATTCATAGAAGGGGTTCGCGGGCTCGTGACCGCGGTTCACCCAGACCTTGCTCTTGATGCCGAGGTCGTAGGCGGTCATCAGGTCGTAGCGGAAGGAGGAGGAGACGTGGGTGATATCCTCCGGGCCGCAACCCAGCTTGTCGAGCATATACTCGAAGCCCTTCATGTGTGGCTTGTAAGCGCCGGTCTCCTCCGCGGTGATGACCATGTGGAAGGGAGCGCCAAGCTTCTCCACATTCGACATGATGAGGTTCTTCATGGAGTTCGACAGGATGACCAGCGGAATCTCCCTGGCAACTTTGGCGAGACCTGCCGGGACATCGGGATGTGGACCCCATGTGTGGATCTCGTCATTGATGCGCTGGGCATGCTCCGGCCGAAATACGATGCCGTTGCGCTTGCACGAGCGCTCCAGCGCATTGTGCACGACCTCGAAGTACGGCTTCCACGCGCCGAGAACCTCGTCCAGGCGATAGGCAGAAAAGTCCTTGATCAGCTTTGCCATAGCCGTCGCCGAGAGCTCAGAGCCATAGACCCTCCTTGCTGCGCCGGCCATGTCGAAATTGGTCAGCGTGCCGTAACAGTCGAAGGTGATGTACTTGGGTCTAAACGTTGCCATGGCTCGATCCTTTTGGTCCTCACGCACCGCGTTCCGGTACGACAGGGATCATAGCGGGCAGACGACCGGATAAAGCACCGCTGTCGCGGCGACCGGGAGCAGATTGTGTCGTATCGGATCGGAGCTGTGGCAGAGAGTTTTGTGAAAGGGCGCCTCCGAGTTGTGCGCCAATGCCTTGCGCAGCCCGATGCCCGCATAAGATGCGGCGCCGGTCGTCAATGATAGTCAAAATGCTCTTCGTTCATGTTCAGCCCGGGAGCAACTGCCGTCCTGGGCGTCTTACGTTGAGCTCCGAAGACATCGTGGTGGCCGCACAAGCATTGCGGTTGAGCTGGAGGACGACATGTTGAGCAACTCGCTGATTGAACTCGATCGCGCGCATCTGATTCACCCGGTCTCATCCTATCGCAGCCACGAGGCGACGGGCGTCCGTGTGCTGAAGTCAGGGAAGGGCGCGACGCTGACCGATGTCTCGGGACGTCAATTGCTGGACGGTTTTGCGGGTCTGTGGTGTGTCAATGCCGGCTACGGACAGGACAGCATCGTCGAAGCGGCTTTGAGGCAGCTCCGCGAACTGCCTTATGCGACGGGCTATTTCGGATTGGGCTCCGACCCGGCCATTCGGCTTGCCGCCAGGCTGGCCGAATTGGCGCCGGGCGATCTGAACCATGTCTATTTCACCTTGGGCGGCTCCGATGCCGTCGACAGCACGATCCGGTTCATCCGGTACTATTATCACGCCAAGGGTAGGCCGCAGAAGGACCAGTTCATTTCCGTCGAGTCTGGCTACCATGGATCGTCGACGGCAGGGTCCGGCCTGACTGCGCTACCGGCCTTTCATGCGGGCTTTGGAGTGCCCTACAGCTGGCAGCACAAGATCCCGTCGCACTACGCCTATCGCAATCCCGTCGGTTCGCATCCCCAGGCGATCATTGCGGCATCGGTCGCAGCTCTGCGGGCCAAGATCGCCGAGCTCGGCGCCGAACGCGTCGCCGCCTTCTACGTCGAACCGATACAGGGGTCCGGAGGCGTCCTCGTTCCGCCGCCGTCTTGGCTGAAAGCGATGCACGCTGTTTGCAAGGAGCACGATGTTTTGTTCGTTGCCGATGAGGTCATCACCGGTTTCGGTCGTGTCGGTCCGCTGTTCGCCTGTGAAGACGACGACGTCGTGCCGGATCTTATGACCACGGCAAAAGGCCTGACTTCGGGCTATGTGCCGATGGGGGCCGTTCTGATGTCCGACCGCGTCTACAACACCATTGCAGACGGCGCCGGCAGGGCGGCCGTCGGCCACGGCTACACCTATTCCGCACATCCCGTCAGCGCAGCTGTCGGGCTCGCGTGCCTGGACCTTTACGAAAACGGCCTGCTGGAAAACGGCCGAAAGGCAGGGCATCGTCTGATGGAGGGGCTTCGCGCGCTTGCTGATCATCCGCTTGTTGGCGATGTCAGGGGTCGCGGTATGCTGGCTGCAATCGAGCTCGTGACCGACAAAGAGCGCAAGACGCCCCTGCCAGTGGAAGCCGACGCGGGGCGCCGCATTTTCGACCGCGCTTGGGACAACGGTCTCCTCATCCGCGCGTTCGCGCAAGGCGTGCTGGGCTATGCGCCACCGCTGTGCTGCACGGATGCTGATATCGACGGTATCATCGAGCGGACCAGGACAACGCTCGACCAGACGCTCGAAGACGAGGACGTCCGCGCGGCCATGAAGGGATAAGGACCCAGCCTGTCCTCTAGCCGTTGAATATGCTTTCGAGCGGCAAATGGGACTTCACGATTGGCGATTTCAGCACGACGAAACTGAAGTATTTGTCGATACCGATATCCATCTCGACCAGGCGCTCCATCACCGCCTGGTATTCGCTGATCCCCGCCGTGATGAACTTGACGAGATAGTCGTACCCGCCCGAAACGAGATGGCACTCGACGACGGAATCGATCTTTTCGATGGTCGTGAGAAAGCGCGCGAAATCGATCTGCCGGTGATTCTTCAGGGTGATTTCGGCGAAGACGGTCAGAGTTTGTCCGAGCTTGGCAACATCGATCTGGGCGGAATAGCCGGTGATGAAACCTTCGGTCTGGAGCCTCTTGACGCGCATCAGGCACGGGCTCGGGGAAAGGTTGATCAGCTCTGCGAGCTCGACGTTGGAAATCCGCCCGTTCTTCTGCAGTTCGCATAAAATCCTGATGTCGATCTTATCGAGCTTCATCGCAATGCCATGAGATGGGGCCGACAACGGCGTCAGGGGTTCGAGGCTTCAGCGTCATATGCATTGTCATAACACCAACCAGCATTTTTTCCCATCGGGGGTGAAAACCGGACTCTAGAACTCGCTGACCTTGCCCCAGGCGCTCATTTTGAGGCGCTCCGGCCTGTAGGGGCGCGGGTCGACGATCGGCGCACGACCGGTGATGATGTCGGCGATCATATGCCCTGCGCCCGGGCCAATGCCAAAACCGTGGCCGCTGAACCCTGCGGCCAGGATGAAACCTGGAATCGACTGAACTTCGCCGATTGCGGGGATGCCGTCCGGCGTGCTGTCGATGTAGCCGGCCCAGACGTTTGAGATTGCGACGTGCCGGAGTTCCGGCACCAGCTTACAGGCTCGTCGATGCGTCAGCCGAATCTGTCTCATGTCAGGGCGAGGATCAAGCGTCCGGTTCAACTCCATCGGCGTCACCTCATCGAGCCCCCATTTCGCCAGGGATTCATGGCCCTGCCGCAGGCCCTCGAAAGCCCCAGGGCTAAGACTTCGCCACCGGCGGGCGAACATGGGCAGGAATTCGCGGCCGAACCTGAACTGCTGCGGCGTCGGATCGACCCGCGCACGCCCGCTGATTGCCAGCGTGTATCCGCCATTGCCACGCCGGGTGAGCGACACCAGTCCGGCGTACAGGGCACCAGGTAGCCCCGCTGCGCCGGGGGCCAGGGCGAGAATGGAAGAGCGCACGGATGCTTGTGGAAAGCGAATTCCCAGCTGGTTACAGAACGAAGAGGCCCATGCGCCTCCTGCCATGACCACCGTCTTTGTCCGGATCGTGCCGGCTTCGGTCACCACTCCGCTGACCCGGCCGCCACTGAGCTCTACGCCGCGCGCCGCGCATTGCTGGTGCACCGTCCCACCGGCCGCCATGATCGCACGCGCGGCGATGGGCACAGCCTTTGAGGTATCTGCCGTCCCGTCGGTGGGAGAGAAGACGCCGCCTTTCCACTTGCGGCCGGTGACCTTGCCTCGCTCGTTGGCTTCTTCGGCACTCAACATGTGCGTCGTAACGCCCACCGTTCTGGCGAAATCTCGCCACTTGGCCCAGCCGGCCAGCTCACTTTCGTCGTTCGACAAATACAACAGGCCGCAGCGGCGGAAGCCCGTATCTTCGCCCGTCTCTCGGGCGACTTGCTCCCACAGATCGAGGCTCTTGGTTGCGATCGGCAACTCGCGCGCGTCGCGGTTCTGCTGGCGGCACCATCCCCAGTTGCGGCTGGATTGCTCGGCGGCGACGCGGCCCTTCTCGAGCAAGGCGACCTTGAGGCCGCGGCGGGCGAGGTAATAGCTCGTGAACACGCCCACGACCCCGCCGCCGATGACGACCACGTCTGCCTCTCGAGGCAGCGAGGGGCTGGATTCGATGTGCATGAGTGGCGCGTTCATGGGGGCGGAGACTCCGATGCTCGCCGTATCGTATCCGAGCTGTTGCGGCACGCACGTTGCGGACTTTCGTGGTTGCGCGGAATATCCTGCGGTTTGCGGCTTGTGGTGCAGGCGGTTATTGCGAAGATATCTCGATCGTACGCGATCCCGTCGGCGCGAAACTGAGGATAATCTCTGCACTCGGATCCGCCTTTTCGTGGCTTGGAGGCAAACCTCAGCCGAACATGCGCGCCGGCAGCCGCAGACCGAAATGCCAAATCGGGCTTCGTTTTTAGAACTTCATGCTGCCTACCCCTCGCGTTTCGGCGACTCCGGGATGATTGAAGCGGCCAGACTTGTGAGTACCGGATCAATGTCGATCAACGGGCAGAAATTCAAAAGGTGACGCGCGATGTGCCTTGTCTGGGAGGAGACCTTCGCCGAAGCGATCGAGCTGGGCGCCAATGGCAGCCTCCCGGACCTCGATTCATTGTTCGAGCGGTCCATTCGACTGATCGTCGGCACTCTGCGACGCCTTTGCCTATAGAGCAGCCACCTCTGAATCATGTCGTATTCACCGCGCGGAGAATGGCAGAATGAGCGACGAGTTGTTGACCTGTCCGAGCGTAGTGGCGGCAAAAGAGGCCGAAGAGCCGATCCGCAACGGGATCATGGGATGCGCTCGAAAGGGGAGAATGTTCAGATGATCTCTGCCCCGCAGCCTTTAGCCTCGGAAGATGTGGCACTCGCGGTCCGCGATCTGACTGTGAGCTTGCCGGCGGGCATGGAGCGGGCGCACGCGGTCGAGAACGTCTCCTTTGAACTGAAGCGCGGGCAGATCCTCTGCATCATTGGGGAATCCGGTTCTGGCAAGTCTGTCACGGCCAACGCGATCATGGGGCTCTTGCCCAAATCGATCCGCGTGTCTTGGGGAGCAATCCATCTGGAAGGCATGGACCTCGTAGGACTCTCGCCAGAGAGTCTGCGAGACCTCCGTGGCCGTGTCGTCTCCATGATCTTCCAGGACCCGCTATCCGCGCTCAATCCGCTGATGACAGTCGGCGCGCAGATCGAAGAAGTGATGGCGGCGCACCGGATCGGAACGCCGAAATCCCGCCGTAGCCGCGCCATAGAATTGCTGACGGAGGTAGGCCTGCCCGATCCGCCGCTGATGTATCATCAATATCCGTTCCGGCTCTCGGGCGGGCAGCGACAGCGGGTGATGATCGCCATGGCTCTGGCTCTCGAGCCCGCGATCCTGATCGCTGACGAGCCGACCACCGCACTCGACGTGACGACCCAGGCGCAAATCCTGCAACTGATCCGCGACATTCAACGCCGCAAGGGAATGAGCGTGATGTTCATTACCCATGACTTCGGAGTCGTGGCTGAGATTGCCGATTCCGTTGTGGTGATGGAGAAGGGTCACTGCGTGGAGCAGGGGAGCGCCGAGCAGGTGCTGAAGTCCCCGAGCCATCTCTACACGCGCCGTCTGATCGCGGCCGTGCCGCATCTGACGGGTAAGGACCGCGTTCCGGCGGAAGCTGCGGCTTCGTCTTCCATCCTGAAGGTCGAATGTCTGGTCAAGACCTATCGCAGCGGCAGTGCGCTGTTCGGCAAGCAGCGGATCGTGCCCGCGGTTAACGGCGTGTCGTTCGACCTTTCGCCGGGACGCACCCTGGGCGTGGTTGGAGAAAGCGGCTCCGGCAAATCCTCGCTCGGGCGATTGTTGATCAAGCTCCTCGACAGTGACAGCGGCTCTATCCTGTTCGAGGGAGGCGACGTTGCCCGGCTATCCGAAGCCCAGTTTCGGCCGCTTCGGCCAAAGATCCAGATGATTTTCCAGGATCCATTTGCCTCGCTCAATCCGCGATCAACGGTCGGGCAAATACTGACGGTTGGTCCGATCGCGCATGGAGTGCCGCGCAAGGACGCATGTGAGCAGGCACGAGAGCTTCTGGCCCATGTCGGCCTGGATGCGGGAACCTTCGATCGTTATCCCCACGAGTTCTCGGGCGGCCAACGTCAGCGCATCGGAATCGCTCGGGCGCTGATGTTCAAGCCGAAGCTGCTGATCGCTGACGAGGCCGTTTCAGCGCTCGACGTATCGATCCAGGCGCAGATCTTGAAGCTGTTGGACCAGATCCAGCGGGAGACCGGCGTATCGATGATCTTCATCACGCACGATCTGCGCGTGGCCAGCCAGATCTGCGATGAAATCGCGGTCATGCATCGAGGGCAGATCGTCGAGCATGGGCCGCCGTCGCAGATCTTCCTGAGCCCGATATCCGCCTACACACGGGAACTGGTCGCTGCCATCCCCGGCGAGCAGCAAAGCAGCGCCCGCGCCATCGGAAGCCAATCGACATTGGCCGGACACAGCCACAAATGAGGAGGGGTCATGACTGAAGCAAAGACTGCACCGATCTATTCGCGGCGTAGCGCACTCCAGTTGATGATCGCGGGGGCAACTGGCCTCGCGGGATCAAATTTGCTGGGCCAGCCTGCCTTCGCACGTACTACTACGGCGAAACCGACCGGCCGCGTGGTCGTCGGGCTTGGACAAGAGCCGACCGTCTTCAATCCGCTGATGGCACATATTGAAGTCGATGACGGCGTGCATTTCTCGGTCTTCGACGCGCTGTTCCGCATCGATCCTCAGGGCGTCATCCGCCCCAACCTTGCCCTGGAGGTGCCGGATCAGAAGAACGGCGGCATTTCGCAGGACGGTCTCAACTGGCGCATTCGTTTGCGTGATGATGCGCGCTGGCACGACGGCACGCCGTTCAGCTCCGAGGACGTGAAGTTCACGCTCGAGCTGATCATGAATCCCAACTTCCGCAGCTGGCGCACGGCCGGCCATGCTCTCGTGCGCGACATCACCGTGATCTCGCCGACGGAGATCTCGTGGCGGATGGAAGAGGCCTTTGCGCCGTATTTGTCCTTCCTGACCGAAACCTTCATCGTCCCCAAGCACATCCTCGGGAAGGAGTCCAATCCGAACAACGCCGCCTTCAATCAGGCGCCGGTCGGCACCGGTCCGTTCAAGTGGGGGCAGCGGGTCGCCGGCGATCATCTCGAGCTCGTGGCGAACCCCGACTATTTCGGTGAAGGCCCGCACATCGAAAAGCTGGTCTTCAAATACATTCCCGATCTCACCGTCCTCTACACCCAGTTCAAGAGCGGCGACATTGATCTCGTAGGTCAGCCTTACATCACGCCCGATCATTACGGGGAAGCCAAGACGTTGCCGAACCGCACGGTGACGCTCGTTCCAAGGACCGCGTTCGAATCCTTCTATCTGAATCTCGAGCGCCCGCAGTTCAAGGAGCTTGCCGTTCGCGAGGCGCTCTACGCGGCGATCGACAAGGAGGCGATCATTCAGGGGCTGTATTACGGGGTGCCTAGTCCGACCGAGACGTTCATGCCGAGGCAGTCCTTCTTCTTCAACCCCAATCTGCCCCTGCACCAATTTGATGTGAATCGCGCGGGCAAGATCCTCGATCAAGCCGGCTGGGCAAAAGGCGCGGACGGCATTCGTGCCAAGAACGGCGTTCGCCTGTCCTTTACCAATTCGACCACGTCGGGCGATCCCCTCCGCGAACAGGTGCAGCAGTATCTGCAGCAAACGTTTGCTCAGCTGGGGGTCGAGATGAAGATATCGAACCTGCCCGCCGCGGTGATGTGGGGCGAGTTCTGGGGGCAATCGAAATTCGATTCCGTCATCGTCGGCAGCACCTATTTGATCGGCGCAGACCCCGACGTGACCAACCGCTTGCACTCGCGGTCGATCGCCGCGAAGGGCGGCCGCGGCTCGAACAATGCACAATTTACAAACCCGGAGGTCGATGCCCTGCTCGACAAGGGCGCACGCACCTTCGATCCGGAAGCGCGGCGCGCGATCTACTTCCGGGTACAGGAACTCGTGCGTCGCGACCTGCCTTTCCTGCCGCTGTATCAGACCAATGCGGTCGAAGGCCTCAAGAAGGGGATCAACGGTTTCGTGCCGAACGGCAATACGCGCACGGAATCCTGGAATGCGCTGGCCTGGTATTGGGCGAGCTGATGTGCTGCCGGCCTAGGCCCGGGAGGCCGAGGCCGGCGCTGGAGTGATGCTGCAAAGCCAACATGGTGACTCCAATGTCCGGGTTCCTGCTCAATCGTTTCTCGCAGAGCATCGTGCTGCTGGTGATCGTCTCGATCATCGGCTTTACGGTTCTCAACCTCATGCCGGGTGGTCCTCTGGCGCAGTTCGGGCTCGATCCGGGCATGACGCAGAAGGACGTGGAGCGGCTCGCAGCGCAGCTCGGGTTGAACCGGCCGCTATGGATCCAGTATCTCGATTGGGCCTGGCGGCTGCTCCAGGGCGATTGGGGACACTCGTTCCGCGACGGCTCCTCGGTGCTGGCGGTGATTGGTCGGCACCTGCTGGCGACGCTGCTGCTCATGGGGACATCCACCGCATTTGCGATCGCGGTCGGTGCCTGGATCGGAATCCGAGGCGCCACCCACCGCTATTCCCTGTTTGACTACTGCGCGACCGTCGGCGCCATGGTCGCCTTGTCGGTCCCGACTTTCTGGTTCGGTCTCATCGGCATCTATATCTTCACCCTGAAGCTCGGGTGGGTTCCTGCAGGCAACATGTACACGATCGGCGACGGCTCGGTGCTGGACTATCTGCACCACCTGATTTTGCCGAGCCTGGTGCTGTCGCTGGTTCATGTCGCGGTCTGGAGCCGCTACATGCGGACGGCGACACTGGATGCGCTAAGTCAGGATTTCGTCAAGACCGCGCGCGCCAAGGGCGTCAGCGAGCGCCGCATCCTGCTGAAGCATGTCGTCGGCAACGCATTGCTACCGATGATCACGCTGGCAGGAATGCAGCTGCCCAGCATTCTGACCGGCGCATTGGTTACGGAGACGATCTTTACGTGGCCCGGAATGGGCCGGCTGTTTCTCGATAGTCTCGGTTACAGTGACTATCCGGTCGTGATGGGGCTGTTGATCTTCTCGGCCATCCTGGTCGTGCTGGGCAATCTGATCGCAGACATCGTGATCGCCACCGTCGATCCGCGCATTCGCCTGGCCTGAGCCTGCGGACTCACGACAGACTAGAGGAGCTAGCAGATATGACCGCCATCGTAGCCGACGCAGCTCCGACCCGCTGGTGGCACAGCCGCGCGGTCTATCGCTTCATGCGACATCATCTGGCGCTCATCGGGATCGCGATGATCACCCTGCTCGTGCTGGCGTGCGCCATTGGGCCCTATGCTCTGCCCTACGACTCGCTCCACATCGACCTGCGTGCCCGCTTTGCTCCGCCGCTCACCGGTCAGCATTACCTCGGCACGGATCCGTTGGGGCGTGATCTGGCTGTGCGGCTGTTGATGGCCGGGCGGGTTTCGCTGCTGGTGGGATTCTCGGCGATGTTGCTGTCAACACTCATCGGAACACTCGTCGGCGTGACGGCCGGCTATCGCGGCGGCTGGGTCGGGGCGGCGCTGATGCGCATGGTGGACGGCTTCCTCTCTTATCCCTCGATCTTCCTCGTGCTGGCGCTGGCCGCGACGCTGCGGCCGAGTCCGGTGATGATTACCGTGATCATTGCCGTCACGAGCTGGATGGAGACTGCGCGCATCGTCGAGGCCGAGGTCCGCTCGCTGCGCGAGCGCGAGTTTGTCCAGGCGGCGCGTATGGTGGGACTGAGCCGAGGGCATATCATGTTCCGCGAGGTCCTGCCCAATGCGATGGGCCCGATCATCGTCGCCGCAAGCCTCGCGGTCGCCCGCGCGATCCTTCTTGAAGCCTATATCAGCTTCCTGGGCTACGGCATCCAGCCGCCGCTGCCGAGCTGGGGCAACATGCTCAATGGCGCGCAGCAATATCTGGCGAGCGCTCCGTGGCTTGCGATCATTCCCGGTGCCGCGATCACGATCGCCGTGACGAGCTTCAACTTCATCGGCGATGGCTTGCGAGATGCCCTCGACGTGCGAAACGACAATTTTTGATCAATGTGAACCAAGCCGCGGCTGAACATAGATGTCATAAGAGAAGCAAACGCCATGCATGCGCCGAGAGTTGACGAGAAGGCGACGCCCTATTGGTGGGAGGCCGCCCCGCTCAAACCGCTGCCTCGACAGCCACTGTCCAAGAAACTCGACGTGCTGATCGTGGGCGCGGGCTATGCCGGACTCTCGGCTGGTCTGGTGCTGGCGCGCGGAGGACGCTCCGTCGCGGCGTTCGATGCAATGGATCCGGGAGAGGGAGCTTCTACGCGCAACGGCGGCATCACCAGCGGATCCATTCGGCCGGATTTCGCGACGCTTACGCGGCGGTTCGGGGAGGACCGGGCGCTGGCGATCGAGGCCGAAGGCAAGAGCGCGCGCGAATTCCTGTACGATTTCATCAAGACGGAAGGACTTGCCTGCGACTTCCAGCCGGTGGGACAGTTCAAGGGGGCATTCGGCTATGAACAATACGAATCCATGGCGCGGACCGCGGAGAGGCTCGCGAAGAGGCTGGGGATCGAGGCTTACACAGTGCCCTATGCCGAGCAGCGAAAGTACATCGGCACGGATGTCTATCGCGGCGGCACGGTTCGGATGGACATCGGCGGACTGCATCCGGCCAAATTCCACGCCGAGCTCCTGCGGGTCGCGCTCGCTTCCGGATTGACAGTCCACGCGCGCACGCCCGTGATCTCGATCGAAAGAGATAGCGCCGGATTCCGCGTCGTCACTTCGGCCGGCTCGGTGCAGGCACGTCAGGTGCTGGTCTGCACGAACGGTTATACCGATGCTGCCGTGCCCTTCCTGCGCCGCAGGCTGGTGCCGGTTCGCAGCCGGATCATTGCGACCGAGGAGCTTGCGCCCGAGGTCATGGCGCGGCTGATGCCGAAACGGATGATGATTATCGAAAATCGGGAGGTTGGCTTCTATTACCGGCCTTCGCCGGACGGCAAACGCATTCTGCTCGGTGGCCGCGACAGTTCCCGCGTCGGCGATCCCGTGGCTCCGAAGCTGCTTCTGCGCAAGGGCCTGGTCAATCTGTTTCCGGAACTGGAGAGTGTTCGCCTCTCGCACAGCTGGTTCGGCAATGTCGCAATGAACCGCGACATGATTCCCCGCATCTTCGAGAAGGACAATGTCGTCTACGCTACTGGCTTCTGCGGCTCTGGCGTGGTCTGGGCGCCATGGGTCGGTATGCACGCGGCCCACAAGCTGATGGGGCATGAGGAGCGGGCACGCACGGCCTTTGACTTCCGCCCTCCGACCTTCATCCCGTTCTATCGAGGCAATCCCTGGTTCATGCCTGCCTTCATCCAAAGCTATCGCATGCGTGATCGCATTGCGCTGTGGCGTGCCAGCCGCTGAGGGCCAGCAGCATATCGTCCAAATTAGGGGCGCCGCCGCCTCTCGAAAGAAAAGAATCGATGCACTACGTCTCCACACGCGGCCATTCGGGCCGCATGCAGTTCTCTGAGACCTTGCTTGAAGGCCTCGCCGCGGATGGCGGGCTGTACATACCCCAGACCTACCCTCGTGTGGATGACGCGACGCTGGATGCGTGGCGTACCTTGTCCTACCCGAGCCTGGCTTTCGAGGTTCTGTCGCTCTACATCAGCGATATCCCGCCCGCTGACCTGAAAGCCATTTGCGAGAGGACCTATACGCCGGAGGTCTTTGGAAGCTCGAAGATCGCGCCGCTGCGAAAGCTGGAGAACGGCCTTTACCTCCAGGGCTTGTCGAACGGTCCGACGCTGGCGTTCAAGGACATGGCCATGCAGTTGCTCGGCAATCTGCTCGAGTACGAACTGGCGCGTCGGCATGAGGAGTTGAACATTCTGGGCGCGACCAGCGGCGACACCGGCAGCGCTGCAGAATACGCCATGCGTGGCAAGAAGGGGGTGCGTGTCTTCATGCTGTCACCCCGCGCGCGGATGAGCGCATTTCAGCAAGCTCAGATGTTCAGCCTCCAGGATGACAATATCCACAACATCGCCATCGATGGTGTGTTCGATGACTGCCAGGACATCGTCAAGCGCGTGTCCGGCGATCTGGAATTCAAGCAGCGATACAAGATCGGCGCGGTGAATTCGATCAACTGGGCGAGGCTGCTGGCGCAGGTCGTCTATTACTTTTATGGGTATCTGCAGGCGACCGAGCCGCAGTCGGCGGGTGCAAGCTTTGCCGTGCCATCAGGAAACTTCGGAAACATCTGCGCCGGTCACGTCGGGCGCATGATGGGCCTTCCAATATCCCGCCTCGTCCTTGCGACCAACGAGAACGACGTGCTTGACGAGTTTTTCCGCACCGGCGTGTATCGCGTTCGAAGCCGGGCTGACACGCTTGAAACATCGAGCCCCTCGATGGATATTTCCAAGGCCTCCAATCTCGAGCGTTTCGTGTTCGACCTGCTCGGTCGCGACGCCAGTCGGACCAAACTACTGTTTGAAGATCAACTCAGGGAACGCGGGGCGTTCGATCTAAGCGGAGATCCCTACTTCGCCGACGCGGCAACGCGTTTCGGCTTTCGGAGCGGCAGGAGCACCCATGCCGATCGGCTGGCGACGATCCGTGACACGTGGGAGCGCTATGACACTATGATCGACCCCCACACTGCAGATGGTGTGACGGTCGCGCGTATGCACGGCTCCCCCGAGGAGCCGATGATCGTGCTCGAAACTGCGCTGCCAATCAAATTCGCCGCGACGATCAGGGAAGCGTTAGGCCGCGATCCGGATCGCCCGCAACGTTTCGATGGCATCGAAGATTTGCCGAAACGGGTCAGAGTCCTTCCGGCAAATGCAGAGGCGGTCAAGAACTACATCGCCGACGTCGTGCAGGGCAGCTGAACAGACGAGTCCGGACCGGGAGCTGCTGCACGATGGCCGTTTTTACCGAGTTGTCGTTCGACGAGGTTGCTGCGTTCTTTCGAGCGCTGGGTCTTGGCGCGCCGCTTGCCGTTCGCGGCGTCACCAGCGGAATTGAGAACACGAACTATTTCGTCGAAACGGATGGCGCAAGGTATGTGCTCACCTTGTTTGAGCGTCTCACATTCGAGCAATTGCCTTTTTACCTGCACTTGATGAAGCATCTCGCGGTTCGAGGCATGCCCGTCCCGGATCCGGTTGATGATGCACATGGCGTTATGCTTCACTCTCTGAGGGAGCGGCCCGCCGTGGTTGTCAACAGGCTTCCTGGTGCAAGCGCGGCAGAACCTACCGCCGCCCATTGCAGTTCCGTCGGGGAGTGCCTTGCGCGCCTGCACTTGGCCGGGAGTGATTACCCACGACGCCAAGCCAATCCGCGCGGTCTTCAATGGTGGAACGAGGTCGTGTCGGTGCTCCGCCGCCGCGTATCTGCCGGACCGCGCTCGCTGCTCTCGACTGAATTGGCCTTTCAGAACGAGCTCGCTTTGTCCTCGACCTACAGGCAACTCCCCAGGGGGCCGATCCACGCCGATCTGTTTCGCGACAACGTGTTGTTCGAGAGGGGGCGCCTGTCCGGCGTCATTGATTTCTATTTCGCCGGATGCGACACGTTTCTGTTCGATATAGCGGTGTGCCTCAACGACTGGTGCGTCGATGGCCTCACCCGCCGCCACAATGTGGAGCGAGCCGCCGCTTTTCTGGGTGCTTATGAGAGCGCCCGGCCGCTGACTTCCTCCGAACAGAAGCTCCTTCCTGCGATGCAGCGCGCTGCGGCATTCCGGTTTTGGCTGTCGCGCCTCTGGGATGTACACCTGCCTCGGCAGGCTGCGCTCCTCAAGCCACATGATCCCAGCCACTTCGAGCGCATCTTGCTCATGCTCCGGGGAGAGTTTGCATTATCATGATCGTCCAATTTGCGGCAGCGAGGATGGGGGTACTATGGCGCCGACCCTAGAAGGCCGGATTCGCGAGCTTGTTTCGCAAATCCAAGCGGAGGGCCTCTACAAGCGCGAGCGGGTCATCACAAGCGCCCAGGCCGGCCGAATCCGTGTCGTTTCGCAGTCCTCTGAGCGCGAACTCGTCAATCTTTGCGCCAACAACTATCTGGGTCTCGCCGATCATCCCGAAGTCATCGCAGCCGCAAAGCGAGGCCTGGATGAGTTCGGGTTTGGCATGGCATCCGTGCGCTTCATCTGCGGTACGCAAACGCTGCACCGCGAACTCGAGCGCATGATCGCTCGCTATCTGGACAAGGATGACGCCATCCTGTTCGCGGCCTGCTTCGACGCCAATGGCGGGGTCTTCGAGCCGCTTCTTGAGGCCGACGACGCCATCATTTCAGACTCTCTCAATCACGCTTCCATTATCGACGGAGTGCGTCTTTGCAAGGCGAGGCGCTACCGCTTCGGCAACGGCGACATAAACGAGCTCGAGGATCGGCTCAAGGAGGCGGACAGGGACGGAGCCCGGTTCAAATTGATCGCCACGGACGGCGTGTTCTCGATGGACGGATACGTGGCCAAGCTCCCCGCCATTTGCGCCTTGGCCGAGAGGTACGGCGCCGTCGTCATGGTCGATGACTGCCATGCCACCGGTCATCTCGGCGAAGCCGGCCGCGGCACGCCGACGCTGACAGGCACAAGCGAGCAGGTCGATATCGTCACGGGAACGCTCGGCAAGAGCCTGGGTGGCGCGATGGGCGGCTTTGTTGCGGCGTCGCAACCCGTCGTCGATCTGCTTCGGCAGCGAGCGCGTCCATATCTCTTCTCCAACAGCCTCGCCCCGGTAGTGGCAGCGGGATCGATCAAGGCGATCCAGATCGCGGAAACAGCCGACGACCGACGGCAGCTTCTTGCTGCGCATACGCGGCGCTTTCGGTCGGGATTGGAGAAGGCCGGATTCGAGCTGCTCGCCGGAGAAACGCCAATCATTCCAGTCATGCTGCAGGACGCACGCCTGGCGCAGGAGATGGCAGCAGCGCTGGATGAGCGCGGCATCTACGTCGCCGCGTTCTTCTATCCCGTCGTCCCCAAAGGAAAGGCGCGGATCAGGACACAGATGTCCGCCGCCCTGACCGAAGAGGACGTTGAACTGGCCGTCGACGCCTTCACCGACGCCGGCAAAGCGCTTGGCGTGATTTGATGGTTACAAAGGTGCTCTCATGAAAGCTATTGTCAAAGCAGCCGCCGAACCGGGGCTCTGGCTCGACGAACGGGGGATCCCGCAGATCGGACCGAATGACGTTCTCATCAAGGTCAACAAGACCGGGATCTGCGGCACGGATATCCATATCTACGCTTGGGATGAGTGGGCGCAGCGTACCGTCCCTGTCCCGATGGTCGTCGGCCATGAGTATGCAGGCGAGATCGCCGAGGTCGGCGCGAACGTCACGAAGTTCGCGATTGGGCAGCGCGTTTCGGGTGAGGGCCATGTCGTCGGCACGAGCAGCAGAGCTGCGCGTGGAGGGCGGTTTCACCTGGATCCTGAAACCAAGGGAATCGGCGTCAACATTCCCGGAGCCTTTGCCGAATATCTGCGTTTGCCCGCCTTCAATGTCGTGCCGCTCCCAGACGCGATCGACGACGAGATCGGGGCTATCCTCGATCCGCTGGGCAACGCCGTCCACACCGCGCTGTCGTTCGACCTCGTGGGCGAGGATGTGCTCATCACCGGAGCAGGTCCTATCGGTATCATGAGCGCTGCAGTTGCCCGGCACGTCGGTGCGCGGCACGTCGTGATCACCGATGTCAATCCGCGCCGCTTGGCATTGGCATCGGATGTCGCTGACGTTGTTCCCATCGACGTGACGAAGGAAGATCTTCGGTCCGTGACGCAGCGCCTGGGCATGAAGGAAGGCTTCGATGTGGGGCTCGAGATGAGTGGTGCTCCCGCTGCCTTCGATCAATTGGTCGAAAATCTTGTGATGGGCGGCAAGATTGCCATGCTCGGCATCCCCGCTCGGCCCGCGACGGTCGACTGGACCAAGCTTGTCTTCAAGATGCTTACCGTCAAGGGCATCTACGGTCGAGAGATGTTCGAGACCTGGCACAAGATGCTCGCAATGCTCGAAAGCGGTCTCGACATCCGAAAGATCATAACGCACCGCTTGCCGGTCGCAGAGTTCAGGACCGGATTTGAGATCATGCGGAGTGGCAATTGCGGCAAGATCGTTCTGGACTGGAAAGCGTGATTGCGCCCTCCGAGAGGGCGCCTGCCGCTGGCAGCAGATTGATCCTGCTGCCGCATCATCAATGAAATTCTATGCCGAATTTTGCGCCAGTCCGGCTGCGTAATGCTGTCGGACCCAAGTTACGCTGTTAACTGCGCGGGGCTCATGAGATGGCCTCACGCTGTCCCGCGCTGGCGATGGGCTGGCAACCGGAGTAAGAGACGTCGACCGATCATGACAGCCGCAGCTTATCCAGTCGGGCACCGCGACAATGAGGATGTGGTCCTGCTTCCCTTCGCCAGATCGCATCTGGAAGGCGCCCTGAATCTCTCGCAAGAGATGTCCTGGCCCTACCGGATCGAGGATTGGGACGTCGCGCTGCAGCTGGGCCATGGCTTTGTTCTGGAGCGCGCTGGGACGGTGATCGGGACCGCGGCCTGGTGGCCGTACGGCGAGACTCATGCCTCCGCCGGCATGATCATCGTCGCAAAAGCCGCTCAGGGCCGTGGCTATGGGGCCCGGCTCATGGACGCGTTGCTGGCGTGGGCCCATCCACGGACCATCGCACTGAATTCGACGGCCGAAGGCGTCACGCTTTATCGCCGCCGCGGCTTTGTGCCGACAGGGATCATCCATCAGCACCAGGGAATTCCAAGTGGAAGCCACGAGTCGCTGCGGTCGGGCCTCGTCAGGTCAATGGCGACATCGGATTTCGAGGCAGTCGCGCAGCTTGATCGCGCGGCTACCGGTTTGGAGAGGCGACGGATGCTGGATCGGCTCATCCGGAGCGGTGACGGCTATCTCCTGCAGCGTGATGGCATAGCTCGCGGCTACGCCATCTCTCGGCTTTTCGGCCGTGGGCATGTCATTGGGCCTGTCGTAGCCGAATGTCCGGCCGATGCACGCGCGCTGATCGAGGCCGCGCTGGCAGATCTCGGACGTCGTTTCGCCCGCATAGACACCTCCGCTACATCGCAATTTGGGGAGTGGCTCGAGAGCATCGGCCTGCAGCGGGTCAGTGATGCAACAACAATGATCCTGGGAGCGCAGCCGCCGGCACTCGGGCCGGCGCGCACCTTCGCGCTCGCCAATCAATCGTTCGGCTAGGAGAGATCGAAATGCCACAGCCGGAGATGCGCGCAACGGACATCCGGAACGGCGAGACGGCCGCAGCGGTCGGTGCGCTGGCAACACCGGCCCTCCTGCTCGACAAGGACCGGCTGCATCGCAATCTCGACCGCCTGTCGTCTCGCATGGCTGCGCGTGGCGTCGTGCTGCGTCCCCATATGAAAACCGCGAAATCCATTGACGTCGCCCAATGCGCCTATCCGTCCGGACCAGGACCAATCACTGTCTCCACCTTGGCCGAGGCAGAGTACTTCGCGCAGCACGGCTTTCGCGACATGACTTATGCCGTGGGTCTGGCGCCCCACACAGCTGAAAGAGCGATGCGTCTGCGGAAAGCAGGCGTCGATCTCAAGGTTCTGCTCGATTCGCCGGAGCAGGCGGCCATGCTTGGCGCAGCCGGTCGTACCGCTGGTGTGACACCATCCGCCTTCATCGAGATCGACTGCGATGGTCACCGTGGCGGGCTGACCGCTGAGGATTCCAAGCTCATCGCCGTCGCAGCCGCCGTGGCCGATGCCGGCGCCGACCTTGTAGGCATTCTCACCCATGCCGGCGAATCCTATGGTCTCTGCGCGCCTGAAACCCTCGTGGCGGCTGCGGAGAACGAAAGGGCCGTGGCCGTCGCTGCGGCGGAGAGGTTGCGCGCGGCGGGGCATGAGTGCCCTGTCATCAGCGTCGGCTCGACGCCGACCGCCCATTTTGCCGAAGACCTGACCGGCGTCACGGAAATGCGGGCCGGCGTCTACATGTTCTTCGATCTGGTGATGCACGGCGTCGGCGTCTGCACGACCGATGACATCGCCGTCTCGGTGCTCGCCACCGTGATCGGCACGAAACCCGAGAGGGGCTCGATTTTGGTCGATGCGGGGTGGATGGCGCTGTCGCGCGACCGCGGCACCGCGGCGCAGCGGGTCGATCAGGGATACGGTCTGGTTTGCGACGTGGCCGGCAAGATCTATCCCGACCTGATCGTTTCGCAAGCGAGCCAGGAGCACGGGATCCTCGCCATCAGGCCCGGGTCGGCGCACGCTTTGCCCAATCTTCCGATCGGCGCGAAGGTCCGCATCCTGCCCAATCACGCCTGTGCGACGGCGTCGCAACACGAGTTGTACAACGTCGTCTCCGCCGGCAGCGACGTAATCGAAGCGCGGTGGCCGCGCATGCGCGGCTGGTAGGGCTGGCCGGCCATTCCCGGCCACCTCGGCCCCCTGGTTCCTGCCGCTTATCGGCGCCTATTACCGGATCAAGGATCGCTTCCAATGACCTCTCCCCTTCGACACCTGACGGAAGCCGGCTTCCCCGGAAAATTCTACATCGACGGAGAATGGCGGAAGCCGATCGGATCAGTCGCGGCAGCAGCAACCGTCGTCAATCCGGCGACGGAGCAGCCGATTGCTGAGGTCGCGCTCGGCGATGACGATGATGTGGACTGCGCCATCGCAGCCGCAAGACGAGCCTTCGCCGGCTGGTCCACGACGCCGCCTGCTGAGAGAGCGGCACTGCTCGACCGGATTCACGCTTTGCTGCTGCAGCGGCTGGAGCTGTTCGCGCAGGCGCTTACGTGCGAGATGGGAGCTGCCATCACCTATGCGCGTCGCGCCCAGGTGCCGCTGGCCGCCGAACATATCCGCGTCGCACGCGACAATCTTGCGAACTATCCGTTCGTCACCCCGCGCGGCAGCACCGCGATCATGCGCGAGGCCATTGGGGTGTGCGGTCTCATCACCCCCTGGAACTGGCCTCTCTACCAGATCACCGCCAAGGTCGGCCCCGCGCTAGCGGCGGGTTGCACGGTGGTGTTGAAGCCGAGCGAATTATCGCCGCTGAGTGCCTTGCTGTTCGCCGAGCTGATGGACGATGCCGGTTGTCCGCCCGGCGTCTTCAACCTCGTCAATGGAACAGGTCCGATCGTCGGCGCTCGTCTGGCGGCGCATCCGCAGGTGGACATGATCTCGATCACCGGCTCGACACGCGCTGGCGTTCTCGTCGCGCAAGCGGCAGCGCCCACCGTCAAGCGCGTCGCCCAGGAACTCGGCGGCAAGTCGCCAAACATCATCTTGCCGGATGCCGATCTCAGCCGTGCTGTTCCGCTCGGCATCAGTGCCGCCTTCCGCAATCTCGGCCAATCCTGCAGCGCACCGACCCGCATGCTCGTGCCTCGCTCACACATGGAAAAGGTCGAGACGTTGGCGGCGGCAGCTACTTCAGAGCTGGTGGTCGGCGATCCCCTTGCGGAAAGCACGACCCATGGCCCGATCGCCAATCGGCCGCAGTTCGAGCGCGTGCAGACCATGATCGATGTCGGCCTGGAGCAAGGCGCCAAGCTCGTCATCGGCGGGCCGGGGCGGCCCGGCGAACTTGAGATTGGCCTCTATGCGCGGCCCACCATCTTCTCGGACGTCCGTCGCGACATGAGGATCGCGCAGGAGGAGATCTTCGGCCCGGTGCTGTCGATCATTCCCTACGACACCGTGGACGAGGCGATCGCGATCGCCAACGACACCGTCTACGGCCTCGGCGCCCATGTGCAGGGCACCGATACTGAGAAGGTGCGGACCGTCGCCAGGCGGATCCAGTCGGGTCAAGTGCATCTCAACTATCCTGACTGGGACCCCAACGCACCTTTTGGCGGCTACAAGCGCTCCGGCAACGGCCGGGAATACGGCCGTGAGGGCATGGAGGAGTATCTGGAGACCAAGGCCGTCCTCGGGTTTTACCGGTGAACGCTGCCGCAAAGTCTGTGCCGCCAAGGGGCAGCGAGATCGTAGCCGTCCCGAATGAGATGCCCGATGCTGGCCGAACGGTCCCGCGGAACGTCGTGCTGGGTTTGCGGTAGACGCCGGGGCCTTCTGCCAAATGACCTTTTATTGCGGCACATCCTGCCAGATGCCCGCGGCTATGCTCGGGTCAAGAAGCCAGATGGATAGGAGCCAAGGACATGGATCGCTTCCAGCCGAAATACGTGACCTTTGATTGCCACCGCACACTGGTCAATTTCCAATCCATTCTTGTGCGAACTGCCGTCAGAGGCCGCCTTCAAGACCAGGCATAGAAACAGCGAGGCTTCGCGATTGGAGCGCTCCACCATGCCCAGCATGAAGAACACGATCAGATCAGGACTTCTCCGATTGGATGCTCATAGTGAGCTGGTGCCCAATGGAGAACCCGGTCCGTACACTGGACCGGTGGCTGCGAGAGCAGGCCATCTTTCCAGCGCGTCAACGTCAACCGAAACCTATTTTCGCGCGGCTGCCGCAGCCCTGGCTATGCGGTCCGACTCCTCCGGACCGGACATGTCGGCGACACTGCTGAAGCGTCACTACGGAGTGACCGGATCAATCGCGACGTTGTCCTCCGAGGTCGAGCGCACCGTTGAAGTCGACGTCCCGGACGGCGGGCGGTGCATCCTGAAGACGTCGACCAGACCGGAGGCGGTCGACAGCTTTCGTTTTCAGACCTCGGCCATGGCAGGATTGCAGGAGGCCGCGGGCTTCGTTGCACCCGCAGTGCTGCGCACGAGCAGCGGCGCATTGATGTTTGAGGAAGAGGGGATATGCGGGTACCTGCAGACCCGGATCGAGGGCATTCCGCTGCACCAGGTGGTGCCCACTCCCGAGCTGCTTTTTCGGACTGGCTGCGCCCTCGCTCGGCTTGATTTGGCGCTTGCGCAAGTCGACGTGCTTGCAGCCCATCGGCCCGTTCTTTGGCATGTCGGATGCTGGTCGCGGCTGATGGAACTAGAGCAGTACCTACCAAGCGGGAGCGTTGCCGATAGCGTTCGCGCCGCCATGGCGGAGTATCTGGAGTTTGTTGAGCCACAAATCTCCAACGTCGTCTGGCAGGTCACTCATAACGATCCCAGCCCGTTCAATACGATTGTGACTGGCCCGGGACTGGGCTTCATCGATTTTGGTGATGGCTGCTGGAACCCCAGGATCCAGGATCTGGCGATCGCGGCAAGTCATGTCGTCTCAGATCCGACTCTTCCTCTTGGTGGCGCGGAACATCTCATTGCCGGCTATGCCTCTGTCATTGCGCTTTCAAGACTGGAAGCAAGGCTCCTCATCGGACTGATGCGGGCGCGACAAAGTGCATTGATCCTGGTCAATCACTGGCGCGCCCACCTTTTTCCGGCCGACGCCCCCTACATCAAAAAGAACGTCGCGCGTGCCGAGCACGGCCTTTCTATCCTGGCGCCTCTTGATGTCGCATTGGGCGAGGCGGCAGTCCTGGCGGCGGTATCGTCGTCCTTACCGTAACGCCGCTTCGGTTCGCTCGAGCGACAGGGGCGTAAAATTGCGAAGTAACCGTAGTACTCTTTCAAACAGGTAGCAGCACATGTCCACAGATCTCATGCCCAACCGCTACAGACCTGGCGAATCAAACCTTCCCAGCCGCGAATCCGAGCTCATTGCTCGTCGTGACAAGGTTCTGGGCGCTTCTTATCGGCTCCAGTACCGCCGGCCCGTGCACTTCGTTCGCGGCGAAGGTATGTGGCTGTACGATCCCGACGAGCGGGCTTATCTCGACTTCTACAACAACGTGCCGTGTCTCGGCCATTGCCACCCGGAAGTAAATGCTGCAATGGCTGAGCAGGCGGGCCGAATAAGCGCCAATACGCGCTATCTCGAGCCAAAGCTTGTCGACTATGCCGAGCGGCTCGTCGGTACTTTCCCGAACGAGCTCGACCGCGTGGTGTTTACCTGCACGGGGAGTGAATCCAACGATCTGGCGCTTCGCATTGCGCGATGTGCGAGCGGCAATGAAGGCGTGATCGTTTCCACCTATGCGTATCACGGCACTAGTGCTGCGACCGCCGCGGTTTCGCCGAACCTGGGTGACGCAGTCAAGCTCAGCCCGTTCGTGCGGATGGTGTCTTTACCCGGGCCGGCGGGCATACCGGAAGCCCAGGCTGCGGAGTTCTTCGAGAGCCAGATTCGTTCGGCCATAATGGATCTGAACCGTCGTGGCATGGGCGTTGCGGCCCTGCTCATCGACAGCATTTTCTCCAGCGATGGCGTATGGGTAGATCCTCCTGGATTCATCGCGAGCGGAGTTGCGGCGGTGCACGAGGCCGGTGGTCTCGTCATTGCCGACGAAGTTCAACCAGGCTTCGGACGAACTGGCGCCGGTATGTGGGGCTTCGAGCGACATGGGATCGTTCCGGATCTTGTTACCCTCGGCAAGCCGATGGGCAACGGATTCCCGATTGGCGCTGTCGTTGGTCGCAGAACATGGATGGACCAATTTGGTGCCACCTCTCGCTACTCGAACACATTCGCCGGAAACACAGTCGGGATGGCAACAGCGGACGCCGTGCTAACGATCTTGCAGCGCGACCAAATTCCGCAAAGGGCCCTTGCGATGAGCGCGCGCCTCCGCAGCGGACTGGAGAAGCTCGCAAAGCAGCAACATGAAATTCGCGCCATACGAAATGCTGGTCTTTTCTTCGGCGTCGACATAGGGGCTGAGGGGACCCCGCCGGCAGGTCGGCGTGCGATGGCTTTGGACCTGGTCAACACAATGCGGGATGACGGCGTGCTTATCAGCACGACCGGTGCCAATGAAGATACCCTTAAAGTGCGCCCTCCGCTCGTTTGCCACGCCGAGCATGTTGACCTCTTCCTAGCAACCATGGAGCGGGCGCTCATCAAGATCGCAGGCTAAACTAGATCACAGACGTCATCGGGGCTGGACTATCAAACCCGATGCCATCACGGCTTTAAACGAAATTTTGCACCTGTTCTTGCAGCCATTGAGCAAGATGGTGTGCTGTCCCTGACAGTTCAGGTTCTCCTGTCCAGATGAGCCCGTAGTGGCTTTCGTCGGCATCGAAACCGGCAGGTGCGATGAGCCGCCCTCTATCGACGTCGTCGGTAGCAAGGACCCAAGGGCTGAGCGCAACACCCAGCCCGGCGGATGCGGCTTCAACGATCAGGAAGTGGTGGTCGTAAAAGCGAATCTCCGTGGGGCGCCGCCCTGACGGGTGGCTGGAAAGCCAGCGCGACCAGGCGTCCGGCCGGGTCTTTGATCCCAAGGCGATGTACTCCCCGGAAGCAAACGCCGACGCGAGTTGAGGACTCATGACCGGTCCAACCTTTTCGGGAAAAAGGCGCCGGACATGCCAGACATCTGGAAGCGCAAAGTCGAGCCGGCGTATGGCGAGATCGATCCGGTCGCGGCGAAACTCGACAGGGCCGCCGGCGACGGAAAGGTGGAGAGCGATGTCGGGATGGACGGCCTGAAAGTTCGCAAGTCGTGGAATAAGCCAGCGCATTGCCACCGAAGGCTCGCATGAGAGAACGAGGGAATTCTGCCGAGCGTTGGCAGCACGCAAGCTCACAACGGTTGTCGCCAACTCGGTGAAGAACCGGCCGAGCGTGAGGTTGAGCGCCTCTCCTGCGGCAGTGAGGCGCAAGCCACGTCCGCTTTTTTCGAAGAGTTTGAAGCCAAGGTCTTCGGACAGCTTGGTGATGCGGCGGCTCACGGCTCCGTGGGTCAAGGCGAGGCTGTCTGCGGCCAAGCGGACAGACCCGAGGCGCGCCGTGGTTTCGAACGCACGTAAGTCGTCCAAGGAAGGTACTTCTGACCGCTTCATTGGTGATATAATATCACCAATCATGAGCAGAAACTATCGCTTTTCATGCTGGACTTGGTTCGCATAATTGACCCATGCGAACCAATGGCCAATACACAATCGGTATTCTTGCCGACGACCTGACCAGCGCCGCGGATGGGGCCGGTCCGTTTGTCGAGCGGGGCCTGCGCGCCGTTGTCGGCCGACGCCGGCTACCGCCAGAGGAGGCGGCGATCGTCGCGGTCGATAGCGGATCGCGATCCGCCTCTGCCCTGCAAGCCGCAGGGCGAGTGTCGGACCTTGCCGAGCAACTCGCTTCACGGGATGTCCTCTACAAGACCGTGGACTCGACCCTTCGCGGCCACGTCAGGGCCGAGATGGAAGCGGCCTTCACCGCAAGCGGCCGCAAGATGCTGGTCTTCGCACCTGCGTTCCCGGGTGCAGGGCGTACGACCGTCAGCGGCGTTCAGCTTGTCGATGGCATCCCGGTCGCGGAGACCGGCTATGGTCGCGATCCCGTCCATCCGGCGCGCCACTCGCGGCTGGTTGAACTCGTCCCGTCCTCAATCTGCAATGTCGTCATCCTTGATGCTGCGACACAGGACGAACTCGACGTAAAGATTGCGGCATTCCCGGATCCGGAGTCGATCCTGTGGGTGGGTTCTCCGGGCATGGCCCTGGCTTTGGCGAAGCGGCTTGCGCCGGTTCAGGTTGCCTCTGACGTGACGCTGACCGGGGGCAGCGAGATTCTTGTTGTTGTCGGCAGCGCGAACCCGCGCAGCCATCGTCAGGCCGATCGGATCGGGATCGAGCGCGGTGTTGCTGTGTTACGAGCTCCGGTGGAACGTATCGACCACCCCAATTCCATCCTGCGCGACATTGCGCAGGCCGCGGCTCGAAGGGTCGTCGATGAGCCTTGCGACGTGGTGATGGCCACTGGCGGGGATACGATGGAAGCGATCCTCGATGGCCTGGACATCTCTGCGCTCGAGATTCTGCAAGAGCTCGAGCCAGGGTTTCCGCTTGGCCGCGCGTCCCTCGAGAATGGACGAGAGCTGCTCATCGCCATGAAGGCAGGCGGGTTTGGCGACGACGATACGCTACGTCGTGCGGTCGCGCGGCTCCGCGCCCGCGCCTCGGTATCAGAAAAGGTTCTGTAATGACCCAAATCGCTCCCCTCGCCATCACCATGGGCGATGCCTCAGGCATCGGCCCGGAGATCGTGGCGAAGACATTGGCAAAAGGCGCTGAAAGCGTGGTCGTCTTCGGCAGCTCGGTCGTGATGGAAAATATCGTCCGTCGTCTGGGCCTCGGCCTCAAGGTCAAGCGCATCGCCGAACCTCAAGAAGCGCGCTCTGAGCCGCGGTCCATCGAGGTCGTCGAGGCGACGCAAATCATCGCGCCGCCTCCGCTCGGGAGCGTCAGCGCGATGTCCGGCCAAGCTTCCTTCGACGCCGTCGTCGCCGCCATCGCGGCAGCCAAAACCGGCAAAGTCAGCGGCATCGTCACGGCGCCAATCAACAAAGAGGCAATGGCAAGCGCGGGCATTCGCTATCCCGGGCACACCGAAATCCTCGCCGAATATGGCGGTGCGAAGCGCGTAGCGATGATGCTGGCCAACGACGATATCCGCACTGTTTTAGTCACCATCCACACGTCGCTGCGCAAGGCCATCGACGAAGCGGATTTCGAAGCGCAGATGTCGGCGATCCGGCTTGCAAACCAGGGCGGAAAGGCGCTCGGGATCGCGGCGCCGCGCGTTGCGGTCGCAGGGCTCAACCCCCATGCCGGGGAGGGTGGTCTCTTCGGCGACGAGGAAATCCGGATCATTGGTCCCGCGATCGAGGCTGCGCGCGCAGAGGGCATCGACGCCAGCGGCCCGTGGCCCGGCGACACCGTCTACATGCAGGCGCGCAAGGGCCGCTTCGATGTGGTCGTGGCCCAATATCACGATCAGGGCCTGATCCCCGTGAAATATCTCGGCCTCGAAAAGGGTGTGAACATCACGCTCGGCCTGCCGTTCGTCCGTACGAGCCCTGACCACGGCACGGCGTTCGACATTGCAGGCCGAGGCATCGCCGACACCGGAAGTCTCGAGACCGCGCTGGCTTACGCGCGACGGCTCATCGCCGCGCAAATCAAGACCAAAGAAGGGGTAGTCTAATGGGCCTTCGCTTCATCTTCATGCTGACGCGCAACGATCGCACGGTCGAGGACGCCTCCGAACAGCTCAAGACCGCCCTGAGCCTCGGCGTTCGTCACATTGGCTTCAAGGACATTGGCCTGACGATCGATCGGCTCAAAGATCTCAACCAGGCCATCAAGGCAGACGGCGCGACCTCCTACCTCGAAGTCGTTTCACTCGACCTGCAGAGTGAAATCGTTTCGGCGAAGGCGGCGGTCGAAATCGGCGTTGACGTCTTGCTCGGCGGCACACGCGTTGACGACGTCCTGCCGATCCTTGCGGGCACGGACATTCAATACTGTCCCTTCCCGGGTCGGATCACGGGTCACCCGAGCGTTCTCGAAGGGAGCATCGAGGAGATCGTCGAGAGCGCAAAGGCGCTTGCCGCGCGGGAGGGCGTGCACGGCCTCGACCTGCTCGCCTATCGCTCCAGGGAAGACGTCCCGGCCCTCATCAAAACGGTGTGCGCGGCGGTGTCCAAGCCCGTCTATGTGGCCGGCTCGATTGATACGCCGGAGCGGATCGCCACCCTGAAGGAGGCAGGCGCCGCCGGCTTCACCATCGGCACGGCCGCGTTGGACGGCAAGTATCCGGCGGGCGACAAGGACGTCGCTCGCCAGCTCGGGGCCATCATTCGCGACGTGGCCGCGCTCAATCGGCATCTCTCGCCGCTCCACAAGAAGAACCTGGCCAGCTCGTTCGGGCAGTTCAAGGAGACCTGGTCTCCGAAGATCGCCGGTCAGATCAACGACATGCAGATCAAGCTCGCCAAGTTCGCGGGCGAGTTCGCCTGGCGCTTTCATAGGAGCAGTGATGAACTCTTTTTGGTGCACAAGGGCCGCCTGCTGATGAAATTCCGCGATCGGGACGAGATCATCGAGCAAGGCGAGTTCATCGTGGTCCCCCATGGGGTCGAGCATTGCCCTGTCGCGCTGGACGACATCTGTGAGGTCGTGCTGCTCGAACCCGGAACATCCATGGGCGCCGGCACCGCTCACGACGTCGAAGGCTAGACCGTCTCCCTGCGATCGGAACAGACGCTTGTCGCCGTCGATCGGCCTTCGCGGGTCGGGCCTCGTTGACCCAGGCGCGGTTACTCGTCGCCGTCCCGTTCCCCACGAAAGAAAGGCTGTCGCTATGTCTCTTTTCATCAAGCTCGACCTCGACCCCACCCGCGAGCCCAAGCACTCCAAGACCCTGCCGGGCCGCCCGGACGCCAATCTTCTTGGTTGGCTTTTTTGGGTTCAAACGTCCTCGTTCACTTTTGCTGCGAAAATGCGGCGCCGCGAGCGCATGTACGCAATTGGTGAGGTGATCTCTAGCACAGGAATATTGAGAGCGCGATAAACCGCTCGGAAGCCTGCCATGGCTCCGCGCACTAGCCTCGGGCGGGATTTTTCCAGCTGACGGATGATGGGGCCAGTATCGTCGAGTTGAATTGGCAAGAGGCTGACGGGTCCGATACCCTTGCTCCGTTGTTCGATCTCATCGAGTTCCGACTGATAGTGTTGAGCTCGTGAAAGGTATTGCTCCGCAATCGTCGGATGGATTCGTCCAAGATGCGGTGCCACAAGTTTTCGTTCCAGAAACCCTGGTTTGTTTCGCAGATTTCCCCGAGGCCTCGTCAGCAGCACCACAACATCCGTCGCGCCATTTCTGATGGCGGATCCGAATGGAATGGACTCGTAGAGGGAGCCGTCAACAAAACGATCTCCTCGGTATTCGACAGGCGGGCCTGCAAAGACCGGAATGCTGGTGCTGGATCGCAGTGCACCAAAGAGCGATTGCGGGTTCTCGAAGTCCCGAAGTGCGACACTCGTCCGCTTTGTCAGGGACGCGCCTATGAGCACCAGCGGAATTGGGGAGTTCAGCACCCGACCGACAGCGAGAGGGCGGTCATGGATGCAAACGTGATCGAACAAGTACTCCAGGGATATGACGGGTCTGCCGACCCAAAGCCGAGGGAAATTGATGAAGCGACGATCGTTCAGGTTGTCGTAGAACATCGTGGTGGCCTGGCGCGCCTGCTGTGCAAGAAAATACGCCCCGGCGATCCCGCCACCCGAACATCCATAGACCGCATCGAATGAGTTAAGCAGATCGAGCTCTTCCAAAGCTGCGACCATCGCCCCCGAGACGATGGCCCGCATGCCGCCGCCTTCAATGGCGAGAGCCACTTTGCGACCGTCTACGCGCTCGTTGGGTTTGCTCTTTTTGGCTCGGCGCTCGAGTAGGAGTTCGGCAACCGGATTCCGCTCATTCATGAGGGGGGGCGGCACAGGGCTCATCGTCTACCTCGCTCTTCTGGGCCCTGCGCCAACTGAACGGGCAATCAAGGCCTGGTAGGCGCGGTGAGCGAGCTTGGGGGAGGCATCGTCGTTGAGCAGTCGACGGGACTGGTGATAGCCAAGCACTAGGCTCCTGAACTCAAAAGCGGCTTGTTGGGCCTGTTCGCGGCTGAGAGAGGCCAAGGCGCCAAATTCGCGAACGAGGACGCGATTCCAGCGAAGCTGCTGTTTCTTCAGGTATGCCCGGAGCTCGCCAGGTTGATCGTCGAACTCGATCTGCGCCTGGATAAGCCCGCATCCTCCACCGCCAGCGCTCCCGTCGACCCAAGTCAGCCAAAGCTGGAATATGAGGTCAAGACGTTGCCGGCCCGGCCGAAGTCGCTCTGACGGATCCCACACCATGCGGGTAAAATCGTCCGCGAGCTTCTCCAGGACGGCCATCTGCAGCGCGTCCTTGGCGCCGAAGTGTTTGAAGACGGCGCTCTTTGAAAGCCCGATGGCCTCGGCCACATCAGCTAGGCTGACGACCGAGAAGCCGTGGATCGTCCCTTGGTGCAACGCCTCGCTGAGAATGCGCTCTCGCGTCTGATCGGCTTTGGACATGACCTACTTGACAAACGTTGCACGATCGTGCAACCCGGATGGGAAAGTGCACGATCGTGCACTACTTAGCACCGCCCCGGCGCTCGGTAAAGACGCTTTGCTGCAGTCGACCGTGCGAAGTTGGTGGCTGATGAGACGGGCACCGCGACACGTCAAAACGAGCCGGGAGGCTGACAGCATGGCACAAGCATTTCTCTTCAGCGGCGCTGCCGTCTTCGTCGCCCTCGGCACCTATCACGCGGTGCTCACGTTGATGGACTTGCGGGTTCCCCGCACCTTCACACCGACTGACGACGGCGTGCGCATGGCGATGCGGGAGGCGCGGCTGGCCCTTAACGAATCGGTCAATCTCTGGGATGCGTGGATGGGCTTCAACTTGAGTCACAGCCTTGCACTCATGATGTTTGGCGGCGGCTTGATCGCCATTGCCTAGATGCACTTTCGCGCCTTCGCGCGCAGCCCATCCCTCCAACTGACAGCGATCGTCGTCGCCGCTGCGTATGTCGTGCTTTCGCTCCGCTTTTGGTTCTGGGGACCGGCCGTCGGAACCGGAATCGGTCTTCTCTGCTTCATCTCGGCCTTTGCCATGCTTCGCGGCCCGTGAGACACGCATGAGGAATTGTTTGGCGTGCAACACCCGTTAGTTGATCATCGGCACTGATCCCGTCCGCCCGCACGTGATCGTCCTCCATGGCTTGGGTCGGAACGAGCAGGACATGGTACTGCTTGCAACGAAGCTTGCTGATGGCGTTTGGCGGTAGCCGTGGGAGGCGCAATTCCGTGGGAGGGTGGCTACGCCTTTTTCGTCGCTTCGATGATCGGTCGATTGACGAGGAAGCGTCCTGACGCAGGCACGGATCCTTTCCGAGTTCATGCTTAGTGTCTCGGAGCAGCACAGGTACAAGGAACGACTCATTCTGCTGGCTTCTCAAACGAGGCTATTATGGCAGCGGCTTTGATTTATCTGTATCCGCCGACCACGCGCCGCAAACGGGAATTTTCAACGCCGTCGAGTGCAATCCACCGGACGAGCAGCTCGCACGCCCTCCGCCGAACTGGGACTCGGTCACGCTTGAGCAGTTCGTATCACTCAAGCGGTCAAAAATCCGAACATGTTGCGAAGTCTTGGATGATTTCAGCACATTCTATCGAGCGTCCGATGCGATGAAGGGCTGATCGGAACTTTGCTTCCGCATTCCCGGCAGCCGAGGTTCGTTGAAACATGTCGCCCCACGTCGAGCGCATTCACAGCGATGAGCGCCTCCCGGCCGAGGCCGACGTCGTCATCGTCGGCGGCGGCATCCTCGGCTCTACGGCCGCCTATTACCTGGCGAAGCGCGGACTCTCGGTGGCGCTGCTCGAGAAGGGCCACGTCGCCTGTGAACAATCGAGCCGAAACTGGGGTTGGTGCCGCCAGCAGAACCGCGACCGGCGCGAACTGCCGCTCTCGGTGATCTCCATGCGGCTGTGGGACGAGCTCACGCGCGATATCAATCGGGACCTCGGATTTCGGCGCTGCGGTCTCGTCTATGCGACCCATGACGAGGCCGTGCTCGCCGGCTGGGAAAAGTGGCGCGAGGTCGCCAGGGAGTACGACGTCGACACCCGCGTGCTGAGCCGGGCAGAGGTGGCCGAGCGCGTCCCCGAAGCGCGCGACAAATGGGTCGGCGGGACCTATTCGGAGCGGGACGGCAAGGCCGAACCTGCGCTCGCCGCGCCGGCTATCGCGGAGGGGGCCAGAACTCTGGGCGCCACGATCCACCAGGGATGCGCCGCGCGGGGGCTCGACCTGGCCAATGGCAGAATTGCGGGCGTGCACACGGAGAAGGGCTATATCAGAACCAGCGCGGTGCTGTGCGCCGCGGGCGCCTGGTCCTCGCGCTTCCTTCGGCCGCTCGGGATCAGTTTCCCCCAAGCGAGCATCCGGCAGACCGCGCTGCGTTCCACCCCGACAACCAACATAGGCGAGGCGGTCTCCACACCCTATTGCACGATCACGCGCCGACTGGACGGCAGCTATACGCTTGCGATCAGCGGCAAGGCGAACCTCGAAATCACGCCACAGGCTATCCGGTACAGCCGGGAATTCATGCCGCAGTTCATGCGTCGTCTGAAGAACGTCAGGCTTGGTGTCGGCCAATCGTTCGTTTCGGGGCCGGATTCGATGGCGGCGCTGCTGACCAACGACGATCGGATCTTCGAACAGAATCGCGTGCTGGATCCTCCGCCCTTGAAATGGCTGGTGAGCCAAGTGGTGGAGAGCGTCCGGAAGACCTTCCCCCAACTCGGCGAAATCAAGATCGATAGCGCCTGGGGCGGCTTCGTCGATTGCACGCCGGACGCAGTGCCTGTGGTGTCGCGGGTGGACGGGGTGAAAGGCCTGGTCCTTGCCGCGGGCTGCTCGGGTCACGGCTTCGGTTTGGGTCCGGGGCTCGGCTATCTGGCCGCAGAGCTCGTCGTCAACGACACGCCTTGCGTCGATCCCACACCGTTCCGACTGTCGCGTCTGGTCGACGGCTCGAAGCTGGACATCGCCGCCATCTGAACATCGAGCCGGAAATCAGGCCCTGCAATCCCTAAGGAGCGTTTCCTCCCCAACTTGAGCCACTCCTTCGGAGTGGCTCTTTCTTTATGGACAAGAGGCCGGAGTGCATCGGCCGAAGCCCGACGTTCGGAAAGCATCGGCAACTCGCCGGCCGATCGTTCAACGGCCAGACTTCTCTCCCAATGGGCAAACGACCGCGCCGGCGTTCATGATGTCCGCCGGATCAAACGCGGTCTTGATCCGGCGCATGGCCGCGATACGTCCAGGATCGCCGTACCGCTCCAGAAGGTGCTTCTTGAAACGACCGACGCCGTGTTCCGCGCTGAACGTGCCGCCGAGCGCCGCGGCGGTGTCGTAGAGTTGCAACGACAGGCTGCCTTCGATCCGCTTGGTGAACTCCAGCCGGTCGACGTCGGGAGGAACGAGCACGTTGTAGTGCAGATTGCCATCCCCGACATGGCCGTAGACGGACAGTTTAAGGTCGGCGTCATACGATCGCACCTGCGAGCCGGCCTGATCGAGGAAGTGCTGAATGGAGGAAAGCGGTACCGAGATGTCGTGCTTGACCGATCCGTTCCGGCGCTTCTCGCCCTCGGGGATGGTCTCGCGGAGCCGCCACATCGCGGTCCGCTGTGATCCGCTCTGCGCCAGCAATGCGTCCTCGATCCAGCCGGACTCGATCGCCTCGGCCAGAATGGCTTCCATCAGTTCGTCGAGATCGAGATGGCGTGAGGAAGAGGCGAGCTCGACGAGGACGGCGCCTGCTGGGCCTGCTCGAAGGGAGGGCGGGTCGGTCATTGCTTCGCTTGCGAGCGCGATGGATCGGGCCGCCATGAATTCGAACGTGGTCAGCAGGTCTGAGGATTCGCGACGGACCAGGGCGAGAAGCGCGGCAAGCGGCGCGCCGTTTGCGAGCTTCAGCCAGGCCGTGGCGCGGCGCGTCGGCAAAGGCGCGAGACGCAACACTGCGCCGGTGACGATGCCGAGAGTTCCCTCGCTTCCGACGAAGCACTGCTTGACGTCGTAGCCGGTATTGTTCTTCCGCAGCTTGCGCATGTCGGAGACCACCGTGCCGTCCGCCAGCACCGCCTCGATCCCGAGCAGCAGATCGCGCGTCATCCCGTACCTGACCACCGACAGTCCGCCGGCGTTCGTGCCGATGTTGCCGCCGATCCGGCAACTGCCTTCCGCGCCGAGGCTGAGCGGCAACAGAAGTCCGGCAGCCGCCGCGGCGTCCTGTACGTGTTTCAGGATGACGCCGGCATCGACAGAGATGCTCATGGAGACGGGATCGAGTTCGCGAATCCTGTCGATCCGCTCGAGGCTCACGATGATTTGGCGTCCGGAGGCGTCGGGCGTCGCGCCTCCGCAGTAGCTGGTGTTGCCGCCTTGCGGAACGATTCCGATACCGTGGTGCGTCGCCAGCCGTACGATGTCGGCGACTTGCTGTGTCGTCGCCGGCTTCAGAACGGCAAACGTCGCCCCAGTGAAGAGCTGACGTTGGTCCGACGTGTAGGTGGCGATCCGCTCTGGGTCGTCAACGATGCCTCCGTCGCCTACAAGGTCGCGAAAGGCTCGAACGTGTACTGACTGGGACATGCTCAGCTCCCGATTGGTATCGGGTGATCTTCTGCGGGTTTGTGCCGCATTGGCTGCCGTTGAGAGGGCATTCCGAAGACAACAATGCCAAATTACCACCATGTCGGCAGCTTGCAGCGGGTGTCGAACACCTTCATAGCGACGTCTACGGAATTTGAGAGTAGCAATCGGATGGCTTTATCTATCGCGGCCTCGTGCGCGAAGTGGGGCGCCGCCCGTTCGCCGGGCTGCAGACCGTAGCTTGCCCTTTGCTGACATGAAAAGCGGCTTATATTCAACGGAGATTGACTGACACTCTCTCCGCCATTCCTACGCCACAGCTCTCCCCAGTATCCGATTGGACGAATCTATCGCCGATCCACCGAAGAATTCCGCGACGTTGCGCTAATTCCTCGCGAAAGCTGTAGTTGCCGCCGTGGGGTAGGAGGATGGTTCAAGCAGTCCCACTCCGATAAAATACCAGACGCCATAGCATCGTCCGTGGTAAAACAATAACGCGGCATGGGGCGCCAGCCTAGCATTGTCGAGCCAGGGACGAATCATTTTCGTACCGCCGGAAGCACAGCCGGCAGTAGAATAGTTCTTGTCGTGAGCTTGAGCAGGCGGCTGACCTAAGTTCGTCTCTTTAGGTATGCTGCCGGAACCCCGCAAGCGATCTCGAGGGTTTGTTGCCGATGAGAAGCCGTCTGCTTGAACGCGTTAGAAACATCTTCGCGGAGCTCAAGCCTACAAAAATAGTCGATCGCCGTCATAGCGAGAGCTTTCGCACCATCAATGGCTGCCTTGTCGCCCTCCTCGGAACGAGCCCACATCGCAAACTCGGGATCGTGTAGCATGACGTTCGGGGGGGACATGGAGATGAGCGGGTGCAGCACCGGCACCCGATGGCTCACATTCGCCATATCGGAGCCGGCGAGCGGAAGCCGCTCGTAAGGCACGAATCCGCAGCGGCCAAGTCTAGTCGCATTGCTGACATAGGCATCAGCCAAAGGTTCATTGACGACCATGTCGAGGTAATCGACCGGCGACCATTGAACGTCAACGGTGCAGCCCGAGGCCAGCGCCCCAGCATCAAAGCAGGCCTGAACGCGCGGCTTCAGTTTCGCCAGCGCCTCAGCATCCGCAGCGCGCACGAAATAGATGGCGGTCGTCGAATCGGGAACGGTATTCGGGGCGACGCCGCCCGCGGTGATGACGCCGTGGATGCGCTCCGAGGAACGGATGTGCTGTCGCAGTTGCGCGATCGCTTGATAGGACAATGTGATGGCATCGAGCGCGTTCAGGCCCATTTCGGGAAACACCGCGGCATGCGCGGCGCGTCCCGTGTAGACAACTGTCGCCTCCGATATGCAGATGCAGCGGAGGGCTTTGACGTTGATGCCTGCAGGATGAACCATCATCGCGGCTTCAACGCCTTCGAATGCACCGTTGCGCGCCATGATTTCCTTGCCGCAGCCTCGTTCCTCGGCGGGCGTCCCCAAATATCTGACCGCGCCGGGCAATCGTTCCCGCATGCGGTGAAGCGCGAGGACGGCGCCGAGCCCTGCCGTTGCGATGACGTTGTGACCGCAGGCATGCCCGAGCCCGGGGAGCGCGTCGTACTCGGATATCAGTGCGACCCGCGGTACATCACTTTTGCCGAATTCTCCGGCAAAGGCTGTTTCGATGCCATAGGCGCCCCGCGTCATCTGGATGCCCTCGGACTCCGCGACCGAGCACAGCAGTTGTGACGCGAAACGCTCCTCGAAAGCGATTTCGGGGGTGGCATGAATTTTATGGCTCACGCCGAGGAGATCGGTCTTTAGACCTTCGATCAGACCACAGGCTTCCTGCTTCAACGCATCGATGGTCATCGGAAGAATACTCCAGGTGCGGGAAGTGCTGGTCGCAGGGTGTCAAATGCCTCCGCGAGCGCGAGCAGCGTCTCGTCTTGTCCCGGAAGGGCGTCAAAGCTGATTCCGACCGGTAGCCCGGAGGCTGTCAGGCCTGCCGGCACGGAAATGCTTGGTAGCCCCGCGACGGACGACGGATCGGTGTTCTGGAGATAGATTGGCAGCGTCGGGACACGTGCTCCCGAAAGTTCCACGGTCTCATCCTCGCCGATCGGACGCGCCGGAATCGCGGTCGTTGGGAGGACGAGGGCCTCGATGCGGCTTTCGTTGAAGCAGGCATGATAGGCGTGGATCAACGCTGGCCGAGCGGTCGCGAGGATATCGCGATAGACTTCGTCGCGAACAGGTTCGCCGAACAACTCATTTGCGAGCAGCGACTTCTCCAGCGATCCGGCGACCTGTTCAGCGATCTGCCATGCTGTGATCGGCGACCGATGACGATTAAGATACATCGCGATATCGCGCAACGCTTCATAGGCGATAATCGGAAGTGAAATCGGGCCGCTGAGCTGGGCGACATTCTTCACTTCAGTCTCGACAAGAACAGCTCCGGCGTCTTTCAGCAGCGCCAGAGCGTTCTCGATCACGGCCGCAGTTGTCGGATCAAGGTTATCGAAGAAATAGGCTCTCGGGACGCCAATGCGGCGACCGGTGAGATCGCCGGACCTGGGCGCGATGGCATCACCGGCGATCGCGCGATCGAGCAGCCGCGTGTCCGCAACCGAGCGGGTAAATAGCCCGACGGTGTCGCGCGTCGTCGATAGCGGGATGACGCCCCTCATCGGATAACGGCCGATGGAGGGGCGAAAGCCGACACATCCGCACAGCGAGGCTGGAATCCGGCATGAGCCGGCGGTGTCGGTGCCGAGCGCCGCCGCAACCATACCGGAGGCCACGGCCGCAGCGCTGCCACCGCTGCTGCCGCCCGCGATCAGATCGGGCGTATGGGGATTGCGAACGGCACCGAAAAACTGATTGTTGGAGGTTATCCCGGCGGCTAACTCATGCATGTTCGCCTTGCCGATGACGACGGCTCCGGCTTCGCGCAGACGCGTGATGACCGCGGCGTCGGCCTGCGGCCGCCAGTCCTTGAGCGCGGGGGTGCCGTCGCTACAGGGAAGACCGGCGACGTCGATATTGTCTTTGACCGCGATCGGCAACCCGGCGAGCGGCAGGTCTTTCGCCGAATCTGCCGCGACAGAAATGTCAGACAGCTCGGCCAGCGAGATGAAAGCGTTCAGTTGTACTGCTGATCTGGCACGGTGGAGTGCAGCGGCAGCAGCCTGCCCGGAATTTAGGTGCCCCGCTTTGACCCTGGCGATGTGCTCACACGCGGCGGAAATCTTCAGATGTTCCGGGTGCTCCGTGTCGCACTGGCGCGTCGTCTGGGTATCTGATTGGACCACGCTTCCCTCCTATGCGAATGCTTGTTTGCTCGATGCTGTAACTGCCGCGTCGCCGCGAAGCGCTGTCAGAACCAGCTTCGCCGTCAAATCCGGCTGCTCGTGGTGCGGTAGATGGCCCATGCCGTCGAGAAAATGACGGTCGGCCCTGGGAAATACGTTCAGGAGTTCGGAGCTGTCGGGCATTGGTGTCACCCGGTCTGCTTTGCCCCAAATCAATGTCGTTTTGAGAAGCGCATCCACCTTGCGGTAAAGCGACCGCGCATCGTGAATGGGCATGTTGCGGATCGACGACAGCAGCGCGCGCTTGAATCCCTTGAACTTCAGTTCGGGCAAATATTGTGCGCGCACGCGCTCAATCACCGCAGGATCCGGTGAATATGCCGCCAGCCGTTGCTCCAACATTTTGTCACCAACAAGCCTGAAGAAATACGGTCCGATAAGGGGCAGATGCACGAGGCGCTTTGAGGAGGATAGCGCCACGCCAAATCCATCTGGCGCGAGAAGGCAGAGTTGCTTGACTACCGATGGATGCCGGCGTGTGAACTCAGCAATAATCGGGCAACCGAATGCGAGCCCGACCAGATGGACCGGCGCCTTCACGTTTAGCGCGGCGAGAAGATCTTCGAGCTGACGATCAAATGTATCCGGTCCGTAGACGATCTTCGGTCGATCGGAATAACCACGGCCAAGCAGGTCATAGCGAATGACCCGGTATCCGGCGGCGGCAAGGCGCTCGGCCAGCCCATCCCAAATCCAAAGAGATAGCGTTGCACCCGGGACCAGAATGACGGCGTCCCCATCAGCTGGGCCTTCTTCCAGATAGTGCGTCGTCCCCTGCGACAACCGCAGGAATGACCCGCGTGCCCGCTTCCGCGTAGTGTCGTTCATCGGGAGAGGTTCGCGCTTGAGGTAACCAACCAGCGCCAGAACGGCACCGACACCGGCGATTCCGGCTGCAACCCAAATCCAGCTGTCCACGTTCATGCGTTTCCCTATCCGTTTGCGTCGGCCAGCAGCCGGCGCTCCCCACAGCCGTCAGGCTGTTGGATTCGTTGCTGCAATGGATTATGACTGATCGTCAGTTTGTACTCGCCCCGGATTATGACCGACGGTCAGTTCGAGTCAAGAGATTATGACTTACGGTCAGTATGATCTATTTGCATGTGCAGGAAGGAAGCTGAGAAGTGGCAGCGCGATCAACCAGACCGACCAAGCGTCCGAAGGAGCGAAAAGGCGAACTGCTGGAAGCAGCGCGCGGTGTATTTGCAAAAAAAGGCATCTCGAATACGACGGTCGATGACATCACGGCGCGCGCAGGCGTATCGAAGGGCACGTTCTATCTATACTTCAAGTCGAAGGACCAGATCGTTGGCAGTCTCTGGGAGCAATACGTCGAAGGCTTCCTCGAAATTACCGAGACAGCGCTTGCCGACGACGGGAAGCAACGCGACTGGCACGCCGTCCTATGGAAAATCTTCGAACAGCTTGTCGGACACGCCCTTCAACATGCGGAACTCCATCGCGTCATCTACAGGTCGGCCGATGCGCAGGCCCTGGAGTTTTGTCGTCGGATCAATGAGAAAGTTATTACACGGATCGCGGCTGCGGTCCGCGACGGCGTCGACAGCGGTCAGATCAAACTTTCAGAGCCAGAACTTATGGCGCGCCTGCTTTACCACGGGACTGACGGTGTCTTGCACGACGCCATCATGAGCGTCACCGGCGTCAAGGAAATAGAGGTCCTCCGCGCGGTGCGCGAATTGTACATCAAGGTCTTCGACGCGCCGACCGGCGCCACCAGACTTCTAAAGCGATAAAGACTTGGAGGCCTACCCACGCAAGAGTAGGTCGCGGTTGTTCACCGCGTTCCATAGTGCTTCATTTGGCGTGAGCGCCTTCGGAGGGCGACGCTCTATCCAGCTGAGAAGGAGTGGCCGCTGTTGGCGCAAACCTGAGATTGAAAGCCGGTCCGATTGACCGATGACGGTATCTGCTGCAAGTCGGGGAAAGCACAAGAGCGAGCCGTTCCGAGCTTGAGGTCCGTCTAGTGCCCCGATTGATTCCGATACTTGCTGAAGGTACCAACCCTCAGAGCCATCCAAATTTTCCTGTGAATTCAAGACCAAAAAAAATACGGCGGGTATACCGTCGGGATTAGTCCGTCGAACTTGAAGATTTGTGCTTGTAGATCAACGAGAACTTGAGTTGACGGCCAGGGCCGCTCTTGGCGCAAAGCGGGCTATATTTGATTGGTCGCGCGGTTCTAGGCTGTTGTTTGCTGAAATTGGCCCATGATGGATTGGAACGAGACTTCAAGTTTTTCAAGCGGTTAGAGGACGGCGTGTGCACGACATGTGCACCGGGAGATCCAGAAAAATCCATTGAGGGCAAGTGTGAGCGGACGTCCTTTGGTGTGATCTGCCATCCGTGGGCCGTCTAGAGAGTTGGGTCGCAAGGGCAGGGTGATCGTCGTACGACCGAGGAGTTGATCGCGCTCCTCTCGAGTAGAGCTCTTTGTTCGCCCGATTGCGAATAGGTAGCGAATACCAGTGAGGACCAAAATTGGTGTCGGGGATTCGCGACAGCAATGATGTCGATGGTCTCGACGCTCGCCCATATCTGCGCCCAGGAAGACGGCCGCGATGGATGCAGAGATCGCGGATCGGCGGGAGATGGCGGGGTCCACGATCTCGAGCGCCGCCGGCAGAAACGCCAGCTCGTCAGATCTGCGGACCGGCCTGCGCAGGGAGGGTGTTGAGCCGTCTAGCGAACGTCATGGATTCCAGTCTGGCACGGTGCAGGGTCGCGTGGCGACCGCCGCTTCCGATCAATTGCTCGTGTGAACCGTCTTCCGCCAGACGACCGCGTTCGATGGTGATGATCCGGTCGGCGGTGCGAACGGTGGAAAGGCCGGTGGGCGACGATAAGCACTGTCCGGTCGGCAGTGATCTGCCGCGTGTTCTGGCTGGGTCTAGGGGAATTGTAGCCGTCCTAGCCGGACCTCGCGCCTCGGGACGAATGGCCGGGACTCTTCCGCGGCGAGCGCGTGCTGTCGCGCAGCATCAGCGTGGCGGGAAGCTTAATGTCCTTCCGCGGCCCGGCCTTGCCGGTCGTCATCAGCGCGATCAGTTCGGCCGCGGCAGTGGCTCCGAGGTCGCGACGGGGCTGGACGATGGTCGTCAGGGTCGGCTCGCAATAGTCGGCATAGGCAATGCCGTCGAAGCCGACGACGGAGAGATCGTCCGGGATCTGGAGGCCGGCGGCGTGCACGGTCTTGATCAGGCCGATCGCCATTTCGTCATTGGCCGCAAAAAGCGCTGTGGGACGCGCCGCGGGCTCGAGCGCCAGCAGCGCCCGGCCGGCCTCGACACCGGTGCGGAAGGTGAAATCGCCGGGCAGGATCAAGCTCGGATCGACCGCAATTCCCGCCTCGCGCAAGGCCTGCCGATAACCTTCGAGACGCTGCTGCTCCAGGATGTTGGCGTTCGGCCCCGACAAATAGGCGATGCTTGTGTGGCCTAGCTCGACCAGGTGTCGCACCGCCTCGCGCGCCGTGCCGACATTATCGATTGTGACCTGCGGGAAGCTTTCTCGCGGGATGTACTCGCAGGCGGCAACCAGCGGCACGCGCGCGTCGCGCAAGTCGCGGTCGGGGCTGCGCATCACATGGCCGCACAAGAGCAGCACGCCGTCGGCTTGGCCGGCGCACACCAGATCGACGTAGCGCGCCTCCTTCTCCGGCGAGCCGGCCAGATTGGCGATGATGAGTCCGTAGCCGGCGGCCGACAGGGTATCGTCGATGCCCTGGAGAACCTCAGCGAAGAACGGGTTGGCGATGTCCGGCACCGCCACCAGCACAACCATGGTCTTCCGGACGCGCAGGTTCCTTGCGGAAATGTTCGGCATGTAGCCGGTGTCGCGCACCGCTGCGAGCACGCGTGTGCGGGTTTCCTCAATCACGACCTCCGGGCGCGCCAGCGTCCGGCTGACGGTCGCAACCGAGACTCCTGCCAGCCGCGCAACGTCAGCGATCCTGACCGCTCCTTGGCGTGTCACCCTGGTTCGCTTGGCCATATCGAGACTCGCAATCTCATCGTCACAACGGCACTTGCAAAATCTTTGAATCCTGCTACGATAAGAATGTAATCGATTACATTCGGCACGTAAAGCAATAACGAGCCCCAAGGGCCGCAAGCCGAATAACACAAGCCTGCAAAGGCAGATCCGGGAGGGAATGATGAAGCGCACGCTGTTCGCATCGGTGGCGATTGTCGCCACGGCCTGGGCCTCGGTGCCGGTCTCCGCAGAAGAGATGAAGGCCGAAGTCATCCACTGGTGGACCTCCGGCGGTGAGGCCGCGGCGGTGAAGGTGTTTGCCGATCAGTTCACCAAGGCCGGCGGGACTTGGGTCGATAGCGCCGTGGCCGGTGCCGCCAACGCGCGAAATGCCGCGATCAGCCGCACCGTCGCCGGCAATCCGCCGACCGCCATGCAGCTCAACACCGGCAAGCAGTTCGACGAGTTGGTGGAAGGCGGCCTGCTCGCCGACATCGATGCGATCGCAACCGAAGGCAACTGGAAAGGCGTGATGCCCGCCGCGATCGTTGCCGCGGCGACCCGCAACGGCAAGATGTATGCGGTGCCGATCAATATCCACGGTCAGAATTGGCTCTGGTACAACAAGGCTGTGCTCGCCTCCGTCGGCGCAGCCGAGCCGAAGACCTGGAATGACGCTCTCACCATTCTCGACAAGCTTAAGGCCGACGGCAAGGTGATCCCGCTGGCTTTCTCGGGCCAGAAGAACTGGGAGCAAAACCTGTTCAACTCGGTCATGATCGGCGTCGGCGGCGCACAGATGTGGACCGGCATCCTCGGCAAGCGCGACACGTCGCTGGCGCGGAGCCCCGAGTTCAAGGCGGTCGCCGTCACTTACAAGAAGCTCAAGGACTATGTCGATGCCGGCGCGCCCGGCCGCAACTGGAATGACGCGACCAACCTCGTCATCCAGGGCAAGGCCGGAATGCAGATCATGGGCGACTGGGCCAAGGGCGAATTCGTCGCGGCGGGCAAGGTCGCCGACAAGGACTATGGCTGCACGGTGCTGTCCAATGGCAGCGGCGGTTATGTGATGGGCGGCGACGTGTTCGTATTCCCGAAGGCGAAGGACCCGTCCACCACCAAGGCGCAGATGACGTTGGCAAGACTGATGCTGACGCCCGAGACCCAGATACAGTTCGCGCTGAAGAAGGGCTCGATCCCGGTGCGTAGCGATGTCGATACGTCCGCACTCGACGCTTGTGCCCAAAAGGGCATGCGCTATGTCGCAGACAAGGCCCAGCAAATGCCGTCCGGCGACATGCTGGCGCCGCCGGCGCTGATGGGTGCGCTGCAGGATGCCATCTCGCAATATTGGAACACCAATATGAGCGCCGATGAATTCTCCGCCAAGGTCGCTGCGGTGCTGAAGTCCCAGGAGTGATGCATCACAAGAGGCGGCTGACGAACGGTCGGCCGCCTTTCCTACCCGTCGACCTCTCTTCAATCCGGCGACCCGATGCGTCTTTCGCTGAACTCCCGACTTTCCGCGATCTCCGCGCTCTTGCCGGCGCTGTTGGTGATGCTCGTCGTCTATATCGGCGCCACCGGCTGGACCGTCTGGATGTCGCTGACCAACTCGCGCATGCTGCCGAACAACAATTTCGTCGGGCTTCGGCAATATGAGATGTTGCTCAGCAACGACCGCTGGATCACCTCGGTCCACAACATCGTTATCTACGGTGTGCTGTTCGTGTCGCTCGCGCTCTTGATCGGCTTCCTGCTGGCGGTTGCGATCGATCAGCGGGTGCGTGCGGAGGACACGATCCGCTCGATCTATCTCTATCCCTATTCGATGTCCTTCGTCGTAACGGGCCTGGTCTGGCAGTGGTTGCTCAACCCGACGCTGGGCATCCAGCATGTGCTGCGCAGCTGGGGCTTCGAAGGTGCGACGTTTGACTGGATCGTGCGGCAGGAGACCGCAATCTATTGCCTGGTCATTGCGGGCGTCTGGCAGGCTTCGGGGCTGGTGATGGCGATCATGCTCGCAGGTCTACGCGGCGTCGACGAGGAGATCTGGAAGGCGGCGCGAGTCGACGGCCTGCCGAAATGGCGGGTCTATGTGTCGATCATCGTTCCGATGATGGGTGCAAGCTTTGCGACCGCCGCGGTGCTGCTGTCGACCGCTGTGGTGCGCCTTTACGACCTCTCGGTCGCGATGACCAATGGCGGGCCGGGCATCGCCTCGGAGGTGCCCGCCAAATTCGTCATGGATCATCTGTTCGAACGCGCCAATATCGGTCTTGCGACGGCGGCGGCCACCACCATGCTGTTCACGGTGATCGCGGTGGTCGCGCCCTATCTCTACTGGCGCACGCGCAAGGGAGAAATGCGATGACCGCGGCGGCTCAGCCCTTGCCCGCCGCTCGCCGGCCGAAGCGCATGACCCCGGCGCGCTGGGGCCTCTATGCCTTCATCTTCATTACCGCGCTCTACTTCCTGCTGCCGCTCTATGTGATGGTCGTCACCTCGCTGAAGCCGATGGCGGAGATCCGACAGGGCAATCTGCTGGCCTTGCCCGTAGCTCCCAGCATCGACGCGTGGGTCAAGGCCTGGACGTCGGCCTGTACCGGCCTGACCTGCCAAGGCATTAAGATCGGTTTTCTCAACTCGCTGCGCATCCTGGTGCCGTCGGTGGTCATCTCTATCCTGGTCGGCTCGCTCACCGGCTATGCGCTGTCGCTGTGGCGTGTGCGCGGCGCCAACATCCTGTTCGGCACAATGATGGTGGTCGCGTTCATCCCCTATCAGGTGTTCATCTATCCCTTGGTTCGCGTGTTCTCCTTCACCGGGCTCGGACAGTCGCTCTCAACCATCGTGATCATTCACACGATCTTCGGCCTTCCCACGATGACCCTGCTGTTTCGCAATTATTTCGCGTCGCTGCCGGTCGAGTTGTTCAAGGCCGCCCGCGTCGACGGCGCCGGCTTCTACCAGATCTATGCGCGGATCATGATGCCGATGGCCACCCCCATGATCGTGGTCGCGGTGATCTTGCAGACCACCGGCATCTGGAACGATTTCATCCTGGGGCTCGTCTTCGCCGGCCGCGACAATCTGCCAATGACGGTGCAGCTCAATAACATCGTCAATTCGACGCAAGGCGAGCGCGCCTACAATGTCGACATGGCGGCAACACTATTGACCGCGCTGTTGCCGCTCGCCGTCTATTTCGGCTCTGGCCGCTGGTTCGTGCGCGGCATCGCCGCCGGCGCAGTGAAAGGCTGACACAGCATGCAGAAATCGAATGTCGACATCAGGAGCCTGCAGATCGGCTTTGGCGGCCTGAAGGTGCTGGAGAACCTCAATCTCCATGTCGAGGCGTCCGAGTTTCTCGTGCTGCTTGGGCCGTCCGGCTGCGGCAAGTCGACATTGCTCAACGCGATCGCGGGGCTGATCGACGTCAGGGGTGGCGAGATCCATATCGGCGGCCGCGATGTCACCTGGGCAGAACCGAAGGATCGCGGCATCGCGATGGTGTTCCAGAGCTACGCGCTGTATCCGCGCATGAGCGTGCGCCGGAACATGTCGTTCGGGCTGACGGTCGCGGGCACGCCGCGAGACGAGATCGAGCGCCGCGTCGGAGAGGCCGCGCGGATGCTGCAGCTCAACAGCCTCCTCGACCGCCGTCCCAGCGAGCTCTCCGGCGGCCAGCGCCAGCGTGTCGCGATCGGACGGGCGCTGGTGCGCCATGCCGGCGTCTATTTGTTCGACGAGCCGCTCTCCAATCTGGACGCCCAGCTGCGCGCCGAGCTCAGGGTCGAGATCAAGCGGCTGCATGCACGGCTCGGCGCCACGATGATCTACGTGACGCACGATCAGATCGAGGCGCTGACGCTCGCGGACCGGATCGCGGTGATGCAGGGTGGCGTGATCCAGCAGCTCGACACGCCGAAGAAGATCTATCGCGAACCCGTCAACCGGTTTGTCGCCTCTTTCGTTGGCTCGCCCGCGATGAATTTCATTCCCGGCCGGATCGCGTGTGACGGCGAGACCGGATTCATCGCCGGAGCAAACCGGCTCAAGCTGAACGGCTACGCCTTCCGCGGCTTACCGACCGACGCGCCGGCCGTTCTCGGCATCCGCCCCGAGCATATCGAGCTGGCTGCGTCCGACGATCCGTCCGCAGTATCCGCCCGCGTCGAGATGGTCGAGCCGATGGGCGCCGACACGCTGATCTGGTGCCGCCTCGCCGATGGCACCGCCTTCTCCTTCCGCCATGACGCCGATGCGAAAATGCGCGAGGGCGACACGCTCGCGCTGCGGTTTCCCGCCGAAGCACTGTCGCTGTTCGACGAGACAAGCGGACAGCGCCTCTAGATCCCCCACCTGCCGAAAGCGAGACATGACCAAGCCGATCGACCGATTTTCTATCCAGCTGTATTCTGCCCGCTCCATCACCCCGCTCGAGGCGCAGTTCGCCCTGCTGTCCAGCCTCGGCTACACGATGGTGGAGCCCTGGGGCGGACTGTTCAACGATCCCGAGACGCTGAAGAGGCTCCTCGATGTCCACGGGATGACTGCGCCGAGCGCCCATGTCGGGCTCGACCGGCTGCGCGCGGACGCGGTCGGCACGGCGAGGATGTGCAAGGGACTCGGCATCGAGACCATCTTTGCGCCGGCCCCACCATTGGGCGAGCGCGAGGGCGGAGAAAAGGAATGGCGCAGCATTGGGCGCGAGCTTGCTGACATCGGAAAGGCGGTGACCGGCGAGGGGCTCAAATTCGGCTGGCACAACCATCATTGGGAATATGGCCGTAGCGGTAGCGGCAAGACCTATCTCGAATGCCTGTTCGAGGAGGCCCCCGACCTCGTCTGGGAGGCCGATCTCGCTTGGATCGTGCGCGGCGGCGGCGATCCGGTCGCCGAGATCAAGAAGCATGCGCAGCGCCTGGTCGCCTGCCACATCAAGGATCTCGCGCCATCGGGACAATGCGCCGACGAGGACGGATGGGCCGATCCCGGCCATGGCATCATGGACTGGCCGGCGCTGCGCGCGGCGATGACGGAGGCCGGGGTCTCCCTGTTCGTCGCCGAACACGACAAGCCGAGCGACGTCGCCCGGTTCGCGCGCCGGGCGCGCGAGACCGTGGCCGCTTGGACGTAACGGGGAGGAGATCATGAGCAAGCTCGGAGTCGGCATCGTCGGTTGCGGTAACATCTCGATGATCTACATGCACAACTTGCCGAAATTCCGCGATCTTGAGCTGATCGCCTGTGCCGACCTGCGGCCCGAGGCCGCGCAAGCCCAGGCGGCGCAGTTCGGCATCGAGGCGTTGTCGATCGAGGCGCTGCTGGCACGTCCTGATATCCAGATCATCGTCAATCTCACCACGCCGAACGCGCACTACGGCGTCAGCCGCGCGGCGTTTGACGCCGGCAAGCACGTGTTCGGCGAAAAGCCGATCACGGTGGAGGCCAACGACGCCGCGACCTTGGTCGCGGAGGCGGCGCGTCGCGGCTTGAAGCTCGGCTGCGCGCCGGATACTTTCCTTGGCGGCGGCGGACGGATAGCACGCGAGTTCGTCGATACGGGTCGGATCGGCAAAGTGCTCTACGGCACCTGCTTTCTGATGTCGCATGGCATGGAGCACTGGCACCCCGATCCAACCTTCTTCTTCAAGCCGGGCGGCGGACCGATCCTCGACATGGGGCCCTATTACCTTGCGGCCCTCATCAACCTGTTGGGTCCCGTTGCACTAGTTCAGGGGCGTGCGAGCGCCGGCTTCGCCACGCGGCTCGTCACCTCGAAGGGGCCGATGAACGGCAAGACCGTCGCGGTTGAAACTCCGACAACGGTCATGTCGCTGCTGCATTTCGAGTCAGGCGCCGACATCATCTTTGCGATGAGCTGGGACGTCTGGAAACATGGACATCCGCCGATCGAGCTTTACGGCACCGAAGGCTCGCTGCGCGTGCCGGACCCCAACTTCTTCGGCGGCGCGGTGCAATACACCGAGAAGGGTGGCGACTGGATCTCGGTCCCTGCAGACGACCGGCCGTTCGGCAAGCCCAACTGGCGCTCGCCGAATTGGGCCGATCACATGCCGAACCAAGCCAACTATCGTTGCCTGGGCGTCGCCGAACTCGCAAGTGCGGTGCTGCGTGGCACGCCACACCGCTCCTCCGGCGCGCTGGCGAGCCACGCGCTGGAGGTGAAGCACGCGATCCTCAAGGCCAGCGTCGAAGGCGGGGAGATCGCAGTGCGCTCGCGCGTCGAGCGACCGGCATCGCTGTCCGACGTCGATGCGATGGCGTTGTGGGCCGGGGAGATCTTCTGAAGCGGGACAGTCCCCCAGATGCGATTGCCCGGTCTGGGCATTGGGGTGAAATGCCCGCTCTGTCTCCTGGAACCAGCAAGGAGAGGCGAGTTTTGGTGGGGTATCGAACTCAGCGGACGCGTGCTGCTGGCGCGTCCAGGGTAGAAGGAAGCATTCGATGAAGATGATCAAGGGACCAGCGATATTCCTCGCTCAGTTCGCTGCCGACGCGGAGCCGTTCAACTCCTTCGACTCGATCTGCGGTTGGGCCGCCTCGCTTGGCTACAAGGGGGTTCAGATTCCGAGCTGGGACGGGCGGCTGTTCGATCTGAAGAAGGCCTCGGAGTCGCAGACCTACGCCGACGAGGTGAAAGGTATCGCAGCTCGTCACGGCCTTTCCATCACTGAGCTCTCGACCCATCTCCAGGGCCAGCTCGTCGCCGTTCATCCGGCCTATGACACGGCGTTCGACGGCTTCGCCGCACCTGAGGTCCGCGGCAATCCGAAGGCGCGCACCGAATGGGCCGTCGACCAGGTCAAGCGCGCGATCTTAGCCTCCAAGCGTCTCGGGCTCACGGTGCACGCGACCTTCTCAGGCGCACTTGCCTGGCCCTACATCTATCCATGGCCACAGCGTCCGGCCGGCCTCGTCGAGGCCGCCTTCGACGAGCTCGCGAAGCGCTGGCGGCCGATCCTTGACTATGCAGACGAGCACGGCGTTGATCTCGCCTACGAGATCCACCCGGGCGAGGATTTGCACGACGGTGTCTCCTACGAGATGTTCCTCGATCGGGTGAATAACCATAAGCGCGCGAACCTGCTCTACGACCCATCGCACTTCGTGCTGCAGCAGCTCGACTACCTCGACTACATCGACATCTACCACGCGCGCATCAAAGCCTTCCATGTCAAGGACGCCGAGTTCAACCCGACCGGCCGCCAGGGTGTCTACGGCGGGTTCCAAAGCTGGGTCGACCGTGCCGGCCGCTTCCGCTCGCTGGGCGATGGCCAAGTCGATTTCGGCGCCATCTTCGCGAAGCTCACGCAATACGATTACGGGAGCTGGGCGGTGCTCGAATGGGAATGCGCGCTGAAGCATCCTGAGCAAGGTGCGCGCGAGGGCGCGGAGTTCATCAAAAACCATATCATCCGCGTCACCGAAAAAGCGTTCGACGATTTCGCAGGTTCCGGCACGGACCAGCAGGCGAACCGCAAGATGCTGGGCATCTCCTGAGCGAGGGGAACAATATGGCTATCGAAGCAAGCAATGAAGCTGGCGGTCATCGACGTATCCGGCTCGGCATGGTCGGTGGCGGCCAAGGAGCCTTTATCGGTTCCGTACACCGCATCGCGGCCCGTATCGACGACCAGTTCGAGCTCGTTGCCGGCGCACTCGCCTCAGATCCGGTCCGCGCCAGAGCCTCCGCGAAGGAGCTCGGTATCGCCGACGACCGCGCCTATGGCTCCTTCGAGGAGATGGCGAAGGCGGAAGCCGCGCGAGCGGACGGCATCGAGGCGGTCTCGATCGTGACCCCCAACCACATGCACAGCCCGGTCGCGAAGGCCTTCCTTGAAGCCGGCATTCATGTCATCTGCGACAAGCCGCTGACGACAACCGTCGCCGAGGCTGAGGAGCTGGTGGCGCTCGTCGGGAAGAGCGGCAAGGTGTTCGTGGTGACGCACAACTACACGGGCTATCCCATGGTCCGGCAGGCCCGCGCCATGGTCGCAAATGGCGACCTCGGCGAGATCCGGCTGGTCCATGCCGAATATCTGCAGGATTGGCTGACCGAGCGATTGGAGGCAAGCGGCCACAAGCAGGCGGCGTGGCGTACGGACCCGACCCGGTCCGGCGCCGGCGGGTGCATCGGCGACATCGGCACCCACGCCTACAATCTCGCCTGCTTCGTCACCGGGCTTGAGCTCGACGAACTGTTCGCCCAGCTGTCGACCTTCGTCGAGGGGCGGCGCCTCGATGACGACGTCCAGATCCTCCTCAAGTGGAAGGGCGGCGCCAAGGGCATGCTGTGGGCGAGTCAGGTCGCCGTCGGAAACGAGAACTGCCTCACGCTGCGCGTCTACGGCAGCAAAGGCGGCCTCGAATGGGCGCAGGAAAATCCGAATCATCTCTGGTTCACGCCCTACGGCCGGCCCAAGCAGCTTCTGACCCGCGGCGGGGCCGGCGCCTTGGTCGAGGCGGGCCGCGTCACCCGCATCCCCTCCGGCCACCCCGAGGGTTACCTTGAAGGTTTCGCAACAATCTATGCCGAGGCGGCGCGGGCTATTCGTGCAGCGGAGGCCGGAAAGAACCAGGATCCGACGGTGATCTTCCCGACCATCGAGGACGGCCTCGCTGGCGTGAAATTCATGGATGCTGCGGTGAGGTCATCAGCAAGCAATGGCGCCTGGGTTCGGATCACGTAACCGAGCGGCCCCCGAGATGCGGCAAGCCCGAAGGCGCGGATACTGTCGCGGGCACGTCAGTGCCTTCATGCGGGGTCTCCTGGCGTGATCAGGAGCGTCAGGTCACTGCGTTCCGGACCAGCCGAGTGAACGCAACCACCTCGTTGCGACGATGGTGCTCCTTTAGCACAGCGTAGGCCGGTTCAGGAAAAGCCCCAAGCGTCACGACAATCAACTCTTCCTTCCGAAATACGTCGATCCGCTGTCCGGCATGCCCGAGCGCGGACATGATGCCGTCATCGTCTGCGTGCCGACCAATTGGGTGCCGATCCCGGGCCAGGCGGAGGGACGTTCCTGCGCGACATCTCGCTGCGCATTCCCGCGGGCAGCATCCTGGCGCTGCTCGGCAAGAATGGCATGGGTAAGACCACGCTGCTGCGGACCATGTCCGGGCCGGCGCCTCGTTGTCTGGCCAGATTCGTCGATGCGCGAACCGTGGAGTTATACTCATTTCGCAAAATGAGTATAACTAAATGCTTTCAGGACGTATCCAGACCGAGCGGGCGCGGAATCGAACGCAGTCACGGAATGCTCGCGTCCGACGTCGTTGTAAGGCTGTGTGATCCAATCTAGTTAGGCCCCTCACGCTTTATTGAGGCGTTTCCTCAACTGCGCTCACGTTGCGGCGCATGTGATTTACTCCTCGAAGCGTTGGATCAACGCTGACTTCATTGCCAAAGCTGATTCCTGAGTTCGGTTGAATGTGCGTGGTTCTTGTCGCTTACTTTGTGTCGTTCGCGCTGCAAAGTGAATGGAGGAAAGGAATGATACCAGCAACAAAGGGCCAATTTCGCGAGGCACTGAGTGAACGCCGCCGTGCGTGTGCACTCGAGCTTTCGTGTGCACCATGTGTGCACTGAGAATGCAGATTGGGCTTTTTGGCTTCCAACTGGGGGATATGATTCTGGAAAAAAGCAAAATATATCAAGGCTTCTTTGCGCTGGATTTCCCAGTCGGTCCAATCCCCTATAGGATCGAGTGGGTACAAAATAGATCGACGAAATGAACGACTTGCGCTGGAAATTCGCCGTGGCCCCGATGATGGACTGGACCGACCGGCATTGCCGGGTGTTCCACCGTCATCTCACGCGGCGGGCGCTGCTCTATACGGAGATGCTGACCACTGGCGCCGTCATCCATGGCGACCGGGAGCGGCTGCTCGGGTTCGATGCGTCGGAGCACCCGGTGGCGCTTCAGCTCGGCGGCTCGGATCCGCGCGAGCTCGCGCAGGCGGCGCGGATCGGCGAGGCGTTCGGCTATGACGAGATCAATCTCAATGTCGGTTGCCCGTCCGATCGCGTAAAGGATGGCCGCTTTGGCGCCTGTCTCATGGCGGAGCCGGAGCTGGTGGCGAGGTGTGTCGATGCGATGAAGCAGGCGATCGGCGTTCCCGTCACGGTGAAATGCCGCATCGGGATCGACGACCAGGACCCTGAAGCGGCGCTCGATACGCTTGCGCGCGCGGTGGTCGCAACGGGGTGCGATGCGCTGATCGTGCATGCCCGGAAAGCCTGGCTCAACGGCCTGTCACCGAAGGAGAACCGCGACATCCCGCCGCTCGACTACGAGCGCGTCTATCGGTTCAAGCGTGCGATGCCTGATGTGCCCGTCATCATCAATGGCGGCATCCCAGGCATCGACGAGGCGGTAGCACATCTCGAACATGTCGATGGCGTGATGCTCGGCCGCGCCGCCTATCAGGATCCCTGGCGGCTGCTCTCCGTCGATTCCGATATCTTCGGCGAAGCGGCGCCGCATGCGACGATGCAGGACGCGCTCGAAGCGATGATGCCTTATATCGAGGCGCAGCTCGCGCGCGGCACGCGCCTGCACGCCATCACACGGCATTTCGTCGGCGCATTCCACGCCGTGCCCGGCGCGCGCGCTTTCCGCCGCCATCTTGCCGAACAGGGGGTAAAGCCGGGCGCCGGTCTCGACGTGCTGCGCGATGCGATCGCGCGCGTCGGTGTGCGTGCGCCGGTTGAGGCGGCCGCCTAACTGCCGCCAGGTGAAGAGCCGGATCGCAACATCCGGCTCTTCGTCGATCGATCGGTCTCAGCGGAACAGGTCGAAGTGATAATTCACGCCGACGCGGAAAGAGTGGAATTTCGCGGCGTTCCAGTCCGGCAGGTCGTCGTGCTTGAACTCGGTGTAGAGATATTCGGCCTTGGCCGACCATTTCGGCAGGAACGCCCATTCGACGCCGCCGCCTGCCGTCCAGCCCATCTTCATCTTGTTGATCGGCCCGTCCTTCAATTCGCCGGCGGCAAGACCGGCGGTCCCGAAGAACAGCAGGCGTGAATCCATCGTCGCGATACCGGCGCGGGCGCGGCCGGTCATGTACCAGGGCAGGCTGACTGCGGCGCTGTTGAGCGCGTCGTGGTTCTTGATGTCTCCGCCTTCGAAGTCGTTCTCGATGCCGACCACGAACATCGGCGAGAGCTGGTAGTTATAACCGATTTGCACGCCGCCGACGGCGCCCTTGACCTTGCCGCCACTCGCGCCGACGAGATTGTTGAAGGCATCGTCGCCGCTCTCGGCATAGCCGGCGTTGAATCCCGCATAGAGACCCGTCCACGAATATACCGGCTGCGGTGCCGTATAGGCGGAGGCGGGCGCTGCATAGCGCGGCGACAGGTCGGCAGCGCAGGCGCTGCCTGCGGCGAACACAGCGGTAAAGGGCAGGGTGCGCATCGTGCGGCGTAAGGCGGCTCTTGCAGTCATAATTCACAGTCTCCCACTTGGCCGCGTCCCTTCGGGAGCAGCGCCTGTCCACCCTGATCCGGGAATGTGATGGGTATAAACCGACTGGGCGGTTTGTAAATAGCGCAAATGCCACCCCGGAGCGCTTTCGCGGCGCACCGACTGAAGTCGTGTTCTGGATGGGGCGCAGCCCCGCGCAATCGAGCCTGTCGGCAGGCGGGCGGCGGCTCGCGTGGGCGATCTAGTCGACCGCCATCCGCGCGCGGCGGGGGCTGCTCTGGAGCTCGGGATAGCCGGTGAGCATCAGCTTGTCGGCGCGCACGCCCCAGCTCTCCAGGCGGTCGAGGAAGCTCATGCCGAGCAGATTGGTCTTCATCTGTCCGCGCTGCACGACGAGGGCCGGCACCGATTTCTCGACGAGGTGGCCGACGGCAAGGCGGTCGAGCGTCAGCCGGGCCGCCTTGGTGTGGCCGCCCGCGGTCTCCAGGTCGACGTCATATTCAAGCATCTCGAGCGGCAGCCCGATGGCTTTCGCGGTTTCCCAGGTCAGCACCACGGAGGTCGCACCGGTGTCGATCACCATCGGTGCGGCGACGCCGTTGATCTTCGCGCGCAGCGCGAATTCGCCGCCCTGGCCGCGGTGGATCTGCACGGCGGGGGCCGGCGCGGCGGTCTGGGCGCGGAAGATGTGCGAAACCTTGTGGCTCGCACGCGCGATCTGATCGGGATCGCCATAGGCGACGACGGCACCTGCGGTGCCGGCGAGCATGACGAGAACGAGCAGGAAGCGGATCATCGCGCACCTCCATATGCGCGCGGGCCGGTCAGGCGCGTTTCTGCGATCCCGCGATCGGCGCAAGGCCGGCCTCCGCCATGCGCGCCGGCAGCAGCGCCATAACCGAGAGCCGCTCCGCGCTTTCCATGGCGTGCCAGCGCGCGATCTCCGGCAAGGTGCGGCCGCAGCCGAAGCACAGCTTGGTCTTGGGATCGATCATGCAGACGGCGACGCACGGCGTTTCTTTGCTCATTCGGATATAGTGAGGGATCGTCGGGCATTTCTGCAAGCATATCGTTAAGAGCCCGTGCCTGCGCTCATGATTGGCTTGTGGCGCGGCCGGCGCTTCTCGTCAGGCACGAGGGAGCCCTCCGGCTGGAGCGGTGGAGAATCATCCGACAGCGGCGCGAGCGCGCTCATCACGCGCTCCGGCGGGAAGGTGACAATCACCTCGGTGCCGATGCGCAGCTTCGATTTCAGCGTGAACGTGCCGCCATGCAGGTCGATCAGGTTCTTGGCGATGGGCAGGCCAAGACCCGCGCCCTGTTCGGCCGATTTGATCGAGTTGGAGCCCTGGCCGAAGGAAGCGAGCACGACCGGAATCTCGTCCTCGGGGATGCCGGAGCCGGTATCCCTCACCGAGAGATATTGTCCGCCCGAAGCGGTCCAGCCGGCCTTGAGCCAGATCTCGCCGCCCTGCGGCGTGAACTTGATCGAGTTGGAGAGCAGGTTGAGCACGACCTGGCGGATCGCGCGCTCGTCGGCCCAGAGCCGCGGCATGGCCTGCTCGAACACCTCGTGGATGGTAATGCCGCGGCTCGATGCGCGCAGCTTCATCAAATGGTGACAGTCGGCGACGATGCCGACCAGCGACACGGCTTCCTCGTTCAGCTCGTAGCGGCCGGCCTCGATCCGCGACAGATCGAGAATCTCGTTGATGAGATTGAGCAGGTGCACGCCGGAATTGTGGATGTCGGCCGAGTACTCCTTGTAGACCGGCACCGCGTGCGCGCCAAAAATCTCGCTCTTCATGACCTCGGAGAAGCCGAGGATGGCGTTCAGCGGCGTGCGCAGCTCGTGGCTCATCTGCGCGAGGAAGCGCGACTTGGCGACATTGGCGGATTCGGCGCGGTGGCGCGCTTCGTCCGAGATCGCCTTGGCCTGTTCGAGCTCGCCGATCAGCGCGTCCTTCTCGGCGCGCGCCTCGAGCGTGGCGAAGGTCGAGGAATGCAGCCGATGCGCCAGCAGCACGAAATAGCCTTCGGCGCCGAGCGCGAGCGCGGCCAGGATGTAATTGTCGAGCGAGCCGGTCACCGCAAAGCTCAGCGCCATGGCGACTGCGACCGGTGCGGTGGCGGCAAGTGCGGCGATCGGCAGATTGGCGGCGAGCATGCTCGATACTGCGATCACCAGCAGCATCAGGAACATCATCAGTGTTTCCGTGACCATGTCGAGCACGGGATGGATCAGGATCGCCATCCAGCACAGGCCATAGAGCAGGTCGAGCACGACGAAGCGCGTCCGCCAGGCGCGCGTCGCGGCCGGCGAGGCGGGCTCGGTCAGGAAGCGCCGGCAGCTGCGGATCATCGCGCCGTGGATGCAGAGCATGCCGGCGGTCCAGGCCGCGGCAGGGATCGGCTGCATCCACAGTCCGAACAGCACGCCGGTCGCAACCACCAGCAGCATCACGACATAGGAGGCCGACAGCCGCGTCTGGGCATATTGGCGCAGCATCTCGGCGTCGAAGGCCGGCCGGGTTCCGCTGGTCGACGTTAACTTATCGCGCGCCTCGCGCACCCGCTGCGCCGCAGCCCTTCGGCTGCTCGCCGATGGAGCGCTTACCGGCTCGGCCGGAAGCTGCACAACCTCAGGCTTTTCAGCGGGGTTACTCATCAAGCAACACGATTCCTGCCCACGCCGGACGCGGGCCTTCTGCATTGTCTATCTCTGGCAAGAAATCCTTAAGAGCTGACTTAAGGAGCTAAAGAATTACGTTAACCAGGCGTTAATCTGGATCCGGCCCGAACGGCTCAACGCAGCGCCGCGTGCTGCGCGATGTATACCACCGCACCGGCCAGATAGCCGGCGAGCGCGGGGCCGGCGATGCGGCGGGCGTACCAGAGGAACTCGATGCGCTCGAGCCCCATCGCGGCAACCCCCGCGGCCGAGCCGATGATCAGGATCGAGCCGCCGGTGCCGGCGCAATAGGCGATGAACTCCCAGATGAAGCTGTCCGGCGGATAATGCGCGAGGTCGTACATGCCCATGGTCGCGGCGACCAGCGGCACGTTGTCGATGATGGCGCTGAGCAGGCCGAGCGCGACGACGATGACGTCCTGTCGGCCGAGGGTGGCATCGAGCCATTTGGCCAGCATCGAGAGCAGGCCGGCGTGATCGAGGCAGGCGACCGCGAGCAGGATGCCGACGAAGAACACGATCGAGCTCATGTCGATCCGTGCCAGCGCGTGCACCAGCGTGAGGGGCTGGCGCACATGCTCGTCCTTGTGGCGGTGCACGATCTCGCCGACCAGCCAGAGCACGCCGAGCCCGAACAGGATGCCCATGAACGGCGCCAGATGCGTCACTGCCTTGAACACCGGCACCGCGATCAGGGTGCCGAGCCCGAGATAGAACATCAGGTTGCGCTCGAACCGGTCGATGACCAGCAGCCCGGTGTCCTTCGACGGCGGCGCTATGGTCTTGCCCTTGAGCGAGAAGCTGATGAAGACGAGCGGCACGAGCAGATTGAGGAGCGAGGGCAGGAACACCGCGCTCATGATCTTCAGCGGCGAGATCTGCCCGCCGATCCACAGCATGGTCGTGGTGACGTCGCCGATCACGGTCCACGCGCCGCCCGCATTGGCGGCGATGACGATGAGGGAGGCGAACAGCAGGCGGTCGTCGCGACGGGCGATCAGCTTCTGGATCAGCGAGATCATGACGATGGTGGTCGTCAGATTGTCCAGGATCGCGCTCAGGAAGAACGTGACGAAGCCGATCAGCCAGATCAGCGCCACCTGGCTCGTGGTGCGGATCAGCGAGGTGATGACCTCGAAGCCGTCATGGGCGTCGATCACCTCGACGATGGTCATGGCGCCGATCAGGAAGAAGACGATCTGCGCGGTGGAGCCGACGGACTCGTCGAGCTGGCGGCCGACCAGCGCGTGGTCGCCGGTCGCAACCGCATAGATGGTCCACAGCAGCCCCGCGCCGAGCAGCGCGGAGGCGCTCTTGTTGACGCGAAGCGGGTGCTCGAGCGCGATCGCCGCATAGGCGAGGACGAAGATGGCGGCGATCGCGATCAGCAAGGTCGTTTCAGATCGTCAGGCGTCAGCGGTTGAGGCGCGCGAGCAGGCTGGACGTATCCCAGCGTTTGCCGCCCATCTTCTCGACTTCCGCGTAGAACTGGTCGACCAGCGCGGTCACCGGCAGGGTGGCGCCGTTGCGGCGGGCTTCGGCCAGCGAGATCGATAGGTCCTTGCGCATCCATTCGACCGCGAAGCCGAAATCGTACTTGCCCTCGTTCATGGTCTTGTAGCGGTTCTCCATCTGCCACGACTGCGCCGCCCCCTTGGAGATGGTCTCGATCACTGCGGCGACGTCGAGGCCACTCTTCTTGGCGAAGTGAATACCCTCGGAGAGGCCCTGGACCAGGCCCGCGATGCAGATCTGGTTGACCATCTTGGTCAGCTGGCCGGAGCCGGCGGGCCCGAGCAGTTTGCACATCCGCGCATAGGCGCCGGTGATCACCGGCTCAGCGCCGGCATAGGCGTCCTCGGCGCCGCCGCACATCACCGTCAGCACGCCGTTCTCGGCGCCCGCCTGGCCGCCGGAGACCGGAGCGTCGACGAACTTGAAGCCGGCCTTGGTGGCGGCCGCGTCGAGCTCGCGCGCGACTTCGGCGGAGGCGGTGGTGTGGTCGACGAAGGTCGCGCCCTTCTTCATGCCGGCGAAGGCGCCATCGGGTCCGATCGTGACCGCGCGCAGGTCATTGTCGTTGCCGACGCAGCACATCACGAAATCCTGGCCCTCGGCGGCGGCCTTCGGGGTCGCCGCGGTCTTGCCGCCGAACTTGTCCGCCCATTCCTTCGCCTTGGCCGCGGTGCGGTTGTAGACGGTGACCTCGTGGCCCCCTTTTTTCACGAGGTGTCCGGCCATGGGGAAGCCCATGACGCCAAGACCGAGGAAAGCGACTTTAGCCATGTGTGGTACCTTGTCGGTAGTTTGGGTTTTACGGTTCTTGCAGGGCGAGGGACGCCAAATCGGCGCCCTGGAACTTCCGCCGCGAGGGCGGATCGGAGGCGCACCATAAACCGTTAGGCCGGGAGGGCAACGGCTTCGTTTGGCGGCCCCCTGTGCTAGGATGGCGGGACTTAAGGACTTCAAAAAAGGGAGCGAAAGCATGGGCGGCGTGAGCGTTGGCGTCCTCGATCATTTCAACATCCGGACCCGGAATCTGGCCGAGACGGTCCGCTTCTACGAGGACGTGCTGGGCCTGGAAAACGGCGCTCGGCCGAATTTCGCCTTCCCGGGGGCCTGGATGTACAGCGAGGGCAGGCCGGTGGTGCACCTCGTCGATATTTCCCCGACCTCGGAGCCACAAAAGCCGGATTCCGGCGTTGTTCACCACGTCGCCTTCGTCAGCCGCGGTTTTGAGGGCATGAAGCAGCGACTGACGTCCAAAGGGATGAAATTCGACTCCCGCCAGGTGCCCGGCGGCGACCTCTGGCAGATCTTCGTGCACGACCCCAACGGGGTGATGATCGAGCTGAACTACGAGGCGGCCATGGAGCAGGGGGCGGCGCCCGCCGAGATGGCTGACGATATCGGCAGGCAGTAGCCTTTTGGGCGTTTCCGCTCTAATGGGGCACATCTTGGACTCATGGAGATGCGCTTTGAGCGTGACGCAGCAACAGGTTCTCGACAGCCTCGCCCGGATCAAATCGCCGCGCGGGGTCGCGCTCGCCAATGCCAATGTGCTGAGCGCGATCAGCGCCTCTGACGGCAAGGTGTTCTTCTCGATCAATGTCGACGCCGCGGAGGCGCGGGCCTGGGAGTCCGTCCGGGCCGAGGCCGAGGCCGCCGTGCGCGCCATTCCCGGCGTCACCACCGTGATGGTGGCGCTGACCGCCGAGCGCAAGCCGGGCTCTGCACCACCTCCGCCGCCCACCCCAAGCCGCGGCACGCCCGGCGTGCAGCCGGTCCATGCCCACAAGCCGCCGCAGGGCGGTCAATCGCCGATGGCGCGGCAATCCGAGATTCCGGGCGTCGCTGCGGTGATCGCGGTCGCCTCCGGCAAGGGCGGCGTCGGCAAGTCGACCACCGCGCTCAATCTGGCGCTGGGCCTGCGCGACCTCGGCCTCAAGGTCGGGCTTCTGGATGCGGACATCTACGGCCCCTCGGTGCCGCGGCTGACGGGCCTGCACGACAAGCCGGAGCTCAACGCCGAGCGCAAGATGATTCCGCTCCGGCGCTTCGGCCTCGCGATCATGTCGATCGGCTTCCTGGTGGAGGAAGAGACCGCGATGATCTGGCGCGGTCCGATGGTGATGTCGGCGGTGACGCAGATGCTGCGCGACGTCGCATGGGGCGAGCTCGACGTGCTCGTCGTCGACATGCCGCCCGGCACCGGCGATGCCCAGCTGACGCTGGCGCAGAACGTGCCGCTGAAGGGCGCCGTGATCGTCTCGACCCCGCAGGACCTGTCGCTGATCGACGCGCGGCGGGGGCTTGCGATGTTCCGGAAGGTCAACGTGCCCGTGCTCGGCATCGTCGAGAACATGAGCTACTTCCAGTGCCCGCATTGCGGCACGAAATCCGACATCTTCGGCCATGGCGGGGCGCGCCACGAGGCCGAGAAGCTCGGAGTCCCGTTCCTGGGCGAGATCCCCCTGCACATGGCGATTCGCGCCACTTCGGACGCCGGCAATCCCGTCGTCGACAGCGAGCCGGACGGTCCCCATGCGGCGATCTACCGCGCCATTGCGGGCCAGGTCCGGGACCAGCTCAAGGGCGTCATCGCGGCGGCCTGAGCGAGACGCGGCCAATCCATTGGGGACATGCGACTTTCGTAGAGCCCCGTCATGCCAATGTCGCGTTCCGCAGGCGGGGCTTCCGTGTTAAACGCCCACAGCAGTCAAGCCCCTTCGGTTCGACGCGGGCCAAGCGCGTCGCCGGAATGAGCGGCGGCAAAGAGGAAGTTCGGGGAAACGCCCCAGCAAGGAGAGACCTGAAGATGAAGCGTCGTGATTTCCTGAAAGTGTCGGCAGCAGGCGCGGCGGCGACCGCCGCGGTGGCCTCGCCGGCGATCGCGCAATCCTCGCCCGAGATCAAGTGGCGCCTGACCTCGAGCTTCCCGAAGTCGCTCGACACCATCTATGGCGCCGGCGAGCAGGTGGCGAAGTACGTCGCCGAGATGACTGACAACAAGTTCCAGATCCAGGTGTTCGCCGCCGGCGAGATCGTGCCCGGCCTCCAGGCGCTCGACGCGACCTCGAACGGTACGGTCGAGATGTGCCACACCGTCTCGTACTACTATGTCGGCAAGGACCCGACCTTTGCGATCTACGCCTCGGTGCCCTTCGGCCTCAACGCGCGCCAGCAGAACTCCTGGTGGTACCAGGGCGGCGGCATGGAGCTCGGCACCGAGTTCTTCAAGAAGTCGAACGTGATCGGCTTCGCCTGCGGCAACACCGGCGCCCAGATGGGCGGCTGGTTCCGCAAGGAGATCAAGACCGTTGCGGATCTCTCCGGCCTGAAGATGCGCATCGGCGGCATCGCCGGCCAAGTGCTTCAGAGGGTCGGTGTGGTGCCGCAGCAGCTCGCCGGCGGCGACATCTATCCGGCGCTGGAGAAGGGCACCATCGACGGCGCCGAATGGGTCGGCCCCTACGATGACGAGAAGCTCGGCTTCGCCAAGGTCGCCAAGTACTACTACTATCCGGGCTTCTGGGAAGGCGGCCCGATGGTGCACGCCTTCACCAACCTCGACAAGTGGAATGCGCTGCCGAAGAACTACCAGGCGATCCTCACCAACGCGATGGCCAACGCCAACAGCTGGATGGCCGCGCGCTACGACATGCAGAACCCGGCTGCGCTGAAGCGACTGGTTGCCGGCGGCACCCAGCTGCGTCCGTTCACCAACGAGGTGCTTGAAGCCTGTCTCAAGGCGACCAACGAATTGTGGGCGGAGATCTCGGCCAAGAACGCCGACTTCAAGAAGTCGATCGACGCCATGCAGGCCTACCGCTCCGACGAATATCTGTGGTGGCAGGTCGCCGAATACACCTACGACAGCTTCATGATCCGCTCGCGCACCCGCGGCTGATCTTTCGAGCAAGTCGCAAGACGACAGAGCTCGGCCTCCTTCGCGAGGCCGGGTTTTTTCTTTGCTGCGGGCGCATCCGAAGGTGCCGAAACAAGAAATGTCGAAAACAACCCCATGCACAGTAGAAATGGGGGGAGGGCACGTTGCCCGGCGGATGCTGCTAACAATTTGACATGCCGGCGCATTTCAGCGGGAAGCGGCAATCGTCGCGCAGCCGGCGCCAAAACGGCGATTTGCCCGGCGGCGACCGGAACGACATCGTCACGCGCATCTGCTTCGACACCGTCATTGCGAGCCAACGGGTCCGCGCCAGGCGCGGCCCGATGACAGGCTCCGGGAAGCAATCCAGAGTCCCTCCGCGGAAAGATCCTGGATGGCTTCGCTTCCGCCTTCGCTCTTTGAGCTTCGGCGGACAAGCCGCTCGCAATGACGGGCGGATGGAGTTGGGCTCCGCCTGGCAGCGAACCGGTTTGACTCGTCGGGCAAAACAGTGGCAGAAAGCAATCATCGCATAATCCGAAATTGGCGCACGGCGCCGATCGTTGGGGTGACGACGATGAGCTTCGAGCCAGCCGAGATTCAACGCGCGCTGCGCAAGGCATGGTCGTTGTCGACCGCCAGCCAATGGACGGCGCACAATCCAGCGGCAGGACAATGCAACGTCACCTCGCTGCTGATCTACGAACTCTTCGGTGGCGACCTACTGAAGACAGCTCTGCCGGATGTTCACTAGCGATTATCGGAGAGGTGGCACGAGCAAGTGCCGCCACGATCTCTGCCATTGAGCTCATCTGAGAAAGAAGAAATCGTCTTTCGCGGAAAGGGAGCCGTATGCAAATGGCTGCTGCTGTTTACGCGTTACCTCGACGACATCTTCTCTAACGAAGTCAAACAGCCTTCGCACCTCTATCGCAGGCTTCTGCTCCATTCTCTTCACCAACGCCTCTGCGAATGGACTGTTTTTGCCATCGCCATCAAGAGCAAATTCGCCATGTTTCGCGGAGTAGACGACCAGCGTTCCGGGTTCTGGCTCTATACGACCGAGTCCCTGCCCAATGACAGAAGAACCAATCCCGTCAATGCCCCGGGATGCCGATGCTACACCAACCTGCTTTGCATATGGATTGTTGCGACATGCATCGAGAATAACCAATCGCAGTTTCTTGCTGACTTCAGCGGCGTTCAGCAGGTATTCCATATTGACCATTTGATTTGAGATGCTGTTCTCGTCTGTCATTTGAGCGTCAATCGGAACCATATAGTTGACGCCACCGACCTCTATTCCGTGCCCTGCGAAATAGATGGCCGCCCAGTCAGACATTTTAGCCGTCTTCTGGAAATCTTTAAGCGCAGCCATCATCTCTGCCCGAGATAGATTGAGCTTGATCGTCACTTCGTCAAAACCAACATTACGCAGCGTTCGTGCGAAGAGTTCTGCATCACGTGTTGGGTTATCGAGCGCTGGCACATTTCTGTACTTGCTGTTGCCGATAACGAGCGCCACACGTTTTCCGCCCGAAGGCGCCGCAGCAGGAGGCGTCCCAACATCATTTGGTGCCGCTGCTTCAGCGGGTGAGTTGCGTAAATCCGCTCGTTGTTTCCTGTCTAACGCTAACTGGAGATTTTCCTGTGCAACCGCGTAGTCGGGGTTCAGCCGAACAGCTTCTTTGTAATCACTGATCGCTTTGTCCAGATCGCCTTTCTTGCTCCACGCCGTTCCACGATGATTGTATGGATTGGCAAGCTTTGGATTTAACCGAATCGATTCGGTCAGATCGGCGATCGCCTTGTCGTAATCGCCCTTGAAGCTCCAAGCCAAACCGCGAACGCTGTAGCTAACCGCATTCCGCGGGTTGAGCCGGATCGATTCGTTCAAATCAGCAATCGCATTCTCGTAACCACTCTTGCCGGTCCAAGCCAGACCACGATTGCTGTAAGCAATCGCATTCTTCGGGTCCAACCGTATCGACTCGTTCAAGTCAACGATTGCTCTGTCGTAGTCACGCTTGCCCATCCAAGCCGAGCCACGGCCGCTGTAAGCCGTCGCTTCCCTTGGGTTCAACCGAATTGACTCGTTCCAATCGGCGATTGCTTTGTCGTAGTCGCCCTTGTGGTAGAAAACCGTGCCACGATTTTGATAGGCGACCGCATCCTTCGGGTTCAGCCGAATCGACTCGTTCATATCGGGGATCGCTTTGTCGTAGTCGCCCTTCATCGCCCAGGCTCGACCACGATTGCTGTAAGAGGACGCCAACTTCGGATTCAACCTTAGCGCTTTGTCGAAATCAGCGATGGCTTTGTCGTAATCGCCCTTGGCGCTCCAAGCCGATCCACGGTTGTGATAGGCGATCGACACGTTTTGACTCTTCGGATTCTGTTTGATGGCTGTGCTGCAACCAGCGATCACTTCGTCGACACTTCCTCGGTTACAAAGGTCAACGGCTGATTGTGCAGCAGCCGTACAAAGGCCGACCATGACATCAGCAGCAAGCACAAAAGAAATAAGTAGCAACCTTCTCATTGTACCCTCAAATGATCCTCTAACCGCATCAATCATGATCACGCAGAGGTTTCGATCAAGAGATTTTTCGGCGTTCCGAGGCGACTCGCCAGCCATCGATGACGACCTTGGGGCAACCGGCAAGAAGCCAGGAGATCGAAGCCGGGCCATGCCTCACGTCACACGGGGCGTCGCCGACGACGGAGGGGACCCAGATCGCCATCCAGGGATCCTCCGGCGGCAAAAACGTTGACTGGATGGAGAAGGTCGGCGACGAAACAATATCGCAGGGGATTAGGCGCGCAGAGAGCCGCTATGTCGGGCTTGCGTTCTGCCAGGGAGTAAGGGAGCTGCGCATGGCGATCGCCTTCATCACAGGCAGCACGGATGGTCTTGGCCGGGCGGCGGCGCAAGCGCTGCTCGATCAGGGCCACCGGGTGGTGCTGCACGCGCGATCGGCTGATCGCGCCGCGGCGGTTGCGGACTTCGCCTCGCATGCTGTGGCGATCGTGGTCGGCGACCTCAGGAGCGCCGTCGAGACGAAGGGCATCGCCGACCAGGTCAACGCGATCGGACGCATGGACGCGATCATCCACAATGCCGGCGTCTACACGGAGCGGAGCCGCGGCGCGACAGCGGAGGGGCACGCCGGCACGCTGGCAATCAACACGCTGGCGCCGTACATGCTGACGGCCCTGATCGCGCGGCCGAAGCGGCTGGTCTATCTCAGCAGCGGTCTGCACCGCGGCGGCGAGGGCTCATTGCGCGACCTCGACTGGACCAAGCGAAGCTGGGATGCGGCGAAGGCCTATGCCGAAAGCAAGCTGCACGCGGTCGCGCTGGCTTACGCACTGGGACGGCGCTGGCCGCGCGTCCTGAGCAATGCGGTCGATCCCGGTTGGGTGCGCACCAAAATGGGCGGTGCGGGTGCCCCCGTGGATCTCGACACCGGACAGCAGACGCAGTCCTGGCTTGCCGTCAGCGAAGAGCCGGCTGCGCTGGTGAGCGGCCGCTACTGGCATCACCTCCGGCAGGAGCAGCCGGCCGGTGAGGCGACCGACCCGACATTCCAGGACGCCCTCATCGCCGGACTGCGGGAGCTGACAGGCGTGAAGCTTCCAGCGGCATAGCCTGCGGCCTGCACGATGCTCTCGGTTCCGGCGCAGCTCAAAGCAGTCGGGCGGGATCAACAAAACGGGAGATGTGAAACCGCTCACAATCGTGCCGGAGAATAGGCTCTAGAAAAGCCCAGGAGCCGGCAAGCTTCCGCTCCGCGCCGATCGCCGCGAAGCGGTGTGCGAGCCGCGGCTGGGGCGCGCAAGCTACGAGCGGCAGGTCTGAACGCCGGTTCCGCGTCGTTTTGACGATCATTCGATTTGATTCCAATCAGGCGTGCACCATGGATGGTGCGCGTCCTGGGCGGAAAAGCGGGGTGACCGGCGAGATGCAGGCACCCGTAGATGCGGAGAACGGCACGGACACCGCGGGGTGCGGCTTGCGCCGATCCCCGGGCGGTCGGCGCGTGCAGATGTGCGGCATTACAACCGCTACTCGCCCATTGCGCGCTTTTCTGTCCGGTATAGACTTTGAGTAGGCGTGAGATTTTTGCGCTGGCATGTGCGCGGCTGAGGGTTGCGTCGTGGCGAAAGTCGTTTTCAATCTGACCATTGAAGATAGTGGCGATAGTCATTGCCGTATCGTCGCGGAATACAATTCAACGTGCCGCGAGATTGAAGTCGAGAAGCTCAAGCCGAGTTTTCGTCAGAATCTGAGGCCATTGCAGGAAGCAATTCTCCAGTGCGCTGCCGCGCGCAGCGCCGACGTGGCGATGCGCGCGCGAAACGAGAATGCGGCCGCGGCAGGCGGTGGTGATGAGGCAAAACCCGCTCTCCGTGACGCTGCCGGAAGTCTGACCTCGGGATCGGACGAACGGATCGTGCAGGAAGTCGGATCGCAACTCTTCGAGTTCATCTTTCAGCGCAAGATCCTCGAGCTCTATCAGGAATGTTCCCATGCGGCGCGAAAGGACGATCAGCCGTTCCTGATCCGTCTGCGGGTCACCGATCCCACGCTCGCCTACGTGCCCTGGGAGACGATGTACGACAAGAAGAACCGCTTCTACGTGACGACGTCCCAAAGCACGCCATTCATGCGCGCCGTCGACGACTATGTCGAGGAGCGCCGGGCGTGCGCAGCAAGGCCGATACGGATGCTGGGCATGGCTGCGCGGGTCAAGGTCCTGAACGGATTCCCGCTGGACGAGATCGAGGTCGATGCCGAGCAGGTCGCGATCAAGAAGGCGCTGAGCGAGTTGAACGACGGCAAGCGGATGAAGCTGTCCTGGATCCCCTCGGCAAAGGCGCGGGATCTCAACCGCCGCTTCCTGAGGGGAGATGAAGGCAAGCGGTGGGACTTGTTTCACTTCATCGGGCATGGCGGCCACGATCCCGAGCGGCAGATGGGCTTCATCGTGGTCCAGGAGGAGGGCGGGTCGAAGGGCATCAGGCTTTATGCCGACTCGCTGAAGGCGTTCCTGACCCAGCCCGGTCAAACGCCGAGTCTCGTCGTCCTGAACTCCTGCAGCGGCGCGCAGGGCGAACCGGGCTCCCTGTTCTCGAGCACCGCCGCCGAGCTCATTCAGGGAGGCGTGCCCGCCGTGATCGCCATGCAGTTCGAGATCAGCGACAATATGGGTCTCGCGTTCGCCGATACTTTCTACACCTACCTGGCGGAAAACGTATCGATCCAGTCCGCGCTGGCGCATACCCGGGCTGAATTGAAGGCGCGGCAGTTCGCCGAATGGATTTCGCCGGTGCTTTATATGCGCGGCCTCGACGGGGAAATTTTCGTGGACCGGGCCGGATCGGAGTGAGTTTTCATCCATGCATGGCCTTGACCACTCGATCGTAGCTCTCTGCCTCGGTGCGATCGCGATCTGCATCGTCAGCGCGATCGACTTTCACGCGCCCTTCCAAACCGCGGACATTCGCTATGCCGTGATGCGCGATCGCTATTATTTCGCGGTCGTTGGCTACGTCACGATTTCGGTGGTGTTCTATTTCTTCGTCGCGATCCTGATGTCCCGCGGAGTCGAACTTCTCGTTGCGATACCGGGGACGATCGCCTTCATGGTGCTGGCGCCCCACCTGCCGCTGCTCGGTTGGGTGATCGATTTTCTGCGGAGCATGATGCAGACGCTGGCCCGCTACCCACAGGCCGTGGAGACCGTCATCGTCGCCATCGCGCGGTCGCCCATCAGCGTGACGGAGCGGGCGGCGCCCGAGCTGCAGCGCGAGCTCGCAGGGTATGGCGTTCCCGCCGGGCTGATCGAGAAGGCGCTCAATGACGACAACCAGGTGCTCGCCGTCGGCGCGGCAAGCATGATCAAGCAGGTCGCTTCCCTCCATACCAGTTTTGTCGAACTGCGCGAGAACAAGCGGTTCGCGAGATTTTTCCGCGCCCGCAAGGCCGCCTTCGACGAGATGGAAAAGCAATATCGACGAATGCTGCGACGGTCGGCCCGTGCGCTCCTGCTGACCGAGGACATCACGGTGTCGGATGTGGACGCGGTGGAGCTGGTGCTCGAGATTTCCGATTTCATCGTGGAGGAATGCGAGGACCTGCGCGTCGCGTACCAGCGTCGATTGGCCGAGGCGACGTTGTCGGTGGTCGACAGGCGCGACTCACGGACTGAGCTGATCTCCAGCTTCGGATATCAGACCGTTCTCCCTCAGCCGCTGCCGTTTGCGCCCCTGGTGATCATCTTCGTGCTCGACTTCGTGGTCTCCGTCTTGCCGCTGTTCTTCATGAACCTGTCGAAGAACTATGAAGTCGGCTCGCTGACCGGAGGGCTCTCCTCCGCCGCACATGCGGTGGCCCTCACGATCTCGATCTTCTTTGCGATCTATCCGAAGACCTCGACAAATTTCGCGCGTCCCTCGCTGTACGCCTTGCCGTGGCGCTCTTACGTGGTCTTCGGGGCATTGTCCTATCTGGCCGGCAACGCCGTCCTCTGGATAACTTACAGCACGATCCCGATCGCGCCCGGCTGGCTGGCGAGCGGTCATCCGCTTGCGGCGAGCTCGCTGCTGTCCCTGGTCTTCCTGACCAATACGCTGGTCCTGAGCATTCTTCTCGACGTGCGGCTGAGGGCCGATGCACTGGACTATCACGAGGCAAGGCTGAGGGACGGCGCGACCCATGCGGTGGTGATGGCGTGTGCCATGGTCTGCCTTCTCATCGGCTTCACATTGGTGAGCAGGCATTTCGGTCTGAACATGCCGTACATCTCCTGGCTGGTGTACGGGAGCATCGTCGCTCTGTTCGGTCTGCTCGGCTTCGTCATGGGCTATCTCGTGCCGTCGACCGCGGAAGCCTACATCGAGGCCAACAAGCTGATCCGGAAGTCGTCGGCGCTCAATGGCAATCGGCTCGAATGGGCGGCGCCGGCGTCTCAGCCGAGCACGCAGGTCAGGACTTGATTTCACGCCGGGCCCGCAAGCCCGAGCGGCACACGAGGACGCGACGAAGCAGACCGTCTGGACAGGGGCGAAGTCATGGCTGAACTCGAAGTAGCGAACGGGATCGTGGTTCGTGGTCCCGACGATGTCGAAATCAGGATCGTTCAGGACGGTCCTGTCCGGCGGGGATTTCGCCGTGGGACTGCAAGCCAGATCAGTGGCGCCGATCAGCTCAGGGGGGCGTTGTCGGCGTCCGACTTCACCATCGCCGCCGAAGTCGAGATGGTGCCGACGCGCCCGGGAACTCGCGCGTTGCGACGGGACGCGTCGACGCCGACGCAGATCGAGGTCGAAGTCGGCCCGTCCGAAAGGGCGATGGTCCTGATCGAAGGAGCAGGCGGTGTCTATGCCTGGACCTATCCGCAGCCGGCGGGCCAACCGGCAAGGCGGCGTGGAGGTGGACAAGTTCTGGTATTTCCTCTGACGGCCGGGACGAGGGGGACGGCGCGCGGAACGCCCGCCGCAAGCGGCAAGCGCGGCCCCGTTCTCGACTGGGTGTCCGACAAGCTGATCGATCCGGTCCGTGCCTACGTGCTGAAGTTTGCCGCCCGAACGGCGATCGATGTGGCGACCGACTATATCGAGGGGGACAGGGAAGAGGGCATCGTGGTGATGGCCGGGCTCGATCCGGCCGCATGGACACCGGCGCGCTCGGCGCGTCCTCGACTGCCGCAGGACCGCCCGCTGAAGATCCTGCTCATGGTGCATGGCACGTTCTCGTCGACGGCGAGCGGCTTCGCGCAGCTTGCCGGTTCCGACGGCGGGAAGACGTTCCTGTCGAAGGCCAGTGCGCATTACGACGCCGTCCTCGGCTTCGATCACAAGACGCTGACGGTTGCCCCCCGAGAGAATGCGGCAGCTCTTGTTGCCGCACTGCAGGCGCTCGGCATTCCCGCGAATTCCTCGATCGACGCCGTCATCCACAGTCGCGGCGCACTGGTCTATCGCGTGGCCGAAAACCTGCTTGCGGACAAGCGGCCGGACATCCGGTTCGGCAAGGCCATCTTTGTCGGCTGCACCAATGCCGGAACGCATCTGGCCGAGCCCGAGAACTGGGCGGCGATGATCGACCTCTACACCAACGGGATCATGGCCGGCGTCCGCGCGGTTTCATTCCTCGCAGGAGGGGCAGCGCTGAGCCCCGTCGTGTCGCAGGGGATCAAGACCGTCGGCCGTTTCGTCCAGGCGTTTTCCGAAGTCGCCATCGACGAGGGCCGGGTGCCCGGACTTGCCGCGATGCGGCCAACAAGCGATCTCGTCAGGGAGTTGAACGGAGCGGCCGGTCCTCTCGACAGGCTCGCAGCCTATTATGCGATCACGTCGAATTTCGTGGCGCAGGTCGCACCCGACAAGGGCGTGACGAAGGAGTTCGCCGAGTTCATTGCCGATCGCGTGACAAATCGCCTGTTCCAGCTCGACAACGATCTGGTGGTGGATACGGCGTCGATGACATCGTTCGGTACCCGTGGCCCGCGCCTTGCGAAGGACGCGACGTTTGCTTTCGGCGATACGGACGACGTCTTTCACACCACGTATTTTGCGACGGATATTGTGCCCTCGAAATTGAGCGAGTGGCTGGATATTGGTGAACCTCGTCCTGATCGGGTCCCGGAACAAATCGACCTGCAGGCGCCGGCGCGGCGATCGAGGCGGGGAGTGGCGTCCATCGTCGAACGCCTGCAGGAATCCAGTCCGGCTGCTCGCGAATGGGAAAGCTCCGGATCCGGCTCCATGTCGGACACGCTCACATTGCGACGGACGCGATCGCGCTCCGCTCCTTCGGCGAGGCCAGCCGGGCCACAGGAGGCGCCTGCCGCAACTGACACGCCGCCCCCGGCATCGACGTCGCCCGGGTCACGAACCGCCGCCTGCTATTTCGCTGCGGAGATCGAGTCTCACCCGCCGCCGAAGAAGCCGGTCCCGCTGTTCGTCACGGTCTCCCGACAGAAGATCCAGGCCGCCGAGAGCCCGGCCTCGGCCGCGTTGGATGCGCCGGTCAACGTCGATACGGCTCGCAAGATCGTCGTCGAAATCATCGCGCGCAAGAATTGCCGGGTCATCGGAGACACCACCGTCGAGATCGACACGCCGCAGGACCGCAGAGCGGAGTCGCTTCGGTTCGTCGTGGAGGGCGCCGCGGAAGGCGCGGCCGACATCCTTGTCGAAGCGCGGCAGGGCCCGCGCATTCTCGCGTCATTTGCCTTGGCCCCTGTGTTCGTCGACGCCGACAGCAAGACCTTGCGCCGGGGCCAGGTCGGACAGGCCATGGCGGCACATCCGGACGAGCCGGCGGTGCTGCGGATCTACGAGATCGTGGAGAGCGGCAAGGTGACGCTGCGCTTCGATCTTGCCTGCGTCGACCCGAACATCGCGGTTTCGGAATCGCGCACGCTTCCGGGCGGCTTCTCCCGCGATGTCTATGTTGCGGAGATATTCAAGGGCATCGAGAGCTCGTGGCTTGCAACGAACCGCTTGTACGACCAGTTCCTGTCGCGCCTGCAGGCGAACGGAATCGTCATGGCAAACGAGCTGTTGCCGGACAGGGTCCGCGAGGCGTTGTGGACCCACCGCGATGCGATCCGCGCGATCCAAGTCATCTCGGAGGAGCCGTTCATTCCCTGGGAGCTGCTCTACATCAACGACCGGAAGTCCGGACCTGACGGGAAGGGCTTCCTCGCGGAATGGGGGCTGGTGCGCTGGCTGCACAGCACGCCGTGGCCTGGTCCGCAGCTCGCCATGGGCAATGATCGCGTCAACTACGTGATCCCGGCCTATGTCGATCCTGGTCTGCGGCTCGAAGGCGCCGATGCCGAGCGCCAGATGCTGGTCAAGCTCTTCGGCAGCCCGCGCGAGGTGCCGGCCGAGAGCATCGCCGTGACCAGCTTCCTGCAGAAGGATGCGAGGGAATGCGACGTGCTGCACTTTGCCTGCCATGGCGAGGCGGCACAGCGCGCGGTGATGACGGCCGACCTGCTGATGACGGGTACCGAGGTTGACGGCAATTTTGCGCAGGACTCGCTCTCGGCGGATCAGGTCAAGGCGTTTGCCCGCTTCGCGGAGAGCGGGCCGAATCCGATCGTTTTCATCAACGCCTGTCAGACCGGGCGCGCCGGGCGCGGCATCGGCGGAGGTGTCGCCGGTTTCGTCGATGCATTCCTGCGGCCGTACTCCGAACGCGGCGCGGGCGCGCTGGTCGGCGCGCTGTGGTCGGTCGATGACAAGCTGGCCTACAGCTTTGCCGAGGCGTTCTATCGTTCGCTCAAGCAGGGCGATGCGCTGGTTGATGCCGTCCGTGCCGCGCGCGAGGCCGCCAAGAACCGGAAGGAACTGACCTGGCTGGCCTATTCCGTGTATGGCAATCCGTTCGCGCGCGCCTCGGAAGCTCCCTAGCCGGAGCCGGGATCCATCCGACGCCCTCTGCGTCCCGAGCTCGCGCCGGACCGCCTTACATGGACCTGACAGGGGCGGGAGGCCGGCCTGCCCGGCGTTTTTTCGCTGGCCGAAACCGGACGAATGGGGGAAGAGAGCGCAGATGCGGCGCGAGCCGTGCTGTGACACCGGAACATCCGGCGGGAAATGCGATGCGCCTTCTGATCGTCGAGGACAATGCCGAGCTGTCGCGGCTGGTTGCCAGCGGGCTGTCGGCGGCCGGCTACGAGAGCGACATCGTGAGCAGCGCGGCCGAGGCGCGCGAGGCGGTCGGCAGCGTCAGCTATGCCGCGATGATCCTCGACCTCGGCCTTCCCGACGGCGACGGCCTGTCGGTGCTGCGCGAGCTGCGCCGGCAGATGGAGCCGTTGCCGGTCCTGGTGCTGACCGCGCGCGGCGGCTTGCAGGACCGCGTCAACGGCCTGCGCAGCGGCGCCGACGACTATCTCGCAAAGCCATTCGCGATGGAGGAGCTGGTGGCGCGGCTGGAGGCGATCCTGCGCCGGCCGGGCCAGCTGCTCGGCCGCTCGCTGCGCTTGGCCAACCTCGTCTACGACACCGAGAGCCGCCAGATCTTCATCGACGACCAGCCGCGGATCATCTCCGCCCGGGAGGCCTCGGTGCTCGAGATCCTGCTGCGCCGGCAGGGGCGGGTGGTGCCGAAGAAGAACGTCGAGGACCACATCTTCGGCCTCGAGGGCGAAGTCGCCTCCAACGCCGTCGAGGTCTACGTCTCGCGGCTGCGCAAGCAGCTCAGCGAACACGGCGCCAAGGTCGTGATCCACACCATCCGCGGCGTCGGCTATCTCATGGCCGAGGAGAAATAGCGTGTCCGCCGCCCGGTCATTCGCCAGGCCGACGTTCAAATCGCTGATCTCGCGCATCGTATTCCTGCACATCGTCGCGGTCGCAGTGGTTGCGATCTTCCTGCCGCTGGTGCTGTTCTGGCTGCTCAACTCCGAGGTCGACCAGCTGCATCGCGATGCCATGCGCGCCCAGGCCGAGGTGCTCGCCGAGCGCATCGTCCCGCAGCCGGACGGCACGTTGACGTTCAATCTGCCCGACAGTCTGAGGGGCCTCTATTCGGAGGCCTATGGCCGCTACCAGTACGACATTCGCGATGCCGACGGACGTGTGCTGTTCTCGTCGCGGCGAAAGACCGGTGATACCGCCCCGCCACGCTTGTCCGAGACGATTTCCGGTGCCGGCGTCAGCCGCGTGATCGAGGGCAGGACGGTGCGCATCCGCGTCGCCGAGGATCTTTCGCATCGCGACGTCATCATCGACGACATCATCTCGAACTTCTTCCGGCGGGTCGGGTGGATCACCATCCCGATCCTGCTGATCCTGCTCGCCACCGACATCATCATCTTCCGCCGTGCGGTCGCGCCGCTGTGGAAGGCCTCGGAGGAGGCCAGCAATATCGGCCCGGCGCGCACCGACATCCGCCTGCCGACGGAGCAGATCCCGCGCGAGATCATGCCGCTCGTCACCGCCGTGAACCAGGCGCTCGATCGCCTCGAGGACGGCTTTCGCGTGCAGCGCCAGTTCACCGCGGACGCCGCGCATCAATTGCGCACGCCGCTCGCAATCCTGCGCACCCGGATCGAGACGCTCGGCGACGGCGCGGCAAGGCAGGCGCTGCATGCCGACATCGAAGCCATGAGCCGCATCGTCGCCCAGCTGCTGGAGATCGCCGAGCTCGACACGCTGGTGCTCGATCCCGGCGAGACCGCCGATCTGCGCGCCGTCTGCACCGAGGTGGTCGGCGCGATCGCGCCGTTCGCGCTCGCCCAGCACAAGGACATCGCACTCAAGGGCACCGATGCGCCGGTGCTGGTGCACGGCAATTCCGAGATGCTCCAGCGCGCGATCTTCAATCTCGCCGAAAACGCCATCAAGTTCACCGCAAAGGACACCTCGGTCGATGTCGAGGTCGGTGACGACGGCGTGGTGCGCGTGCGCGATTGCGGCCCCGGCATCGCGGACGCCGAGCGCGAGCTGATCTTCCAGCGCTTCTGGCGCGCCGACCGCCAGCGCAGCGACGGCGCCGGTCTGGGCCTGTCGATCGTGCGCGGCGTGGCGGACGATCATGACGCGACGGTTGCGGTGGAGAATCTTCCCGGCGGCGGCGCGGAGTTCACGCTGCGCTTCAGGCTGGCGGACATGACGCAAGCCGCCGTCTAAGCCTAAAGTCGTAGGATTGAAATGGCGGCAAGGCCCGCCATTTCGTCTCCTGCCCCCTGATCCGGATGGAAATCGGCGCTGCAATGTTCCATGCTGGCATCCAAGCCTCAGCAAGAAGGCCCAGAATCACAATCCATCAGGGCAGGAAATCATGAAAAGAAGAGACTTCATCAAGGTCACAGGACTTGGTGCGGCCGGCGCCGCCACGCTCGCGGCTCCCGCGATCGCGCAGTCGATGCCGGAAATCAAATGGCGCATGCCGACGAGCTGGCCTAAATCGCTCGACACGCTCTTTGGCGGCGCCGAGATGATGTGCAAGATGGTCGCCGAGGCGACCGACAACAAATTCCAGATCCAGATCTTCGCGGCCGGCGAGATCGTGCCGGGCCTCCAGGTGCTCGACGCCGTCCAGAACGCCACCTGCGAGATCGGCCACACCGCGTCCTACTATTATTTCGGTAAGGATCCGACCTTCACCTTCGGCTCGGCCGTGCCGTTCGGTCCCAACATGCGCATCAACCAGGCCTGGTACATGCAGGGCGGGGGACGGGAAGTCCTCAACGAGTTCTACAAGAGCTACAACGTCGTCTCGCTGCTTGCGGGCAACACCGGCTGCCAGATGGGCGGCTGGTTCAGGAAAGAGGTCAACACGCCCGAGGATCTCAAGGGCATGAAATTCCGCATCGGCGGCTTTGCCGGCCGCGTGCTCCAGAAGCTCGGCGTGGTGCCGCAGCAGCTCGCCGGCGGCGACATCTATCCCGCACTGGAAAAAGGCACGATCGACGCCGCCGAATGGGTCGGTCCCTATGACGACGAGAAGCTCGGCTTCTACAAGATCGCGCCGCACTACTACTATCCCGGCTGGTGGGAAGGGGGGCCGATGCTGCTGGCCTTCGTCAATCTCGACAAATGGAATGCGCTGCCGAAATATTACCAGAGCGTGCTGGAGCAGGCCGGCCACTACGCCAACAATTACATGATGGCACGCTACGACACAGCCAATCCGCTCGCATTGAAGAAGCTGCTCGCGGGCGGCGCCAAGCTGCACGCCTTCTCGCCGCCGATCATGGAGGCCTGCTACAAGGCCGCCAAGGAGCTGCACGCCGAAGTCGGCGCGACCAACGCCAACTTCAAGAAGGTCCACGACTCCCTCGCCAAGTTCACCGGCGATGGCTACGCCTGGTTCCAGGTCGCGGAAGTCGGCTACGACATCTTCATGGCGCGGCGGTCGCAGAGCTGATCGCGACTTCTGTCGCGTGCGGCGCCCCGAAGCAACGGCTTCAGGGCGCTGCTGTCGCAGCGCGCTGCCGTTCTTTGAAACGGCAGTTCCGTTGCTTGTCGTGATGGCGTCGCAGCTGGTCTGACGATGGTGATCGAATACGTGTCGTGAAATCGCGACGCGCGTGTTCGAAGCCTCGAGGTCCGTCTACCCCCCGATGTCATACTGCTTGCTGAGGTGATCGCCGATCTGGACCAGCATGGCGACACACTCGGGATAGCCGGGCCGATCGGAAGTGGCCTGATCCGCACTGGCTCGAAACTCCCAGGAGTCGCCATCGCGAACGATGGAAATCGCCATTCCATCGGGACAGTCGGCGTGAACCTTCAACTCGGCCCTCGCCATTGCGATCAGTTCGCCTTCAGTCTTGACCGGCCTGCTCATGAAGCTCGTCCTTCCGTCCTGGAACAGAGATTTGCCCATATCCGGCAAATTAGCAAACAAGTCCTGGATAGTAACTGATCCAGGTCATCGGGATCAGGCGTTCACCGGCGGTGGACTCGGGTTTGGCATCCGGCCGCTATTTCAGCTTGCCCGTGGACAGGTCCATGATCATGCGCGTGGCCAGATAAAGCCGCGGCACGATGCTGTTGATCTGCACATATTCGGCATCGTTGGAGTGCGCGCCGAAGCCCGACAGGCCCATGCCCTCCACCACGGCTCCGCTGGTCTTGAGCGCGGCAAACGCGGCGTCGGTGCCCCCGCCGGTCGCCTTTTCGTCGACCTTGAGGGACAGTCCGATCTCCCCATAGATCGTCTTGCCGTAGGCCGCGACGCGGCGCGAGGCGTCGCTGGCTTCCAAGGGCGGACGACGCACCTCGAATTTCAGCTCGACCCTGGAGTCGGGCAGCAGGCGATTCTTGATCTTCTCGTGCAGTGCCTTCTGCAACTCGTCGAAATCGGCGACCTTGAGCGCACGCGCATCGGCCTGGGCCGTGGCGTCGGCCGGGATGACGTTGCGGTTGGTGCCGGCCTTGGAAACCGTCCAGTTCAGCTTCAGGCCCTGCTCGGGTTTGGACAGGTCCTTCATCTGCAGCACCTGGTGCGAGAGCTCGTACAGCGCGTTGACGCCGCCCTCGGGCCGCGCGCCCGCGTGCGAGGACTTGCCCAGCACCGTGAGATAGGCCGAGCCGATGCCGCTGGTGGCGAGGCGCAGCGTGCCGTCGGTGCCGCCGCCTTCGAACGAGAACACCGCGTCCTGATCCGCGGCGAATTTGGTGATGGTGCTGCGCCAGCCGGGCGAGGAGATCTCCTCATCCCCATTGGTGAGCACCGTGAGCGTGCTGTAATCCTTGAAGTTGAGTTTCTGGAGCATCGCCACGGTATGGAGAATGAGCGCGACGCCCTGCTTGTCGTCGGCAATGCCGAGGCCGTAGGCCTTGTCGCCGTCGACGCGGAACGGTTGGTCCTTCAGCATGCCCTTCAGGTACACCGTGTCCATGTGGGCGATCAGCATGATCTTTTTGCTGCCGGTGCCCTTGAACACGGCGTGCACGGCCGGGCCGATTGTCTCGGGCGTGTCGTCGAGGCGATAGATGTCGGTGGGGTGCAAAATCTCCACCGTGCCGCCGAGCTGCTTGAGCTGGCCGGCAACGCGCTCGGCGATCTGGTTCAGGCCGTCGATGTCCTTGCTGCCCGATTCGATGCCGACGAGATCGCGCAGCGTGTCGAGCAGCGGCTGCTGCTCCTTTTGCGCCAATGCATGGACATCGGTCATCGGTTCCGCATGCGCAAACGTTGCGGCACATGCCAGCCAGAGCGATGCGATCAAGGGAGTGAGCGACGGAGCAGGGTGGGATCGGGACATACGCGGCGGTCCATCAGTTGGAGGATGGCCCGGTATGCCCGTGTTTGCGGCGCGTGTCACGTGCGCGGACGCGCGCGTCATGAACCGCCGAGGCGGAACATGACGGCGATGGTTATGGCCGCTACTTCTGCGGTGGGCCGAGATCCAGCGGTGGCAGCTCGATCTGCGGCACCTCGATCTTGACCTTGTCGAGATCGACGTTGAGGGGCTTGTCAAGCAGGCCCGTCACGGTGACCGGGAAGATGATCACGAGCATCACCATGATCAGCTGGAGGCCGATCCAGGGCATCGCGCCCCAGTAGATGTCGGAGCTCTTCACTTCCTTCGGCGCCACGCCGCGCAGGTAGAACAACGCAAAGCCGAAGGGCGGATGCAGGAACGAGGTCTGCATGTTCACGCAGAGCATCACGCCGAACCAGATCAGCGCCGCGTCCGGTCCCACCACGGGGGCGAGGATCTTCTGCGCGATCGGCGCGATCATCGGCAGGATGATGAAGGCGATCTCGAAGAAGTCGAGGAAGAAGGCCAGGAAGAAGATGAAGAGGTTGATGAAGATCAGGAAGCCCCAGACGCCGCCGGGCAGCGAGGTCAGGAGGTGCTCGAGCCAGACGCCGCCGGATACGCCGAGGAACACCACGGAGAAGCAGGTCGAGCCGATCAGAATGAAGGTGACCATGCAGGTGAGGCGCATGGTGGACTGGTAGCCCTGCGTGATCAGGTCGCGCAGGTCGGGGATGCGCGCGGCCCGGATGCAGATCCACGCCACCGCCAGATAGGTAAGGGCGAAGGCGAGCTTGAAGATCAGATTCTCGCTGTACATCATCGCGATGATGGTGCCGATGCCGGCAGCGATCACACCGAGGATCAAGATCTTGCGGTCGGTCGAGGTGAAGTCCTTGTGGTGGATCGCGGCGAGCACGATGGCGCCGACGGCACCCATCGCGCCGGCTTCGGTCGGCGTGGCAAGGCCCATCATCATGGTGCCGAGCACGACGAAGATCAGCACGGCCGAGGGGATGATGCCCATCAGGCACTTCTTCCACAGCGGCCAGCCGGTCAACGTGCGCGCCTCCTTCGGCACCGGCGGCACGTGGCCCGGCTTGATCAGGCCGAGGATGAAAGTGTAGCCGGCGAACAGCATGATCTGGAACACCGAGGGGCCCCAGGCGCCGAGATACATGTCGCCGACCGACTTGCCGAGCTGGTCGGCGAGCACGATCAGCACCAGCGAGGGCGGCACCAGCTGCGTGATCGTGCCGGAGGCGGCGAGCACGCCGGTGATGTAGCGCATGTTGTAGCCGTAGCGGATCATCACCGGCATCGAGATCAGCGCCATGGCGATCACCTGCGCGGCTACCGTGCCGGTGATGGCGCCCAGGATGAAGCCGACGATGATGACGGAATAGCCGAGACCGCCGCGGATCGGGCCGAACAGCTGGCCCATCGAATCCAGCATGTCCTCAGCCAGCCCGCATCTCTCCAATATGGCGCCCATGAAGGTGAAGAACGGGATCGCGAGCAGGAGCTCGTTGGAGAGCACGCTGCCGAACACGCGGCCGGGAATCGCCTGGAGGAAGTTGAGATCGAAGAAGCCGAGATGGATGGCGAGGAAGCCGAAGGAAAGGCCGACGGCCGCCAGCGTGAACGCGACGGGGAAGCCGATCAGCATCGCCAGAACCAGGCCGCCGAACATCAACGGCGGCATCATCTCCAGCGTAATCATTGGGTCGGCCTCTCGTACTTGGCGTCGATCGTCACATAGCCCTGGAGAGCCGCGATACGCTTGATGACTTCGGAAACACCCTGGAGAGCCAGCATCACGAAGCCGGCGGGGATCACGAACTTGATCGGCCAGCGGATCAGGCCGCCGGCATTGGCCGACGTCTCGCCGACGCTATAGGCCTGCATGAAGAACGGCCAGGACAGATAGGCGAGCAGGAGACAGGAGGGGATCAGGAAGAACAGCGTGCCGATCATGTCGAGCCAGAGCTGGCCCCGCTCGGACAAGGTCAGGTAGAAGATCTCGACCCGCACATGCTCATTGCGCTTGAAGGTGTAGGCCGAGCCGAACATCACGAGGATGGCGAACATGTACCATTGCAGCTCCAGCCAGCCGTTCGACGAGTCGTTGAAGGCGTAGCGGATCATGGCGTTGGCCGCGCTGACCAGGCACGCCAGGAGCACGAGCAGGTTACAGACGTACCCAATCTTTTCGTTGAGGGCGTCGATGGCGTTGCTGAGCGCCAGCAATGGACGCATCTTACTTTCTCTCCGTCGCGGCCTAACACTTCACGGGAGGCTTCAGCACACATCGCTCGGCTCGCGTGCAAGATGCACACGACCGCACGGATTGCATTCCGGAGCGATTGCGGCGTCAGTCCTCCCCTCGTGCCTTGCCGTCTTGACCGCGACCGCCAACGGGCGGGCCGGCTTATGTTGCCGGGCAAGCAAAGGCGGTCGCACCAAATCAGTGGCTTCACGTGCCGTCAATCGGAAAATGGACAAATTGACGCGCCGTCAAAAGCTTAGGTTAGCGGGGAGGGGCCGATCTTCAGCCGCCGGTGACGCTCATGTGCCTGGAGACGCTGGGGCGGTTGTGGCGGCGGTCGATGATGAAATCGTGGCCCTTGGGCTTCAGCCCGATGGCGCGGTCGATCGCATCCGCAAGCAGCATATCGTCGTCCGATGCACGCAGAGGTTTGCGCAGATCGGAGGCATCCTCGTGGCCGAGGCAGGTGTGCAGCGTGCCGGTGCAGGTAATGCGCACCCGGTTGCAGGATTCGCAGAAATTATGGGTCATCGGCGTGATGAAGCCGAGCTTGCCGCCGGTCTCGGCAATGCTGACATAGCGCGCCGGGCCGCCGGTGCTTTCGGCGAGGTCCGTCAGCGTGAATTGCTGGGAAAGGCGCGCACGCACCAGCGACAGCGGCAGATACTGGTCGATCCGTCCCGCGCCGATCTCGCCCATCGGCATGACCTCGATCAGCGTCAGGCCCATGTTCTTGCCGTGAGCCCAGCGCATCAGCTCGGGAAGCTCGTCCTCGTTGAGGTTCTTCAGCGCCACCGCGTTGATCTTCACGGCGAGTCCTGCGGCCCGCGCGGCCTCGATGCCTTCCAGCACCTTGTCGATCTCGCCCCAGCGGGTGATCTCGCGAAACTTCCTGGGATCGAGCGTGTCGAGCGAGACGTTGATGCGGCGCACGCCGCAATCGGCAAGCTCCCGGGCATACTTTGCCAGCTGCGTGCCGTTGGTGGTCAGCGTCAGCTCGCCGAGGGCGCCGCTCGACAGGTGGCGCGACAGCGAGCGCACCAGCGTCATCACGTTGCGGCGGACCAGCGGCTCGCCGCCGGTGAGTCGCAGCTTCCTCACGCCCTTGGCGATGAAGGCCGAGCAGAGCCGGTCGAGCTCCTCCAGCGTCAACAGGTCCGCCTTGGGCAGGAACGTCATGTCTTCCGACATGCAGTAGAAGCAGCGCAGGTCGCAGCGATCCGTGACCGAGACACGCAAATAGCTGATGGTCCGCCCGAACGGATCGGTCATGGCGCTCGACAGCGCTGCGCGGGGATTCGCGGAAGATCCGTTCATACCAAATGCCTTGTCACTGACGGCGACGGGCGCATCTTTGCTTCAACGGTGCCCTCGAAGCAATCTAAGCATCGCGGTGCCTGAGGACAATTGGGGCCGATAACGGAGGTCAGCGCTTGCCCGCGTTCGGATCGGGGAAGGGCGAGTCTCCAGCGGCCGGTGCGGCTGCTGCGGGCGCGGCTGCGGCCGGTTTCGGCTTCTTCGGCCGGTGCGGCTTCCTCACCGGCTTGGGCGGGGTGGCCGGCTGGAGTTCCGCAAACACCGGATTCGGATCGGTGGTGACCGAGGCGGGCGTGGTGAGATCGCCGGGGTTCTTGATGATGTTCACCGGGATGCTCGCCGGCTGGTACTTGGGCAGCGCGAAAGCAACCGTGAACGGGGCATCGGGGGCGGGAATGGAGACCGAGCAGGGGGTCTTGCAGCCCGGGCCGAGCGAGGTCTTGGCGTCAGCCCCCGGAGGGTTGGATTCGAGCTGGACCTGCACCGTCGGCGGCGCCGACTTGAACATGTCCCAGGACATCGAGGAGCAACCACCAAGACTTGTTGCCTCCAGGAGACTCGCTCCCGCTAACGCAATCGCGCTGACACGACGCATGACCATCCACTTCTACTGCGACGAACCGCCACATCCCCGACCGACCTTAGGAGCGTCGTTTGGGGCAGGCAACCGGCGGGATGTGCATAGTTAATAGTTGGTTAACGCGGGGTATCTTCAGGATTTTTATGGACTTTCAGTGGCTTGCCGAAGTTCGCGCCGTCATCAGGCTATGGGCTGCGGCCGGCAGGTCGCGCATGTGATGGATCAGCCGGTCCGGCTTCAGCTCGGCGATCGGTACGTCCGTGTAGCCGAAGCTGACCCCGATCACGGGCACCCCGGCGCGCCGGGCCACGCCGACATCGGTTCCGGCATCGCCGACCATGATGCTGGCTTTGACCTCTCCGCCGGCGCGGGCCACCGTTTCCCGGAAAATGGCCGGATCCGGCTTCTGGACGCCAAAGGTGTCGGCGCCGCAGATCGCCGCGAAGCGGCGGCTGAGGTCGAGCTGGTCCAGCAGGCGCTTCGACAGCCATTCCAGCTTGTTGGTGCAGACGGCCAGGCGATGGCCTCGCGCCGCAAAATGGTCGAGCGCGGCCTCCAGCCCCTCGAAAGGCCGGGATTCGACCGCGATATGCTCGGCGTAATAGGCGATGAAATCCGCCGTCATCCGGTCCATGTCCGAAGGCGTCACGGTGCGGCCCTCGGCCTCCAGGCCCCGCTCGATCAGCTTGCGGGCGCCGGCGCCGATCATGTTGCGGGCCGACTGCATTGGCACGGGCGGCAGGCCTTCGCGGTCGAGCACGTAATTCAGCGCGGTGATCAGGTCGGGCGCCGTATCCACAAGCGTGCCGTCGAGATCGAAGACGATGGTGTGAGGGGAGGTCATGGTCCAAGCGCTATCGGTCCGGCCGGGCCGGCGCAAGGGGCGACGCCATAAGATCAGCTTATAGGCCTGTTCCCGCGCGGAAAACGAGGCTACATAGGCCGCCGCAAGCGGCCACGATCGGCGGCGCATTCGTGACTTCAAAGGCGGGCGCAAACGTGAACATGGACCAGTTGAAACGGCAGGCGGCGGCGCGCGCTCTGGAAGAGGTGCGGGACGGCATGCAGCTCGGGCTCGGCACCGGCTCGACCGCCAAGCATTTCGTCGAGTTGCTCGGCGAGCGCGTCGCGGCCGGACTCAAGGTGATCGGCGTGCCGACCTCCGAGGCGACGCGCCTCGATGCGGAGCGCTGCGGCGTGCCGCTGACCACGCTCGACGGGATCGACCATCTCGACATCACCGTCGACGGTGCCGACGAGATCGATCCCGAGCTCAACCTGATCAAGGGCGGTGGCGGCGCGCTGCTGCGCGAGAAGATCGTGGCGGCCGCATCGGATCGCATGATCGTGATTGCCGACGACACCAAATGGGTGCCGACGCTCGGCCGCTTCCCGCTGCCGATCGAGGTCATCCCGTTCGGGCTCGGGGCGACGCGCCGGGCGATCGAGACGGCATTTGCCGGCTGCGGCGTTTCCGGGCAAATGGCGATCCGCAAGGCCAAGGGCGGGGAGGACAGCCACGTTTTCGTCACCGATGGCGGCCACTGGATCCTCGATGCCCAGCTCGGACGTATTGTCGATCCGCCCGGCCTCGCCAAGGCGTTGAGCGTGATCCCAGGCGTGGTCGAGCATGGGTTGTTCATCGGCTTGGCCAGCTCTGCTGTTCTGGCGGGCGGCCGGGGAATTCGCGTGATTGAACGGCGAAAGCCGAAAGGAGACTAGGAATGAAGAGCGTTTTGAAGTTGCTGCCCGCTGCGGGCCTTGCCTTGGGATTGGCCTTGGGGCTGGCTTTTGGCGCGGTCCCGGCCGCGGCACAGCAAGCCGCCGCGCCCAAGGCCTCGCCCGCGGCGATCGCGTCGGCCAGGGAAATCCTGAGCATGAAGAACGCCACCGCGATGTACGCGAACGCGGTGCCCGGCATGGTCGAGAAGGTCAAGGCGACGCTGATCGGACAGAACCTCAACTACCAGAAGGACCTCAACGAGCTGGCGCCGGTCGTGGCGCAGCAGCTGGCCGGCCGCGAGAAGGAGATCGGCGAAGGCATGGCGCAGGCCTATGCCGCCCAGTTCACCGAGCAGGAGCTCAAGGACCTCGTCGCCTTCTACAAGTCGCCGCTGGGCAAGAAGCTGATCGAAGCCGAGCCGCGCGCCATCGACCAGAGCATGAAGGTCATGAATTCGTGGGCGCAGAGTTTCTCCGAAACCATTGCGAGCGCGTTTCGCGCCGAGATGAAGAAGCGCGGCAAGGAAATGTGACGAGGACGCGAGGCAGGAAGGTCGGAGTGGACAATGGCTGAATTCGACGTCGACCTTTTCGTCATCGGCGGCGGCTCGGGCGGCGTGCGCGCCGCCCGCATCGCGGCCGGCCACGGTGCCCGCGTCACGATCGCGGAAGAGTACCGCATGGGCGGCACCTGCGTGATCCGCGGCTGCGTGCCGAAGAAGCTGCTTGTGATCGGCTCGCATGTCCGTCACGAGATAGAGGACGCCGCCGGCTTCGGCTGGGCCATCCCGTCCATGAGCTTCGACTGGGCGACGCTGATCGCCAACAAGGACAAGGAGATCGCGCGGCTGGAGGCGGCCTACACGACGAATGTCGAAAAGTCCGGCGCGCAGATCGTCAAGAGCCGTGCGGTGATCGAGGACGCCCACACCGTCCGCCTGCTCGAGAACGACAGGAAGGTCACGGCGAAGTACATTCTGGTCGCCACCGGCGGCGCGCCCAACCACGGCGCTTCGATCCCCGGCATCGAGCACGTGATCTCCTCCAACGAGGCGTTTCACCTCAAGAAGCTGCCGAAGCGGATCGTGATCCAGGGCGGCGGCTATATCGCGCTGGAATTCGCGGGCATCTTCGCTGGCTACGGCTCCGACGTCACCGTGATCTATCGCGGCGACAACATCTTGCGCGGCTTCGACGAGGATGTCCGCGCTCACGTTCGCAGCGAGATGGAGAAGCAGGGCATCACCATTCTCACCGGCTGCACGGTGGCGAAGGTCGATCGCCATGGCGAGGAATTCACCACCCACCTGTCGAACGGCTCGAGCGTGGCGTCCGACCAGGTGATGTTCGCGATCGGCCGCCATCCGGCCGTCGCCAATCTCGGCCTGGAGAAGGCCGGCGTCGCCATCAACCCGAGGAACGGCGGCATCGCGGTCGACCATTTCTCCAAGAGCTCGGTCGACAGCATCTATGCGATCGGCGACGTCACCCATCGCCACAATCTGACGCCGGTCGCGATCCGCGAGGGTCATGCGTTCGCCGACACCGTGTTCGGCAAGCGCGAGGTGCAGGTGGACCATTCCTCTATCCCGACTGCGGTGTTCTCGCAGCCGGAGGTCGGCACTGTCGGTCTGACCGAGACCGAAGCGCGCGCGCAGTTCAGCCACGTCGACATCTACAAGACGACGTTCCGTCCCATCAAGGCGACGATGTCCGGCCGCGACACCCGCGTTCTGATGAAGCTCGTCGTCGACGGCTCATCCGACCGCGTGCTCGGCTGCCACATCGTCGGTGACGCCGCCGCCGAGATCACCCAGGCGGTCGCGATCGCGGTGAAGATGAAGGCGACCAAGGCCGATTTCGACGCGACGTTTGCGCTGCATCCGACCGCGGCCGAAGAGCTCGTCACCATGCGCACCCCGACCGCGCGCCACGTCCGTCAGGCCGCGGAGTAGGGGTGTCATCGTCTCAATGCAACGTTCCGGCGGCGGCTTCCTCGACCGCAGCCATCAGGTCGGCCGTGTTCGATTGCTGGATCATGTGACCTGCGTCCGGGACGCGGTGCATCTTGCTGTGCTTGATCTCGTCATGCAGGCGGCCCGACTGCTCGTCGATGTCGATGAGGCGATCGTCCTCGCCGGCCAGGATGGTTACCGGCATAGCCAGCTCGCCGTAGGTCTTCGCAGACAGCATTGCCGCAGGGACCATCAGCGCTGCCTCGGCGGCGCCGGCACGAAGCTGCGAGGGACGCACGGCCAACGATTTTGGAAAGCCGTCGAATTTTTGCGGGACTGATTTCGGTCCGAACAGCTGCCGCAACATCGCCGGCCACATCAGACGGCTGAGGATCGGGGAAATCGTGTGGCTGAGGATATCGCCGAATCCCGGTATCGCCGGCCCGGCCATCGCCATCATGGCATCGGTGCGCGCCGTCGGGAAATAATAGCCGGATGCCAGGATCAAGGCCTCGACCGTCGAGGGGTGTCTGCTTGCCAAGGCAATCGCAACCGACGCTCCCCAGGAATGTCCGAGCACGATCGCCTTTTCGACGCCGATATGCGCGAGCGCGTCCTTGAATAGATCGGCTTGCGCCGCAGGCGTCCACACCACGTTGCGGGGCCGCAGGCTGTGGCCGAAGCCGGGACGGTCGAACACGATGACGCGATAGTCCTTCGCAGCGAGGTCAATCAGACCGCTCGACTCGAAATCCTGGATCATGCTGCCATTGCCATGGAGCAGGACCAGGGGGCGTCCGGATCCGCGCTCGACGTAGTGCAGGCGAACGCCGTCGATGTCGATGAACCGTCCTTGTGGCGGGTTATCGCGTTGTGCCTTGTCGGCAAGCCGCCGATTGACGACCGCGGCCGCAGCCATCAGGCCGGCTGCCGCGACAACGGCGGAGGCGAACGGATATTTGGCGAGAGCATGAAGGGTCGTCGCTGCCAACGACGGCGAACGCTTTTTCAGTATACGCATGTGACACTTTCGCTGACCGCAGCCAGCTGTTGGAGAGTAGGAAGGGACTCTTCCGGATTAACGTGCTGGTCGCATCGTGGTCTTGACGATGCCTTCCTGGGATCCGGAACCGTGTCGACCCGGACGTCGCCTTTGCGCGTGCCGACAAAGTGCACGGATGGTCATATTCCATTCTTGGAGACGGCATGCGCATTCACGGGCATGCCGTGCAGACGCAACAGGAGGGGTGGCGATATGTTCCTAACCCCAGTTGATGCGGCGAGCAGGCCGCATGACGGCCGTTGGCCGGCCGCCAGGAACGGTTTCTCGGGATCGCGCTCTGGCGAATGTCGGGTGAGACACCATATTCAGGAGATCACTGGCACAGACACCACAGGCGCCAGTGACAGAGAGACGCTGCCGCGCTCCCGCCACAAACTGGAGGCGCGCAATGAACGTCTTGCTTAATCCTCTGCATCTTTGCCGCAAGTTCGAACGTCACTAGAGTGCGAAGGTGATTCAGGACGACGGCCAATTGCCGCCGCCGCAAGGGGCGGACGGCTGTCCCGCCTGCGGGCGGCTCGTCATGGCTCCCGTGCACTCGACCTATTTGCCCACCGGGAAACTCATCAATCAGTGGCGGTGCCCGGTGTGCCGGAACGCCTGGCAGTCTTCGGCAGATCCCGCGAGCAGCACGGATCTCCAAGCGAGCCGGTCCGAGCATCTTCGCGAGAACGCCGGACATTGCCTCACCCTGGAAGGCACTGCTCCCGACGACACGGCGCGCCAGCAGTTCAGGCGCATGGGCGATGCCTGGCTCGCTCTCGCGGACACGCAGGATTGGCTCGACGGCGTGACGCCGCCGGTCTCGCGACCTTCGCCGCAAGGCGCGCAAGCCTGATCCCACGCACGGCAACGACGATTCATGACTCAGACGCGCAACCGCGCCGCTTGAAGCCGGTGCAGACGCGCTCCTGAAGAAAGCTCGCCGCAACCATCTCACCCCTTCGGGGCACGAGATTCCGGTATGGGCGAAGCGCGTGCTGCCAGCGCGGCAAACGGTCAAGCCGATCCCTCGAAATGCGCGAGCAAATGTTCAAGAGCGGACGCATCGTCGAGACTGCGCTCGAAGCGCGCCAAGGCGAACTCGACTTGCAATTCGCATCATAGCGGTCACGGAGATGATCTTCTTCAGCGCTTGATCTCGAAGCCGACGTCACCGGGCGAAGAGGTAGGAACCAAAGTGCTGATGGCGGTTTGGCTCACTCCTTAGACACTGGAGACAATCATGAGACGCCCATCACTCTTCGTTTGCATTTCTTTATTCACAGCGGCCGCGGCATTGGCGGCGACCCCGGCTTCGGCGCAGAATCCGCCGGCGCAGTCCGGACCGAACAACGGCGCGGTCAACAGTGCCGGCCAAAACAACTCCGACACTCCCGTCGCGGGGCGCAACAGTTTCACCGAAGAGCAGGCCAAATCGAAGATCGAGGATGCCGGCTACGCCAACGTCACCGAATTGAAGAAGGACGACAAGGGCGTGTGGCGCGGACAGGCCAGCAAGGGTGGATCAGCCACTGCGGTCAGCATCGATTTTCAAGGCAACGTCAATTCGGCCAAGTAAGAAGGACACAACATGACCGTTACAATTTCTCGTCTTTACGACAACTATAACAACGCGCAGCAGGCGGTTCAGCGCCTCGAGGCTGCCGGCGTGCCGCACTCGGACATCAGCATCGTCGCCAACAATTCGGACAGCTGGTTTAACACCAACAAGAAGGTGGACCGCGATCGGGATGGTGTCGATGATCGTGCCGAAGGAGCCGGCACGGGTGCTGGCATCGGTGCGGGCGTCGGTGGTACCGCTGGCCTTCTTGCCGGCCTTGGCTTGCTGGCGATTCCCGGCCTCGGACCTGTCGTCGCAGCTGGCTGGCTGGCCGCGACCGCGGTTGGTGCTGCCGCCGGAGCAGCTACCGGCGGCATCGTCGGGGCGCTTACGGAGGCGGGCATTTCGCGTGAGGATGCGGACACCTACGCCGAGGGCGTCCGTCGCGGAGGTACGCTTGTGTCGGCGCGGGTGGCGGACGCGGATCGGTCCCGCCTCGATTCAATCCTGAACGAGTCTTCCGTCAACTTGCGTGACCGCAGTACCAGCTGGCAAAAGGCCGGGTGGAAATCGTTCGATCCCGCCAGCAAACCTTATGGCGCCGAAGAGGTCCGCAAGGAGCGACAGCTCTACGGCGGATCATTGCGCTAAATGAGATCTCTACGGCCCGCTCCGGCGGGCCGTTTTTTGTGCGCTACGCGTATAGATACCCGACCGGCTTGCCTTCGGTGCGCAGGGGACGGACGTCCTTGTGGGTGATGATTTGACCGGCGAGGCCGTCGATCTCGTCGCGCTGCGTCGGGGTCCAGCTGCGAAGGTCGTTCATGCCTTTGAGCAGGCCGAGCCGGAGGACCTGGGTGTTCTCACCGACGCCAATGAGGCTGATCGAGCTCTTGCCGGCCGTCACCACGTCACCGGCAGAGAGTTCAAACGTCTCGCCGGACTTGGTCTTGAATTCGGCCGTGCCGCGGATGACGCGATAGATCACGACCTCGCCCTTGGCAAACGAGGTGCCGTCCACCGCCGCCGACGTGCTCTTCGGCAGCAGCGACTGGCCGGGCGGGTCGGTTGCGATGATGTGGCCGGTGACGAGATGTCCGCTCGGAATCTCGATGCCGATATCGCGCACATGGACCGGCATGGCCGATTTGACCGAGCCATCGGTGAGCGGCTTGAACAGCGCGTCCAGCGCCAGCGGGTCCTGAAGCCAGAAGCCTGCATCGGCAGGACGATCATGCAGAGGATGGCTCCAGGCCACGCGTGGCGTCTCGGCCTCGTTGATCTGGCTCGGACCGACGATGGTCGGGTTCGGAAAGGTGGTGGGATCAGTGATGAAGGCTTCGAGGAATTTACCCGAATAGCCCATCGAGATCGGATCGGGCACCACCGTCTGCGGCGTCTTCAGATTCTCTTCGGTCGACAGGCCCGACCAGGTGTAGAAGAGCTGACGGTGCACGATCGCGCTTTGCAGCATCACAGCGCCCGGGCCGACACTGTAGAAGCGCCCGTCGTAGTCGAAGGTGAACGCGCCCGAGGTGACCAGTACGAGCTGAAAGCCGCCGGGCGGAAGATGAAGATGGAAATCGGTGGGGCCGGTGTCCGGGCGGTAGATCGGCAGATTGGTCGCGACTTCGTGCAGCAGGAAGGTTTCGTTGTTGGCGTGAAAGCCCTCGTTGGCGCGATTGTAGAGGGCTTGCGGCCGGTAGGTCGCCTCAAACTTCGCATTCTTGTCGCGGTCGATCGCGACGAAGTCCTGATCGTTCAAGCGAAGGGGCGTGCCATTCGGACGGGTGAGGCCGGTGTATTTGAGATCGCCCGCAGCATGCACGTTCATGGCATTCTCCGATCTGATCCGCTCGTCCCGGCTGCCCTGGTGGCGAGGGCGGGGACTTGGGGCCTCATGCGGCTCTGCGAATTTTGGGCCAGTTCGGTTGCGCAGCAGCAAATGGCCTCCGCGGCTCGGGATAGCGAGCCCGGGTAGCAGAAAATCCAGTGGTTCCGCCGAAGGTTAGACCGCGCGTGGCGCGCGATTGCCCGACCGTCCTGCCGAACCTCGCGATCTCGCGAAGGTGACCCGAATTGTCTAATTTGTCGGCAAGCCCTGACGGCAGCGTGCAGGGCATGGCTGCTCCCGGGCGCAACCGCGGAACGCATTCGGCTCGGCGGGATTAGGCGTCCTAGGTTGTCCTTTTAACCGAGACAGCAGCTCTCGTCCGGCTAACCCGGGAGTTTCCATGCAAGACGGCTACGCAAGGCCGCAGGAGGCCGCCCGCTACATTGCGGAGATCTGCACCGAGCTGCGCGAAATCGCGCATACGGCCGGACTTTCATTCCTGGCTCACCTGCTCAGCATGGTGATCCTGCAAGCCGGAAGGCATTGCAGCACCGAGGCACAGGAATTCCGCAAGACGTCCGAAGCCGCTCATTCGAACGACTGAAGCGCGCTGCGCTCGGGCTTGCCGGAGGGGCTGTCCGCCCACTTCGCCATTTCCATCGTTCGCACATCGACACCTTCGCACCAGAAGCAGCTTGATTCTGTCGCGCCCTTCTCGGACAGGATGGGCACCAGGCCGCGGCCGCAGCCGGCGCAACAGGTGATGTCGGTCATGCGTTTCTCCAAGACTCTGTACAGGACTCTGTACAAGACACGGCAAATTCCGGAATGCCGTTATCGTTCCCAAGGCTTGCGCGGAGGCTATGTCGATGCAGCAGCGGTGCGTCCCGCCGGAGCGCTCGTCCCTGATATCGTCGATGTAGCAATCCATTGTGACACGGCCGCGATGTCGTTGCCGCTTTCACGGTAGGCGCGAAGCTGGAATTCCGCCGAGCTGCCGCGTTCCACGATGGTGCGGCAATGCTCGACCTCGGACGCGCAATTCAGCGCATCCGCGTCCTCGGCGATGCCGTCGATCAGGCGGGAGAGCAGCTCCGAGATGGTGACCGGCCCGTCCTTCGAGGCAAAGATGCAATCGGTGCCGTAGCGCTGGGCGCGCCATTTGTTCTCGACCGCGATCGCGCGCTCGACGACCGTGACCTCTTTCGACAGATGGGGCCGCCGATACAGACGCCGCGTCAGGCAGCGATAGAGCGAGGCAATGGCAACGGCGTCGTCGACGAAGGTGCAGGTGTCGGGCGCGCGAAGCTCGAGGGTCGGATGCTTCATGGAAGGGCGCATCGCCCACCAGATGTGACTCTCGTCGGGGATCACGCCGGAGCGCTGCAATGCGCCGACATACTCGTCGTAATCGTACCTGCTCTCGAACAGTTCGGGCAGGCCGGTGCGCGGCAGCTCGGAATAGGCCGCCAGGCGGTAGCCCTTCAGGCCCGTCTTGTGCGAGTTCCAGAACGGGGAGGACGCCGACAGCGCGATGAACAGCGGCAGATGCGGCAGCATCGCCCGCATCACCGCCATGCGCTTCTCGGGATCGGGCAGCTGGACGTGCACATGCATGCCGCACATCATGTTGCGGTGGCCGATGCTGCGCAGATCCTCGATCATCTCCTCGTAGCGCGGCTTCGGGCTCGGTTGTGACATGCGCCAGACGGCGGTCGGATGCGTGCCGCAGGCCATGATCACGAAGCCGTACTGGGCGGCAACGTTCGCGACTTCGCGGCGGAGAAAGCGGAGCTCTTCGCGCGCGTCGTTGACGTCGACATGAACGTTGGTGGCGACCTCGAGCTGGGATTGCAGCATCTCCCGCATGGCCTGGCCGCCGGTCGACCAGTTCGCCGACTCGAACAGCTCGTTGGGAGTCTGGATCGCGACCTCCAGGCTGCGCCGATCGGCGAGGAAGTATTCCTCCTCGATGCCGAATGAATATTCCGCTGCCTTGCCACGACCGCCGGCGGAGCGAATGACGAGGTGCTGCTTGTCGTCGGAGGAATCGAGACGCAGCAATTTCAAAACGTCCGAAGTAAATGTCATCGTGCCACCCGGCGAAGGCATTACCTGCGGACAATAATCCTCCTGGCGGGGGCGGGTTCCGCGTCGGACCCGCTGGAAATTGCAAGGTTGAACGGAACAATTTTCGCACTTTCGGACGCGCGCGCGATCAGGGCGTGATTCGGCGGCACCTCCGTCCAGTCCGATTCCTTGTCGAACGGCTCGGACACGACGATGACCTGGCCACCGGCCTCGCGGAAATAGAGCGTGTTGGCGGCATCGTTGACCGCAACGCGAAACGCATAGAGATCCCTGCCGTTGGCGATCGCGCTGGTGAAGCGCAGCCGCTCGCGAAGCTGGCCTTCATTGACGAGACCGACGAGCGATTGCAGCACGGCTTGCGTTGCTCGAAGCGGGTCGTTGTCGAGGCCGGCGCCCATGATGGCGAGGAACACGGCTTCGGAGTCGGTCGTCCCCAATCGCGACGGATAATAGGCATCCGGGATCAGCGCCTCGACCTTGCGCCGCAGCCGGTTCCAGCTGCCGACGAATCCGTTGTGCATGAACATCCACTGGCCGCAGGCGAAGGGATGACAATTCTGCCGCGTCACGGCCGTGCCGGTGGCGGCGCGAACATGGGCGAAGAAGAGGTGCGAGCGCAGATGGCGGCAGAGGTAGCGCAGGTTTTCATCCGACCAGGCGGGGCGCGTTTCACGGTAGAGGCCCGGCTCCGGATGCTCGCCATACCAGCCGAGCCCGAACCCGTCGCCATTCGAGCCCGCGGTGGACTGGAGCGAGCGGATGCTTTGCGCGATCAGCGAATGCTCGGGCTCGGTGACGTAAGGTTCGAACGAGGTGGTCTCGCCCCGGTATGCGATCCAGCGGCACATGCAGGTTCCGGTCGGGCAGTGGATGCGTCGTGAGGTGCAACAACAAGCCTGATGGCAGGATGGTTCCCATCACCCCTACATGCGAATCAGGACGCCGCCGCCGACCTCCATCTGTCGCAAATGTGCTGAGACCTGTGCGCACGCCAATCTGCATCCAAATCGAATTGTTAGCTCGTTGGACGTTGTTAGACGTTGCGAGGGGAGCCTTGCCGCCGGAGTTCTGCATCATCAGATGAGGGCGTCGGACAGTTTCATTCAGGATCGGAGACCGAGATGGATGATCGAGCCAGATTGGCGGCGCTCCGGAGCCATTGGGACGCGTCGGACGCGAACGATTTCGAGGCCGAGCACGACATCTATCACGAGGATGCCGTGCTCGACTACCCGCAGTCGGGCGAGCGCATCCATGGCCGCCGGAACATTCAGGAGAGCCGTTTCGTGCAGCCGAATAGCAAGCGCTTCACGGTCCGGCGGATCATCGGCGGCGGCGATCTCTGGGTGAGCGAATTCGTGCTGACATATGACGGCGTGCCGTCCTACGTCGTGAGCATCATGGAATTCCGCGACGGACTGGTGGCACACGAAACGCAATATTTCGGCGACCGGTTCGATCCGTCACCCTCGCGCGCGCATCTTGTCGAGCGGGTGAATTGAAGGGGGCGACGCTGTCGCCCACACTCCGTCATTGCGAGCGCAGCGAAGCAATCCAGAGTCTTTCCGCGGAGGGATTCTGGATTGCTTCGCTGCGCTCGCAATGACGGCGTTGACGTAGTTGCGTGCCCAAACGAGGCTCCCGTGCCCCGGACGCAGCGCAGCGCTTCTTCAGCGGTGCGCTGCGGAGCCGGGGCCCATGCAGCGGCGAATGCGTGGCTGTCTGGGTCCCGGCTCTGCGCCGCAACGCTGAAGGCGTTGCAGCGCGTCCGGGACATGAGACAATCAGCAAAGCTGCTTAACCAAATCCGGCACCATGGAACCGATGCGGCGGCTGGTCGCAGTCGCCTCGCCTTGATTCCGACAGGCCCATCTTTATCTGTGAGCAGAACAAGAATCCGGGCCCCTCTGGCGAGGCCGCCGACGAATGTCGGCCAACCTCGCGATGTCGGATGACCTGTCCCGCGCGAATGCGATGGATCGGCCGATCGTCGGGCCTTCTCTGTTTCCCTCCGGCCCAATCGTCCCCATCGCAGCTCCGCGCGGCCATCTCGCAACGTTGAGGAGCATCGATGTCTGACGCCAAAAACTCCAACCCGATCGCACTTGAGATTGCCGAACCGTCCAGCCTCAATGAGCAGGCTGCGGCGGCGCTGATCATCGCCGGCGCGCTTGTCGCGGTCGCCGACCGGCGTGTCTCGCCGGTCGAGCGCGACGAGGTGATCCGCTTCATCAGGGATCGCGGTTTGGCGCCGCATATCGTCGACGACCGATTGTTCGCGATGTTCGACGAGCTGGCGGAACGCTTGGAGGAGCCGGACTTTGCCAATGTGGTGATCGACACGCTGCGGCCGGTCTCGAACATGCCGCTCTCGTCCCATCTGATGGAGCTGTCGGAGCGCGTTGCGGCCGCGGACGAGGACGTGCATCCCCAAGAGGTGCAGGCGATCAAGCTGCTGCGGCTGCTGACGTTGGTATTGCCGCGCGCCAAGCAGGTCGGACCGGGTGCGGCAGGCACCCTCCCAAAGGAGTGAGCATGAGCGCGACATCGGACGAGCATACGACCGGAACCGCGGGCACCACCGGCCAGATGGCCGGCGGTGATCCGCGCCTTGACAGGCTCGTCCATCGTCTGCCGCCCCGCATGGGCGACACCGTCACCTATCTGCTCAAGCCATCCAGCCGCTGGGTGAGGATCCCCTCCGGCGCGCTGCTCGTCGTCGGCGGCGTGTTCTCCTTCCTGCCGGTGCTCGGCGTCTGGATGCTGCCGCTCGGTCTCGCATTGCTCGCCGAAGACGTGCCGGCGCTGCGCTCCGCCCGCTCGAAGGTGTTCGACTGGATCGAACGCCGCAAGCCGCAATGGCTCGAACCGTCCGCACCGAAAATTGATCAATCATGACTGAGTTCATCACCGCCGACGCGCTGTCGGCGCTGCTCCAGGTTGTCCTGATCGACCTCGTGCTCGCCGGCGACAACGCCGTCGTCATCGGCCTTGCCGCTGCCGGCCTGCCGGCCGGGCAGCGCCGGCGCGCCATCGTCGTCGGTATCGTCGCGGCCACGGTCTTGCGCATCGTCTTTGCCGGCATCGCGACCCAGCTCTTGCAGGTGATCGGCCTCCTGCTCGCCGGCGGCGTGCTGCTGCTCTGGGTGTGCTGGAAGATGTGGCGCGAATTGCGCGAGCAGGCCGGGCACGGCAGCGCGCTTGCGTTCAGCCATGGCGGCGGAAGCGCGGCATCGGCGCCGCGAAAGACCTTCGGCCAGGCCGCCTTGCAGATCGTCGCCGCCGACGTCTCGATGTCGCTCGACAACGTGCTCGCGGTCGCGGGCGCGGCGCGTGAGCATCCCTACATCCTCGCGTTCGGACTGTTGCTGTCGGTCGCGATGATGGGCGTCGCCGCCGATCTGCTCGGCCGGGTGTTGCAGAAGCAGCGCTGGATCGCCTATGTCGGTCTCGCCATCATCGTCTACGTTGCCTTCGAGATGATCTATCGCGGCTCGCTCGAGCTCGCGCCCGTCATCGCGAGTCTCTGAGGCGACGATTCCTGCCTGCAATCCGGAGTGATCCATGACGTCTGAACCCAAGGCAGCTTCGGCGGCGCCCGTGCCGCCGCCGGCGATCGGCCTGGTCGCCCAGCTGATCTTCGGCTCGCGCTGGCTGCAGGTGCCGCTCTATGTCGGCCTCATCATCGCACAGGGCGTCTACGTGCTGCTGTTCCTCAAGGAGCTCTGGCACCTGGTCCTCCACTCGTTCGACGCCAGCGAGCAGCAGATCATGCTGGTCGTGCTCGGACTGATCGACGTCGTCATGATCTCGAACCTGCTGGTGATGGTGATCGTCGGCGGCTACGAGACCTTCGTCTCGCGGCTGAACCTGAGCGGCCATCCCGACGAGCCGGAATGGCTCAGTCATGTCAACGCCAGCGTGCTCAAGATCAAGCTTGCGATGGCGATCATCGGCATCTCCTCGATCTCGCTGCTGCGCACCTTCATCGAGGCAGGAAATCTCGGCACCACGCGCAGCAATTTCACCGAGACCGGCGTGATGTGGCAGGTCTTGATCCACCTGACCTTCATCATCTCGGCGATCGGCATCGCCTGGGTCGATCGCCTCAGCGAGAGCGGTCACCGCAAGGAAGTGGGGCACGGCTGAGCGCGGCGCAGCGCGTTTGACCGAAGCTGTCTCAGAGGTACGGGCTCTCGTCCTTGAAATCACGGGCCTGCGCCAGCGTCCCGGACGGCATCTCGCCGAACGTCGCCTTGTAGAGTTTCGAGAATTCGCCCATGTGCCAGAAGCCGTTCGCGAGCGCCGCGGCCTTCACCGTCATTCCGTCACCTCCGGTGATGAGCTGCGCGCGGGTCGACCACAGCCGCTTCAGCCTGAGATAGTAGTGCAGGCTGACGCCATGCACCGCCTGTGTCGCGCTCTGGAGCGTGCGGACGGAGACGCCGAGCGCATTTGCGAGGTCGCCGCTGTACAGCGGGATGCCGCCGGACAGCGTGGCCGCCTCGTCCAGCCGTGCGACCAGCTTGCGATGCTTGTCGTACGACCCGCGCCGGAGATGTCGAGCGTCGATGGGGGCAAGGGCGGCATCGAGCCCCGCGAGAAGCCTTTCCTGGATCGGCCGGTCGATGGCTTCGAATTGCCTGGGATCGTTGCAGCGCGAGGCCAGGCAGAACATGTCGAGAATGGCCGCGCGCACGCGCGCCATCGTGTCGTCGTTGAGGCGCGTGAATTCGAGCCCGGTGTCGTAGTCCGCCCAGCCGCGATGGCGCATGTCGGAGTTGAAGCGCAGCATCAGATAGGTGTTGGCGTGATGCTCGACCGCCTCGGTGGGCACCTTGCCGCGCACGATTCCGATCATCGAATTGTCGATCTCGCGCCCGTTCGCGATCGAGTGGGAGGCGAGCGGGATGACGAGGCCGACGCCGTGATCGGTGCCGATGTTGGCCTGAAGGCGCCGGGCGAAGGTCCGCTGCAGCACGAACAGACCATCCTGGAGCGGCAGGATGGCGCGGTGCAGCGAGACCTCGCGCGGCTCGAGCGGCGTGCTGATGCCGCCGCCCAAAACCTCGCTCGGACGAAAGGATTCGAAGTCGCTGTAGCGCTCGATGCTCAGGACTCGCGACGGCTTGAGCCAACGTACCGGCATCTCGGGATCCCAGTGACCTCAGGCGTTCGGCGTGTGCCGGCGCGTCCTCGATCTCGCGGGCGCGACATCGGCCGGGAATGCTGCCGGAGCAACCTTGCTTCAGGCAAGTCCGCAAGACCACGGGTCGCGTGGTCGCATCCACGCTGCGCCGGCTTGGCGGCGGCGCCGCGACGTCACGACGTCTGCGGATAGGCCGCGTTCTCGCGCCGCTCGCGCTCGCCCAGCTCGCGCACCAGCTCCTGGAGAAAGGATTCGATGAAGGCGGGCAGGGTGCGCTCGGCGCGAACATAGATGCCGAGGTCGGACCAGACCGGGCTGCCGGCGTTGTCGAGCGGCAGGAAGACGAGCTGGCTGTCGCGCGACAGCCGGCCGATGCCGAGCTGGGTCTGGAAGGCGACGCCGACGCCGCGTGCGGCGAGCTCGCGCATCAGGTCGATCGAATTGGCCTGAATCGCCGGCTCCGGCGTCTCGGAGAGCTGTGCGATCAGCGGCTGGAGCAGATGATAGATCGACAGTTCCGGCAGCGCATTGATGACGGGGAAGGCGAGGCATTGCTCCAGCGTCACCGTCTTGCGGCGCGCCAGCGGATGCTCGCGCGACACCACCGCGCCGAGGCGAAACCGCTTCAAGGCGACCTGCCGCAAGTCCGGCGGATGGCGGAGCGCCATGGCGATGCCGATGTCGGCCTCGCCGCGGCTCAGGGCCTCCAGCACGTCCGACGATCCCTTCACCTCGGTGGTGAAGCTGACGCGGCGGGCGCGGCCGCGATGTGAGGTGATCAGGTCCGGCAGCACCGATTCCGTCAGCGACTCGATGCAGGCGATGCTGACGGTGCCCCGCCAGGTGCCCGACAGGGACGCGACGTCCGAGCGGAAGCGGTCGAGGTCCTGGAGCACGTTCATGACATGCCGGGCCAGCATCTCGCCGACCGTCGTCAACGTCAGCCCGCGCGCATTGCGCTCGAACAGCGGTGATCCAACCTCTTGCTCTAGCTTGAGAATCTGGCGGCTGACCGCCGAGGAGGCGACGTTCAGAACGCGTGCCGCGGCCCGGATCGAGCCGGTGCGGCGGACGGCGTGGAAGTACTGGATGGCCGGTGAGTGAAATCGCATGGGTCCCCCGGCACGGACTATAGCCGTTGCCGAAACGGCATCAACATGTACGAAATTCTCTGCTTTTCGAGAGCGCTGGTCCCCCCTAGGTTCGCCGCCGGCTCGGCCAGGCCCCAATGAGCGCCGCCGGGCCTCGCGCAACGACGCGCCAGGGGATTTCGGGGTGAACGAGAACATCGCTTGCGAGCTGGAGCACGGGCCGGACACCCGTCTGGTCGATCGCCGTCGGGCGGCCGCCTATGTCGGCGTGACCGCCGGCCGTTTCGAGCAGTTGGTGCGCGACAACGTCGTGCCGCCGCCGGTCATGGTGGACAACAAGCGGCGCTGGCCGATCGCATTGCTCGATGTCGCCAAGGACGCGGTGGTCGGCAGCATGCCGTGCCTTCCTGAGGTCATGGCCGATGTCGCGACCGAGGCGCGCCCCTGCGAGCGCGACCCGGCGCCGGCCTTGCACGAACTGCCCGACCAGGCGTGGTTCGAGCAGCGCGCGCGGTTCGTGCAGCGCGTCCGTCGCTCGCTGCTCTCGGGCAACGAGATCCGTCTCCTGCGCGAGTTCAAGCTGCTCAAGCAGAACCAGATCAGCATGTTCGGCTACTACGGCAGTTTCGAAGCGCTGATGGTGCGCGGCTACATCGTCGAGATCGACCGCAAGCCGCCGTCGAGCCGTCCGCTGGTGACCTATCGCCTGACCGATCGCGGCGAGCAGGTGGTGGCGGCGCTCAAGGACGAGCCGGCGATCTGAGCGGTCGCGTCGCGCTGCCGGGACCGCGCCGACGTTCACGTCAATGCCGTTTGAAGCCCTTTGCGGCGGTTCGAGTTGTTCCAAAAGAAGCCGCTGGACCTGATCGCACATAACGCTATATTTTCTAAGATATAGCGGAATGCCGTTCCGGAGCTCTCGATGGAAATCAAAGTCAGATCGCTCACGACCTGCGAGGTTGCGGCCGATGGCGGTGCGATCTCGCTGGGCTTCGAGGACGTGACGGGCAATCCCGCCGCCGTCAGCGTCTCGCTCAACCAGGTCGGCGCTCTGATCATGACGCTTCCGGGATTGCTGGAGGCCGCACTGAAGGCCCGCTACGGCGACCAGAGCCTGCGCTATGCCTATCCGCTGGCATCCTGGGTGCTGGAACAATCGACCGACACGACCCAGCGCATCATCACGCTTCAGACCGAGGACGGTTTCAAGGTCCGCTTCTCGATCCCGAAGGCCGAGCAGAGCCTGCTCGGCGAGGCCCTGACGCAGCCGATGCCCGACACGTCGGTGCGGCCGAACTAAAATGGTGGCCTCTTAGAGCTGGCCTCTGCCCGCTTCGGAAGAATGGTCGTTCGCCCAAATTGGGTTAAGCAACGGGCCGACCGCGTCGGATAGTCTGTCTGAGTGCATCAGACAGTTCCGGTATTCGTTCGATCAGGCCTGCGAGACAGTCGGGGGAGAACTCGACAGATTCAGGCAAGACACTCGCTTCGACGGTGCCATCTGCCCACACCACATCAGCGGAATGAATTGATGGTGCTTCGTGCAGATGTTTCAGCGATACCGATAGCACGACATGATCGGGCTGTTCGGGCGCGACGTCGCTAAAAGTGCACTCGATTCCGAGGTCGTGACCTTGCCAACTGGTGAGCTCCCCGACCGGCCAATCGAAGATGTTCGTAGTTACATCTGGATGCTTTCTTCCCAGCTCCTGCTGCAAATCTTGCAGGATCGGAAGCAGGCTGGCGCGGAGTTGCGATACCGGATCCATGGCGGTCAGGAAATCCTCTGCGAAGAGAGCGAAGCTGTGACAGGTCGGGGCGTACGACCAAGACACGTGCATGCGAGTCCGTCGATCACGATTTGCGCGAACGGGCGATGTCGCTCCTGAGCGCTTCCAGCTCCTTGTGCACCGCGCGCGCGGCGTCGCGCTCGATCTTGCGGTAGCGGGCAACAAGTTTCTCGCCGAATGGAGTCAGCATCGCGCCGCCGCCGTTCTTGCCGCCGGCCTGCGGCTCGACCACGGCATGTCCGCAGATGCGATTGATTTCGTCGACGAGATCCCAGGCGCGCTTGTAGGACATGTCCATGGCGCGGCCGGCCGCCGAGATCGAGCCTTGCTCGCGGATCTGCTCCAGAAGCTCGATCTTGCCGGGACCGATCCGATCCTCGCCGTCGAGGTCGATGCGAAGGCTCAACTGGGGGAGCGATTTGGCGCTCGCGCGCGACATGTTCGGATCTCGAGGGACAATCGAGGGACAATGAAGGCAGATTGCCACTCTTGCCTGCCGCGGACAAGGTGAGGGCGCCGTATCGCCTCAGCGCACGGCGTGCATCTCCAGAAAGGCCTTCACGCCGGTCACGGTGCCCGTTTCCGACGGCACATAGCCGGGCAGGCTGGCGACGGCGGCACGAAAATCGGCGCTGCGCATGATGTCGAGGATGCGCCGCATCGGCTCGGTGTCGAGGAAGGCACGCTTGCAGACGAAGAAATAATCCTCGGTCACGATGCGAATGAAATCGAGGCCGAAATGCCGGGCGGCCGCCTCGACGCCGAAGCTCGCATCCGCCATGCCGCTCGCGACATAGGCGGCGACGGCTGCGTGGGTGAACTCGATCTGCTGCGCGCCGTTGATACGGCTTTCGTCGATGCGGTGTGCGGCCAGCAACTGGTCGAACAGCAGGCGCGTGCCGGAATCATGGTCGCGGTTGACGAAGCGGACCTTTGGCCTGGTCAGGTCCTCGATCGTTTCGATGCCAAGCGGATTGCCGCGCGCGACCATCAGCCCCATCTCGCGCGTGACGAAGCTGATGACGCGGTCCTCGCGGGGATCGAGCCATTCGCGCGCGGCCTTGATGCCTTGCGCCCGTAGCGCGCCGTGCGGCAGATGCAGGCCGGAGAGATCGCAGGCGCCCTGTGCCAGCGAGACCAGCGAATGCTGGTTGCTGACATAGCGCAGGTCGACGCCGATGCCAGGCTCGCGGTCGAGGAATTCGCGCAGCTTTGCCACCGCAAAGCCGTGGCTGGCGTGCACGCGGATCACCGATGGGCGCTGCTCGAGGAACGGCTTGATCTCGCTTGCCAGCTCCTGTGCCAGGTTTTCCAGCTGCGGCCCGAGCCGGGCCTGCATGCGCTCGCCGGCCCATACCAGCCGCTCGCCGAATGGCGTGAGCCTGGAGCCCTTGCCGCGCTGGGTCTCGACGAGCGGCGTGCCGAAGAACTCCGACCATTGCTCGATCAGATTCCAGACGTGCCGGTAGGAGAGGTGCGCGTCGGCGGCCGCGCTCGTGATCTTTCCGGTCTTCCGGATTTCGTTCAGCACGCCGAGCATGACCACCGCCGTGCGCGGACTGCCCTCCTGGCGAAATCGCCAAACTGCCTCGATCTCGATCTGGAGCATGAAATCTTATGAAGTCGAGTTCATATATCGGGTGGCCATAGGCACACCATATCATATTTACTGCGGAGAATACCGTCCTAATCTGGGATACCAGAACGGGAGGAAATATGATGTCTGTTGCATATGACTTTGCGCATTCGCCAGCGACCGAGTTCATGGCCCGGCCGCAGCATCTGCTCATCGATGGCCGCCGCGTCCCCGCAAGCTCCGGCCGCACCTTCAAATCCCTCAATCCCGCGACCGGGCAGGTCATCGCCACCGTCGCCGAAGGCGGCGAGGCCGATGTCGAGCATGCGGTGGCGGCCGCGCGGCGGGCGTTCGAGGGGCCGTGGCGCATGATGCGCGCTTCCGAGCGCGGCCAGATCCTGCTGCGCTGGGCCGACCTGCTCAAGGCAAACGCTGAAGAAATCATCGAGCTCGAGTCGATCGATGCCGGCAAGCCGATCTCCGCGACGCTGCGCCAGGACTTCCCGGCCGGCGTCGATACGCTGATCTACTACGCCGGCTGGGCGGACAAGATCAGCGGCGACGTCGTGCCCGTGCGTGACGATGCCCTGACCTACACCGTGCGCGAGCCGGTCGGCGTGGTCGCTGCGATCGTGCCGTGGAACTTCCCGCTGATGATCGGGATGTGGAAGCTGGCGCCGGCGCTGGCCTGCGGCTGCACCATCGTGATGAAGCCGGCCGAGCTGACCTCGCTGTCGGCGCTGCGCATCGCCGAACTCGCGCTTCAGGCTGGTCTGCCGGCGGGCGTCTTCAACGTCGTCACGGGCCCCGGCCGCGTCGTCGGCGACGCACTGGTCAATCACCCCGATGTCGACAAGGTCACCTTCACCGGCTCGCCGGGTGTGGGTCGCGGAATCATGAAAGGCGCGGCCGGCAACTTCAAGCGCGTCTCGCTCGAACTCGGCGGCAAATCGGCCAACGTCATCTTCGACGATGCCGATCTCGAAGCAGCCTCGAAAGCCGCGGCCTCCGGCATCTTCTTCAACGCCGGCCAGGTGTGCTCGGCCGGCTCCCGCGTGCTGGTGCAGGAGAGGGCCTATGACGAAGTCGTCGAGCGTCTTGCTGCGCGCGCAAAATCGCTGAAGATGGGCGATACGCTCGATCGCAAGACGGCGCTGGGTCCCGTCATCTCCGAGAAGCAGATGAAGTCGATCCTCGACTATGTCGATATCGGCCGGCAGGAGGGGGCGAGCCTCGTCACCGGCGGGACGCGGGTCGGCGAGCGCGGCTACTTTATCAGCCCTGCGGTGTTCGCGAATGTCGAACACGAGATGCGGATCTCGCAGGAGGAAATCTTCGGCCCCGTCGTCAGCGTCATCAAGTTCAGGGATGAGGCCGATGCCTTGCGGATCGCCAACGGCACCGCCTACAGCCTCGCGGCCGGCGTCTGGAGCCGCGACATCGGCAAGCTCCAGCGTTTTGCCAAGCGGGCCCGCGCCGGCACGGTCTGGATGAACACCTATGGCTACACCGACGTGCGCCTGCCCTGGGGCGGCGAACGCGACTCCGGACTCGGCCGCGAGCACGGCACCGCGGCGCTCGACAATTTCACCGAGCCGAAGGCGGTGTGGATGAACTTAGCCGTCTGATTTGGCCGTCTGATACCTCCCGAGCGGCCAAGCCTGGAGCCCGCCTGATCGTCCGGTCAGGCGGGCTCTCTTTTCGAGATCGATAAAATTGTCTGCATTCCGCTCAGCGGCGGCAAACCCTGCGAACAGGAAGCACGGCGCCCTAAACCAGAGCTTTGGAACCAATGCGCATCCTGCCCGCAACAGGGCAGGGCATCAGCATGTCAATTCTCAAGGAGATCGTCGCCGCGGTCGCGGGAGTCTACGCACTCCTGTTCGTCTGCGACGCAGTGTTCGGGGTCGGCGAGGCGCGCTTCGACGACGCCTATTACAGCGCCAGCTTCTACGCGCCGCGGCCAAAGGAATTCCGCTTCGCCGGCGATACGCCGCCGGCGGTGCGCGTCAGCGATGCCTTCGCGCAGTTCGCGCCGGGCGAAGCCAAGCCGAACAGGCGCTACTCGTCTCTGACGACGATCATTCGCTAATTCGAACGGCTCACGCCCGCCCGCGCCGGTGGAGTCGTCAAGCACATCCATGCGTCGTCCCGGCGAAGGCCGGGACCCATACCGCGGAATCCATCGAATGCGTGAGGTAGAAGTGCCGAACGACCAATCTTCGCCAAACTAAATTCGGTGGTTATGGGTCCCGGCCTTCGCCGGGACGACATCGCGGTTGTGGCGACCGTCGTCCTTCTCACTCGCCCTGGATCCATTCCGCCACGCCGCGCCACAGCGTATCGCGGTGCTCGGGGCGGAAGAAGCCGAAATGGCCGATCGCCTTGGCGCCGACGTCGGACGGCGTCACCGTCAGCACCTCCGGCTTGATCGCCGTGAACCCGCCAGCGAGCAGCTCGACCGCGGGGCGCGTTGCCCAGGGATCGTCGGAGAAGCACAGCGCGCGCAGCTCGCCCTTGAATTTGGCGAAGTTCTCAAGCGCGGGCAGCTTTGAATCGAAGAGATAGCGCGGGCTCGAGACCCAGTCGGCCCATTGCAGGAACACGCCCTTGGGCAAATCCTCGCCAATGCCGGCCCAGCCCGGCGCGTAGCCGAGCGCGTGGGCGAGCGGTACGCCAATGAGGTTCATGAAGGCGAGGACGCGGTATTTCTCCGGCGAGGTCATCAGCCGCCAGGTCGCCGCCTGCGAGGCGACGAACGCGGCGCGCGAGATGTCGGTGTTGTTCGCGATCAGCCCGAGGGCCTGGCCGCCGAAGGAGTGGCCGATATAGGCGAGCGGCAGGGTGTTGTAGCGCTCGCGCATCCAGCTCACCGCAGCGGTGACGTCGAGCGCCGCCCAGTCCGACATCGAGGCCTTGAAGCCGACCAGCGATTTCGGCTGGTTGTAGCCGACCATCGCCGGCAGCCGGGAGTCGCCGATGCCGCGATAGTCGTAGGTCAACACCGCGCAGCCGCGATGGGCGAGATAGGAGGCAAAGCCGCGATAGATCTTTCGCGGGACGGCGGTGGCCGAGTTGATCAGGACGGCATGACGCTTGGTGGCGCGCGGCAGGAACAGGGTGCCGCTCAGCGCATACCCGTCGGTCGCCGGGAAGCTGATCTCGTCGATGAAAACGTCGTCGCGCGCCGCGTCCATGGGCAGCCGGTGTCCTGCGAGTTTCCTTGCCACTCCCAGCAAATGCGAATTTGGCTTTTCCTGCAAGGGTTTGCAGTGCGGAATGGATTTACAACTGGCGGCCAGGAGCCAGCCTGTGTATAAGGCGGCCCTCGCAACCCACAGATCAGGTTGTGCTTTTTGCCTCACGGAGAGATTGCGATGTCCGAGCGGTGGACGCCCGAGTCCTGGCGCAGCAAGCCGGTGCTGCAGGTGCCCGATTATCCCGACGCCAAGGCCTTGGCCGACGTCGAGGCGCAGCTTGCGACCTTTCCGCCGCTGGTGTTCGCGGGCGAGGCGCGCAATCTGAAGAAGGCCTTGGGGCGGGTTGCGGCGGGCGAAGCCTTCCTGCTCCAGGGCGGCGACTGCGCCGAGAGCTTTGCCGAGCACGGCGCCAACAACATCCGCGACTTCTTCCGCGTGCTGCTGCAGATGGCGGTGGTGCTGACCTATGCCGGCGCCGTGCCGGTGGTGAAGGTCGGCCGCATCGCCGGCCAGTTCGCCAAGCCGCGCTCCTCGCCGACCGAAAAGATCAGCGGCGTCGAGCTGCCGAGCTATCGCGGCGACATCGTCAACGACATCGCCTTCACCAAGGAAGCGCGTGTGCCGGATCCGCAGCGCCAGCTGATGGCCTATCGCCAGTCGGCCGCGACGCTGAACCTGCTGCGCGCGTTTGCGACCGGCGGCTTCGCCAATCTCGGCAGCGTGCATCAATGGATGCTCGGCTTCCTCAAGGACTCGCCGCAGTCCCGCCGCTACAAGGAGCTGGCCGACCGCATCTCGGACGCGCTCAACTTCATGCGCGCCTGCGGCCTCGATCTCGAGAGCCATCCGGAGCTGCGCGCCACCGATTTCTACACCAGCCACGAGGCGCTGCTGCTCGGCTACGAGCAGGCCATGACCCGCGTCGATTCCACCACCGGCGACTGGTACGCGACATCAGGCCACATGATCTGGATCGGCGACCGCACCCGCCAGCTCGATCACGGCCATATCGAATATTTCCGCGGCATCAAGAACCCGATCGGGCTGAAGTGCGGCCCGTCGCTGAAGCCCGACGAATTGCTGAAGCTGATCGACGTGCTCAACCCCGACAACGAGCCCGGCCGGCTGACGCTGATCGGCCGCTTCGGCTCCGACAAGATCGGCGAGCACCTGCCGGGCATGATCCGCGCCGTGAAGCGCGAGGGCAGAGTGGTGGTCTGGTCGTGCGATCCCATGCACGGCAACACCATCACCTCGACGTCGGGCTACAAGACGCGGCCGTTCGACCGCGTCCTGTCCGAGGTGAAGTCGTTCTTCGCGATCCACGCCGCCGAAGGCACCCATGCCGGTGGCGTGCATCTGGAGATGACCGGCCAGGACGTCACCGAATGCCTCGGCGGCGCCCGCGCCATCACGGACGAGGATCTCAACGACCGCTATCACACGGTCTGCGATCCCCGCCTCAATGCCGAGCAATCCATCGACATGGCTTTCCTGGTCGCCGAGCTGCTCAAGCAGGAGCGTGCCGGCAAGGCCAAGCCGATGCCGGCCGCCGCGGGGCTCTAAGACCTTGCTGCGGATCTGGAAGGCCACGATCAACTCCCGTAACGGTCTGGCCTTTGCACTTCGATCGGAGCAGGCCGTCCGCGAGGAGATCTTTGCGCTCCTGCTGTCGCTGCCGCTGGCCTGGTTCATCGGCGCGACCGCGATGCGCGCGGTCGAGCTGGTCTGTGCTGTCGCGTTCGTGCTGGTGGTCGAGCTGCTCAACACCGCGGTGGAAAAGCTCGCCGACCGCCTGACGCTCGATCACGACAAGCAGATCGGGCAGGTCAAGGACATGGGCTCGGCGGCCGTCGGCGTCGCGCTGCTGATGGCCGGTGCGTTCTGGATCTTTGCCATCGTCGAGCGGTTGGGTTTCGTCTAAAGCGCTTATCGCGCCTTAGGTTGTTGTTTGAGCATGATCTTTTCGGAAAACCGCTCCACCCTTTTCCGGATCATGCTCTAGCCATTGGATCGGACAGGGGCGGCCATGACCCAACGTCTCAACGCATTCGCGGTCACGCTGGCCCAGCTCAACCCGACCATGGGCGACGTCGAGGGCAATGCCGCCAGGGCACGTGCGGCGCGCGTGCGGGCAGCCGCCGATGGTGCCGATCTCGTGCTGTTTCCGGAATTGTTCATCGCCGGCTATCCGCCGGAAGACCTGGTGCAGAAGCCGGCCTTCCAGGCCGCCTGCCGGGCCGCGATCGAAAGCCTTGCGCGTGAGACCGCCGACGGCGGGCCGGCGATGCTTGTCGGCACGCCCTGGGTCGAGGACGGCAGGCTCTACAATGCCTGCGCGCTGCTCGAGGGCGGCCGCATCGCTGGCCTGCGCTTCAAGTGCAATCTGCCGAATTACGGCGTGTTCGACGAGAAGCGGCTGTTTGCGCGCGGGCCCGCCGCGGGGCCGATGACCGTGCGCGGCGTGCGCATCGGCGTGCCGATCTGCGAGGACATCTGGCTGGAGGAGTCCGAGGACTACGAGAACGTGGTCGAGACGCTGGCCGAGACCGGCGCCGAGATCATCCTGGTGCCGAACGGCTCGCCCTATGCCCGCGACAAGAACGACGTGCGCCTGTCGGTCGCGGTCGCGCGCGTCACCGAGAGCGGCCTGCCGCTGGTCTATCTCAACCAGGTCGGCGGCCAGGACGAGCTGGTGTTCGACGGCGCCTCGTTCGCACTCAACAGCGATCTCTCGCTCGCGGCCCAATTGCCGGCGTTCGAGGAAAGCATCACCACGTTGCGCTTCACTCGTAACGGCGACGATTGGCGCTGCACCGGGCCGATCGCCGCGCAGCCGGAAGGCGACCACGCCGACTACGCGGCCTGCGTGCTGGGCCTTCGCGACTACGTCGCCAAGAACGGCTTTCCCGGCGTGCTGCTCGGCATTTCCGGCGGCATCGATTCCGCGCTGTGTGCGGCAATCGCCGTCGACGCGCTCGGCGCCGACCAGGTGCATGGCGTGATGCTGCCCTATCGCTACACTGCGGCAAGCTCGATCGCGGACGCCGGCGAACTCGCCGGCCATCTCGGCATCCGCTACGAGGTGCTGCCGATCGCGGAAGCCGTGACCGGCTTCGAGACCATCTTGTCCGGCATCTTCAAGAATCTGCCGCCTGATATCACCGAGGAAAACCTTCAGGCCCGCACCCGCGGCACGTTGCTGATGGCGATCTCCAACAAGACCGGCCTGATGGTGGTGACAACAGGCAACAAGTCGGAAATGTCGATCGGCTACGCCACGCTCTATGGCGACATGAACGGCGGCTTCAATCCGATCAAGGACATCTACAAGACGCAGGTGTTCCGGTTGGCGGCGCTGCGAAACAGCTGGAAGCCCGAAGGCGCGCTCGGGCCCGCCGGTGAGGTCATTCCGCCTGATATCATCGCGCGTCCGCCGACGGCGGAGCTGCGCGAGAACCAGACCGACCAGGATTCATTGCCGCCTTACGACGTGCTCGACGCCATCCTCGAGCGCCTGGTCGAACGCGAGGAGCCGCTCGAGGCGATCATCGCTGCCGGCTTCGACCGCGAGACGGTCACCCGCATTGATCATCTGCTCAACGTCGCCGAATACAAGCGCCGCCAGGCCGCGCCCGGCGTGAAGGTGACAGCTAAGAATTTCGGCCGCGATCGCCGCTATCCCATCACCAACCGCTTTCGGGACAGGGGCGAGCCGCTGCCCGCCCCGGACGAGACGCTGGTCTCGCGCGGGAGCAAGGCGTCGATCGACGCGTTCGAAGGCTGAGCTCCAGTCTTGAGCGACAGCGGGCCCTATGACGGGGTTGCGAAGAACAGCACCCGAAGCAAGTGCGTGTATTCGGATTCGAGCACCATGATCGACACAAATACCAATACCGCGATCGGCGGCAGCAGGATGGCATAGGCCAAGGCCAGCCGCTCCCAGGCCATGTGCATGAAGACGGCGACGATCAGTCCGGCCTTCAACACCATGAACAACAGGATCAGCGACCACCTCAGATAGCCGTGCAGGCCAAAATAGTCGACGAGGTAGGAGCACGTGCTGAGGACGAACAACCAGCCCCAGACCACGAGGTAGAGCTTGATCGGGTGCTGTTGACCCTTGGCGTGAGCGGCTCCCGTTGCGACTGCGCCAGACGCGGGAGCGTGGAGCTGTCCTTCCATGTGTATTGCCGCGTTTGTCATGCGCCGACCTCACCAAAGGTAGAAGAATGCAAAGATGAACACCCACACGAGGTCGACGAAATGCCAGTACAGCCCGGTGATCTCGACGATCTCGTAATAGCCCTTGCGGCTTGTGAAAAAGCCGCGTCTCTCGACGTCGAAGTCTCCCCGCCAGACCTTTCGCGCGATCGCGATCAGGAAGATCACGCCGATCGTCACGTGGGTGCCGTGGAAACCCGTGATCATGAAAAAGCTTGAGCCAAACTGCGCCGCGCCCCACGGATTGCCCCAGGGTCGAACGCCCTCCATGATCAGCTTGGTCCATTCGAACGCCTGCATTCCGACGAATGTTGCGCCAAATGCCGCTGTGACCAGCATCAGGATTGCGGTTCTCACGCGATCGCGGCGGTAGCCGAAATTGACCGCCATCGCCATTGTTCCGCTGCTGCTGATCAGGACGAAGGTCATGATGGCGATCAGGATCAGGGGGATGTGCTTGCCCCCGATATTGAGGGCGAAGACTTCGCTGGGATTGGGCCACGGCACGGTCGTCGACATGCGCGCCGTCATGTAGGAGAGCAGGAAGCAACTGAAGATGAAGGTGTCGCTGAGGAGGAAGATCCACATCATGGCCTTGCCCCAGGACACGTTCTTGAAGGCGCGCTGATCGGACGCCCAGTCGGCGGCGATGCCACGCCAGCCTTCAAGCCGCGCAGTCGATTGGTCCGAATTTGTCAGCACGGTCTCAGCCATCTGGTCTCGCCTCCCTAGCTCAGCAATTGGCGGCAGATGTCGACGAAATTATCGGTCCAGCCCGTGAGAAGACCGAGCAGGACAAGCCAGACCAGCAGCAGGAAGTGCCAGTAGATGGCACACAGTTCCACGCTCAATCGCATCTCGGCGATCTCGGTGCCACGCCACATCCTGGCTGAGGTTCGGCCCAGGGCCACCAGACCGCCCGTCAGATGCAGCCCGTGCACCGCGGTCAACAGGTAGAAGAAGGAATTCGCCGGATTGGACGCCACGAAATATCCGGCAGCCCTGAGCCGCTGCCAGGCCAGGAGCTGTCCGGCGAGGAAGATCACGGCAGATGCTCCGCCAACGAGCAGACCGACCATGACGCTCTCGGTATCGTGTCGCCCGGCAGCCACGTACGCCCATTGCAGCGCGACACTGCTCAGGACCAGGACGCCCGTGTTGACCCACAGCAACCGCGGTACCGGCAGCGGCCGCCAGTCCACCACGCTCATGCGCATCGAATAGGCGCTGATGAACAGGACGAATAATGTGCTCGCGACGGCGAGAAACACGCCAAGTCCGACCTTCGCTGCGGGCCAGGTCATGCTATCGCCGCCGGGGAAGTCACCGACCGCGCCTTCCTCCAGCCAGGGCTTGGCCGTCAGCCGCTGCTGCGACAGCCACCATCCGGCGATCATCGCAAGCACAGCCAGGAACAGGATGATGGCGCTCACGAAGCAGCTCCCTGAACGAGCTGCGTCGCGCGTGGCGGCTGGTTCTGCGGAATGAAGTCCTCCGCGGCGCCAGGCACACTGTAGTCATAGGCCCAGCGGTACACGATCGGGAGCTCCTTGCCCCAGTTGCCGTGCCCTGGGGGCGTCTCCGGCGTCTGCCACTCCAGCGTCGTCGCCCGCCACGGATTGCCGCCTGAGGCCTCACCCTTGAACAGGCTCCAGGCCAGATTGAACAGGAACACCATCTGGCTGAAGCCGACGGTCAGGGCCACCACGGAGATGAAGGCGTTCAGTGAATGGGCCGAGGGCGGAATGAACGCCGCGTCGCCGAGTTCGAAATACCGGCGCGGAACCCCGAGCAGTCCAAGATAGTGCATGGGGAAGAAGATCAGGTAGGCGCCGAGGAAGGTGACCCAGAAGTGAAACTTGCCGAGGACGTCGTTCAGCATCCGTCCCGTGACCTTGGGGTACCAATGATAGATCGCGCCGAGCACGACCATGATCGGTGCCACGCCCATCACCATGTGGAAATGCGCGACCACGAACATGGTATCCGAAAGCGGCACGTCCACGACGACGTTGCCGAGGAAGAGGCCGGTGAGGCCGCCATTCACGAAGGTGATGATGAAGCCGAGGGCGAACAGCATCGGCACCCTGAGATGAATGTCGCCGCGCCACAGGGTCAGCACCCAGTTATAGACCTTGATCGCGGTGGGGATGGCGATGATGAGCGTCGTGGTGGCGAAGAAGTACCCGAATTGCGGGAACATGCCGCTCACATACATGTGGTGCGCCCACACGACGAAGCTGAGTGCACCAATCCCCACAATGGCCCAGACCATCATGCGATAACCGAAGATGTTCTTGCGCGCATGCGTGCTGATCAGATCGGAGACGATGCCGAAGGCGGGCAGGGCGACGATGTAGACCTCGGGGTGGCCGAAGAACCAGAACAGGTGCTGGAACAGCAGCGGGCTGCCGCCGCCATATTTCGACAGCTGTCCCATCTCGACGAGGGAGGGCATGAAGAAGCTGGTTCCCAGCAGACGGTCGAGCAGCAGCATGACCGAGGCAACGAAGAGTGCAGGGAATGCCAGCAACGCCATGACGGTCGCCGTGAAAATGCCCCACACCGTCAGGGGCAGGCGCATCAACGTCATGCCGCGGGTGCGCGCCTGGAGCACGGTGACCACGTAGTTCAGCCCGCCCATGGTGAAGCCGATGATGAACAGGATCAGGGACGACATCATGAGAATGATGCCCCAATCCTGGCCGGGCGTTCCGGAGAGGATGGCTTGCGGCGGGTACAGCGTCCATCCGGCGCCGGTGGGGCCGCCGGGCACGAAGAATGTCGAGGCCAGCACCAGGACTGCGAGCAGGTAGACCCAGTAGCTCAGCATGTTCACATAGGGGAAGACCATGTCCCGGGCGCCGACCATCAGCGGGATCAGGTAGTTGCCGAAGCCGCCCAGGAACAATGCGGTGAGCAGATAGATCACCATGATCATGCCGTGCATGGTGATGAACTGGAGGTACTGGTTGGCATCGATGAAAGAGAAGGTGCCGGGGAATCCCAGTTGCAGCCGCATCAGCCACGACAGCACCAGGGCCACCAGCCCGATGGCCGAGGCCGTCAGCGAATACTGAATGGCGATTACCTTGGCGTCCTGGGAGAAGACATACCGTGTCCACCAGCTCCTTGGATGATAGAGCTCGACCTCAGGTACTTCGGCAGGCGGGATGCCGGTGATCCCTTCATATGGAATATCGACCATAGAACCTCCTCGGTCGTATCCATCGGGGGCGAGGCGTTGGCCTCGTGCACCCGATCCATCTTCGCAGCGGCAGCTTGCTACTTGCCACCGGTTTGGTACGTCGCCTTCACGAGGGCTTTTGCCGGCGACAATTCGGCAAACGTCTTTTGTTGCTCCAGCCAAGCGTGATATTCACGCTCTTCGTCGATGATGACCTTGGCCCGCATCTGATAATGAGCAGCGCCACAAAGCTCCGCACATAGAACATCGAACGTTCCGGTTCGGATCGGCGTTATCCAGAAATAGGTCACCATGCCTGGAACCATGTCCATCTTGGCCCGGAATTCGGGCACGTAGAAATCGTGCAGGACATCAACCGAGCGGAGGAGAACCTTGACCGGCTTTCCCATTTGAAGGTGCAGGTCGCCGTTCTCGATCACGACGTCGTCCTGCGCGTGTGGGTCGTCGCGATTGAGTCCCATCGGATTGTCGGGAGCGATGTTGCGGACGTCGGACGTGCCCAACCGCCCGTCCTTGCCCGGAAGGCGGAAGCTCCATTGCCATTGCTGCCCCATGACCTCGACCTCGGTGGCATCCGCAGGCACCGTCACGAACTGGTGCCAGACCACGAGGCCAGGCGCCAGCATGGCCGCGACGCCGACGCCGGTTCCGACGCTCAGCCACCATTCGAGCTTTTTGTTTTCCGGATTGTAGTCAGCCCGTCTTCCCTCTTTGTGGTGAAAGCGGAAGACGCAATAAGCCATGAAGGCGATGACCGCGACGAAAACAAAGCCCGTGATCCAGAACGTAATGTTGATGGTGTGGTCGATATAGGCCCAGTTCGTGGCGATCGGCGTCCACCACCACGGGCTGTAGAGGTGAAACAGCACCGAGCCGATCGCGACCAGAAGCAGTATCAATGCGACAGCCATCCTGATCCATCCTTGCCATCGAAGGCTGCGGATACGAATCCAGGGCGGAGCTCGCGTCTGTCGCGATGGCGGACTCTTCTAGGATGACATCGATGCCATCGCCGCGCCTATTGCCTCGCCCATTCAACCGGTCGCGATATTCGATCGCGACCGCCAATTTTGCGGGCGTCTATGCTTTTAAAATGATCCCCCGCGAACCCGGCGTCAATAGCATGTCAACACGCTTGGCTGGCGCGGGCGATCCATGTTGCCGTGCAAGCTAGCCATCGACAGTCGCATTCTCGATGTGCATCGCACAAAATATGCGACGCACAATTCACCTAGCCCGGAGCGCTGGTCATTCCACGTCGCGCGCGCTAAGCTTGGGGCGCAGGTCGCGACGGGTTTCGTCCGGCTAAGCTCCTTCCTCGTTGAGCCTGGAACTGCCGTACTCGGCTCGATCGCGTCTCCCGCACACAAGGGCGGATACGCGTGGCCGGAAAGTGCGCCGTTCTCCGCCGCGGCTTTCAGCAGAGGAGGGTGTGTCCATGGCCACTCTTTATCCCGACAGGATCATAAAGCGCCACCTGTTTGGTGAGGCGGTCTCTTATCCCATTCGTAAGATCGGCTTGTCCGACTTGAGAGAGGTGCTGCGCCTGGGCTGGGAAGATTTCCAGGCGATGCCGAGTCACGCGATCGTCGTCTGCGTGATCTATCCGGTTCTCGGTCTTGTCCTGTTCAGGATGGTCCTCGGCCATTCGGTCCTGCCGCTGCTGTTTCCGCTGGCCGCAGGCTTTGCCTTGATCGGTCCCTTTGCCGCGATCGGCCTCTACGAACTCAGCCGTCGCCGTGAGCGCGGCGAGGAGGTCGATGCATGGGACGCGATCAAGGTGCTGCGCGCACCGTCCTTCGGCGCCATGCTCGAGCTCGGCGTGCTCCTGCTGGTCCTGTTCGGGGTCTGGATCGGCGTCGCGAACGCGATCTATGTCACCATCTTCGGTCACGCGGCGGCTGCAAGCATTCCCGACTTCGCAACCCGCGTGCTGACCACGCCGGAAGGATGGTCGCTCATCATCGTCGGTTGCGGTATCGGCTTCCTGTTTGCGGTCGCGGCCCTATGCGTCAGCGTCGTATCGTTTCCGTTGATGCTCGATCGGCATGCGACGGCGATCGATGCGATCCGAACATCGCTGCAGGCGGTGGCCGCCAATCCGGTCGCGATGGCGGGGTGGGGGCTGATCGTCGCGGCGCTGCTCGTGATTGGCTCGCTGCCGTTCTTCGTCGGTCTCGCTGTCGTCCTCCCGGTGCTCGGTCATGCGACCTGGCACCTCTATCGGCGGGTGGTCGAGCCGAATCCGAATCCACCGGACGAGCCGTCGCCGCCCCCGAAGGGAAAGCGCTACGCTGCGGACTTTCCGGCCAATCTCTTCCCGTGGAGCCGCGAGGGAGAGCAGTAACGGTGAAACGGCTGTGACCGGCGACCTCCTGCGCGGGGCATGACCGGTTAGGGCCTACTTCTGCTGCTGCGGCAGGAAGGTCGGGCCGACCGAGCGGATCGGCTTGTTCTCCGAACTCGTCGGAGCCGTGCTGGTATCCGCCGGCGGTGTCGTGGCCGGCGCGGCGGCTGTCGTCGGCGCCGGAGGCGCACCCTTCTTGGTCGTCGTTGCAGGCGTGCCCTTGTTGAGCCGCTGCTGCTGCATCTTCTTGGCGCTCTCCTCGGTGACGATGATGTCGCCCTGCTGCTCGGCCGCGGCCTTGTCGTCGGCCGACTTCAACGCATCGGCCCAGGTCTGTCCCGCCGCCTTGCAGGAGCAGGACGGGTTGAACTCGCTGCGGAATTTGAATGCGGTCGGCAGCGCCGTGTAGGGCTGGCCGCTGACGGAGACCGCGGAGTTCATGTCTTCGCCGGGATTGCGGTGGGTGTAGAGCACCGCTTCCGCGGCGGGGCACAGCGCCTTGCAGGTCTTCTCGTCGTCCGGAAAGCGCGCCGGCACGGTCGCAAACGAGACCGGGAAATAGGCGCCGTCGCAGGTGCGCACGCATACGGTGCGGTAGGTGCCGGATTGCGGGCCGAGATCGGAGGGCGGCACGGCCTGCGGATTGTTGGCGTTGTTGCCGCCGAACAGATTGCTCAGGAAGTTGCCGCCGCCCTGCGACTGCACGGCGTTGGCATATTGCGGGCCGCAATTGTTCTGGGCGAGGGCCACCAGCACCGAGCGGCGCTGGCTGTCGCGTTCCGGGCTGAAGCCGCCGGGACCGCCGCCACGCAGGCGTTCGAGATTGCCGGTGATCTGGTCCAGATTGGCGCGCATCTGCTGGATCTGGGTGTTGACCGGGCCGCACTGGGCCGACTGGCCGTTGAACAGCGAGAAGAAGCCGGAGGAATCGCAGCCCATGCGCTTGGCCTGCATGGTGACGCGGTCGAGCTCGGCCTGCTGCTTGGCCTGGGAATCCTGATAGCGACGGATCTGGTCTTCGCGCGCGGGGTCACCGCCGCCGCCACGATCGAGCGCGGCGAGCTGGCCTTCCAGTCGCACGCACATCGGATTGGGGCCGAGCCCGTTCTGGCCGGGCTGAGGCGGCGGGCCGGCCTGCGCGAAGGCGCCGTTGGCAAGCATCACGGTGCTCAGGAGCACGGTGCAGGCAAGGATCGAGCGGGCACGGGAGAGAGTCAAAAATTCAGGCATATCCGCCATTCTAGCGAGGTCACGGCCCAATGTGACATGAAGGGCCGAAGCGCGCCCTCCCATAGCCGCTTCCTGCGGCATCGTCACGTCGTTTCAGGGGCCAAAGATTGGGCCTAAGGTCCGCCAGCTCCGAGCGAATTCAGCGCTGGCAGGTGATTGCGACATATTCGTCGCAACGGCCATGGGAGCAGTTTGCGCCGGTTTTGGGGACAGAGCCGGTAATTTCGTCGGGATCGACCCGGCGGTAGGCCGAGGCCTGGGCAAAATCCCGTGACTGGCAATAGGTGCGCGCGACCTGCGCGCCGCATTTGTCGCCCTTGGCCAGGCACTGGTCGATGCCATAGCCGTCCGCCTGGTTGGCGATGATGAAGACGCGCGTCTCGGCGAATGCGCCCGATGACGCGACGATGGAGGCACAGGAAATGAGCGCGAGTATGGATCGCATGAAAATACCGGGGCTGGGGGAACCGCCAGCATCTCGAATAAACTCAAAAGGTTAATGATGATGAACCATCATGGCGGGGCGGCCGTGCTTTGCGGAGATAGAACGGCAATTTCGCGGCTCTCTTGACGCGGGGCCGCCTCATAGCCCATATGTTCCCGCATGAACGGTCTCCTCGCCATTTGCACGATTTGCGAGATTACGAGCTAGCGATTCGCTGGCTGGAGCCGTCTTTTCTCAAAAACATTGAGAGCACTGGACGCCCGGCCAACAGCCGACGGGTGTCCATATGGAATTGCGCCTCTACGATACGCTGACCAGGGAAAAGCGGCCGTTCGTGCCGCTCGATGCGAGCAACGTCCGCATGTATGTCTGCGGACCGACGGTCTATGACTTCGCCCATATCGGCAATGCCCGGCCGGTGATCGTGTTCGACGTGCTGTTTCGGCTGCTGCGCCATCTCTATGGCGAGGCGCACGTCAAATACGTCCGCAACATCACCGACGTCGACGACAAGATCAACGACCGCGCCGCGCGCGACTTTCCGGGCCTGCCGCTGAACGAGGCGATCCGCAAGGTCACCGAGCAGACGGGCAAGCAGTTTCACGCCGACGTCGATGCGCTCGGCGCGCTCCGGCCGAGCGTCGAGCCGCGCGCGACCGAGCATATCGGCGAGATGCGCGAGATCATCGAACGGCTGGTCGCCGGCGGCTTTGCCTATGTCGCCGAGGACCACGTGCTGTTCTCGCCGCAGGCGATGAACGCGGCCAATTCCACCCTGCCGCACTATGGCGCGCTGTCCAATCGCTCGCTGGACGAGATGATCGCCGGCGCCCGCGTCGATGTCGCGCCCTACAAGCGGGACAACACCGACTTCGTGCTGTGGAAGCCGTCCAAGCCCGGCGAGCCGTCGTGGCCGTCGCCGGCCGGCATCGCTGCGCAGGGACGCCCGGGCTGGCACATCGAGTGCTCGGCCATGGCCTGGAAGCACCTCGGCGAGCATTTTGACATCCACGGTGGCGGCATCGATCTCGTGTTTCCGCATCACGAGAACGAGGTCGCCCAGACCTGCTGCGCCTTCCACCGGGAGCGGATGGCGAACTACTGGATGCACAACGGCTTCCTCCAGGTCGAGAGCGAGAAGATGTCGAAGAGCCTCGGCAACTTCATCACCATCCATGAGCTGCTGGCGGATTGGCCGGGCGAGGTGCTGCGCCTGAACATGCTGAAGACGCATTACCGCTCGCCGATCGACTGGACCATGAAATCGCTGGAGGAGAGCGCCAAGACGCTCGACGACTGGTATCGCGTCGCGGCCGACGTCGATCCCGGCCGGCCCGCCGCGTCCGTGGTCGAACCGCTGCTCGACGACCTCAACACCTCCTTGGCGATCGCGGCGCTGCATGGCCTGCGCAACAGCGACGTGAGCGCATTGGCGGGATCGCTGCGGCTGCTCGGCTTCCTCTCCGAGAGCGCTGCGCAGTGGGAAGCTCGCAAGCAGCAGGCGAGCGGGGTCGATGCCGGAGAGGTCGAGCGCCTGATCGCGGAGCGGACCGCGGCCCGTGGACGGAAGGACTTCAAAGAGTCCGACCGCATCCGCGATCAGCTCGCCGCGATGGGCGTTGCGATCAAGGACTCCAAGGAAGGAACGACCTGGGAGTTTTCGCGATGATGCGGCCCGACACGCCTTTTCCGCGGCACTGGCTCTATTACATCGCGCTGAAGATCCTGCTGCTCGCCGCGGCGGTGGCACTTGCGCTCAAGCTCTATGGGATGTGGTGAAGACGATGGGACAGACTTTGCCGAAGCCAGGCTTGCGGCCCTTCCTGCCTGATGACGTGCCGGTGCTCGCCGCGATCTTCGCTGCGAGCATCGAGGAGCTGACCGGCGACGACTACAACGAGGCGCAGCAGCAGGCCTGGATGGAGGCTGCCGAAACCGAAGAGTTCGGCAAGCGGCTCGCCGCCGACCTGACGCTGATTGCGACGCTGGAGGGCTCGCCCGTGGGCTTCGCCTCGCTGCAAGGGGCCGACCACATCCGCATGCTCTATGTGCATCCGGCAGTCAGCGGGCAGGGCATCGCCACCATGCTGGTCGATGCGCTGGAGAAGCTTGCCGGCGGCCGCGGCGCGAAAAGCCTCTCGGTCGATGCCAGCGACACCGCGCAGGGCTTCTTCGCCAAGCGCGGCTATGTCGCCATGCAGCGCAACAGCATCACCGTCAACGACGAGTGGCTGGCCAACACCACCATGAAGAAGACGCTCGGAGCATCGCAATGAGCAAGGAGCGCCTCTATCTGTTCGACACCACGCTGCGCGACGGCGCGCAGACCAACGGCGTCGATTTCACGCTGACGGACAAGCAGATCATCGCGGCGATGCTGGACGAGCTCGGCATCGACTATGTCGAGGGCGGCTATCCCGGCGCCAATCCAACCGATACCGAGTTCTTCGGCAGCAAGCCGAAGTTCAATCACGCGCGCTTCACCGCTTTCGGCATGACGCGCCGGGCCGGGCGCTCGGTCTCCAACGATCCTGGCGTCGCCGGGCTGCTGGAGGCCAAGGCCGATGCGATCTGCTTCGTGGCGAAGTCCTCGGCCTATCAGGTACGTGTCGCGCTGGAGACGACCGGGGAAGAAAACCTCGCTTCGATCCGCGACAGCGTCGCGGCGGCGAAAGCCGCCGGCCGCGAGGTGATGCTCGACTGCGAGCATTTCTTCGACGGCTACAAGGAGGATTCCAGCTTCGCGCTCGCCTGCGCCAAGGCCGCCTACGAGGCCGGCGCCCGCTGGGTGGTGCTGTGCGACACCAATGGCGGCACCATGCCGAACGAGGTCGAGGCCATCGTCACCGAGGTGACCAGGCACATCCCCGGCGATCACGTCGGCATCCACGCCCATAACGATACCGAGCAGGCGGTGGCGAATTCGCTCGCCGCGGTGCGCGCCGGGGCGCGGCAGATCCAGGGCACGCTGAACGGCCTCGGCGAACGCTGCGGCAACGCCAATCTGTGCTCGCTGATCCCGACCCTGAAGCTGAAGCAGGAGTTTGCCGACGCTTTCGAGATCGGCGTCACCGCCGAGAAGCTCGCGACCCTCGTCAAGGTGTCGCGCACGCTCGACGACATGCTCAACCGCGTGCCGAACCGGCATGCGGCCTATGTCGGCGAGAGCGCCTTCGTCACCAAGACCGGCATCCACGCCTCCGCCGTGCTGAAGGATCCGCAGACCTACGAGCACGTCCTGCCGGAACTGGTTGGCAATCACCGCAAGGTGCTGGTCTCGGACCAGGCCGGCCGCTCCAACGTCATTGCCGAGCTCGACCGCGCCGGCATCGCCTATGAAAAGAGCGATCCGAAGCTGACGCGTCTCGTCGAGGAGTTGAAGGAACGCGAGGCGGCCGGCTACGCCTACGAATCCGCCAACGCCTCGTTCGATCTGCTGGCGCGCCGCACGCTCGGCAAGGTGCCGCAGTATTTCGAGGTCGAGCAGTTCGACGTCAATGTCGAGCAGCGCTACAACGCGCTCGGCGAGCGCGTCACGGTGGCGCTCGCGGTCGTCAAGGTCGACGTCGCCGGCGAGCACCTGATCTCGGCGGCCGAAGGCAACGGCCCCGTCAACGCACTCGACGTCGCCTTGCGAAAAGACCTCGGCAAGTACCAGAAATACATCGAGGGCCTGAAGCTGATCGACTACCGCGTGCGCATCCTCAATGGCGGCACCGGCGCGGTCACGCGCGTGCTGATCGAGAGCGAGGACGAGAACGGCGACAGCTGGACCACGGTCGGCGTGTCCCCGAACATCATCGACGCCTCGTTCCAGGCGCTGATGGATTCGGTGATCTACAAGCTCGTGAAATCGGGCGCGCCGGCGTAAGACCCGCTACGGCTGTCATACCCCGCGAAAGCGGGGTATCCAGTACGCCGCAGCTTCTCGGTAGTTCTCGGGCGTCTCGGAATACTGGATCGCCCGGTCAAGTGTTCAGCCCGGGGACATGACCGACGGGTGTTCGGGGACATAGCCGACACTTTTTCCGCTCGCCAAGTCGATGATAGCGACTTGGTGGGCGGCAAAGAAGACCCCGTATTGCGCATCGTTTGCCGAGGGGCGGATGGCGAGGCGCTCACCACAGAAGGCCTGTGGCACTTTCCAATGACATCCCTTGAAGCTGACGTAGGCCTTGGTCGTGGAAACGCGGCGCACGATCTCATGGCTGTCGTATTC
>NZ_AXAB01000018.1:0-214552 GCF_000472645.1 Bradyrhizobium sp. WSM2254 | reverse complement strand
GGCATCAAGCTCGAGAACGTCACGCTCAACATGCTCGGTCGCGCCAAGAAGGTGATGATCGACAAGGAGAACACCACGATCGTCAGCGGCGCCGGCAAGAAGGCCGACATCGAGGCGCGCGTGGCCCAGATCAAGGCGCAGATCGAGGAGACCACTTCGGACTACGACCGTGAGAAGCTCCAGGAGCGTCTCGCCAAACTCGCGGGCGGCGTCGCGGTGATCCGCGTCGGCGGCGCGACCGAGGTCGAGGTGAAGGAGCGCAAGGATCGCGTTGATGACGCGATGCATGCGACCCGCGCTGCGGTCGAGGAAGGCATCGTCCCGGGCGGCGGCGTCGCCCTGCTCCGTGCTTCCGAGCAGCTCAAGGGCCTGCGCACCAAGAACGACGACCAGAAGACCGGCGTCGAAATCGTGCGCAAGGCTCTGTCGGCTCCCGCTCGCCAGATCGCGATCAACGCCGGTGAAGACGGCTCGGTGATCGTCGGCAAGATCCTGGAGAAGGATCAGTACGCCTATGGCTTCGACTCGCAGACCGGCGAGTACGGCAACCTCGTCACCAAGGGCATCATCGACCCGACCAAGGTGGTCCGCACCGCGATCCAGAACGCCTCCTCCGTGGCGGCGCTGCTGATCACCACCGAAGCCATGGTCGCCGAGCTGCCCAAGAAGGGCGGCGCTGGCCCCGCCATGCCCCCGGGCGGCGGCATGGGTGGCATGGGCGGCATGGACTTCTGAGTCTGGCCACTCAGGCGAACCGCGGAATGCGAAACCCCGGCAGCGATGCCGGGGTTTTTGTTTGTGTGCCGAGCATGTTCGACAACTCTGCGGAGATCAACCAGCTTGGCTAGTGGATATCGAACATCTGCCGATTCTGGGGCGGGCGGCCAGCTCCCTACGTCGAATAATTTCGTCGCGTGCTCATCTCAATCGATCTCCTTTTTGCGGAGCCACCGGCGTCCTTCATATGCTGCGATCCTACGATCGTTCTGCCAAAGCTCAACCGCGTGGTCGCTTGCAAGCTTCCGCACCCGCTCCGTGGCGGTCCCTTCGTCCGAACAGATAAACTCGACAAAGCCTACGAGATGCCCGTCGCGTCTGACCATGTAGACCGTGTACCGTTCCATACAAGTCGCCTCTCCACGTTGTCCGTTCAGAGCCTACTCGGCAGGCTGGACATCGGGATGTCCTCGATCGCGGCCATAGTTGCCAAGGAGAACTGATACGCCACGACCGATCGTCGGGGCATCGGACATTCCCGTAAGCTGGCAACTCATATGGCCCGCAATGGTTTACTTCTTTGAAGCAATGAGCACGTCAGCACAGCCCATTGCGGCACAGAGCTCGTTCGGCTGACTGAGATGCGACATCTCGTTCCATTAGCCGCGCTCGTGCGATCCGCGGCAGCGAATCGACGCAAGCAGCAAGACTGGCCAGTCCAGGTGACATTGGCCTGCTATGCCCGTGGGCAGCGTGGGTCCTATGATTTACAATCCAGCGTTGACCAAAGCTAGGCGGAACAGCCAAAGCCGAGCGGATCATCACATTGTCGCGTCTCATCACTCGTCGGACTCAGCGGGGCGGAAACGTACGCTATGATCGACTTGATAGCGGTGACGGGGCATCTTTCGCGCTTGGCTGCGCGCGGGTCCCTCAATGCAGCCTCCGGAATAGAAACGTCAGGAAACGCACTTTGCAGCGCTCTATTCGGAAGACGATACCAAAGATTATTGTTGACGAGCCCAAAGGCTTGCCAGCCGTGCGACAAGGCTCGCTTCGGGAGGCTATGGCGCGGGTCAGGTTCGATCAATTTCAAAAGCAAAGACACGCGTTGCGGCTCCTTGTCACCGCACTGCCCAGTAGCACGCAACCAGGATGCCGGTGAAAACGAGCCCGGCGCAACATCCCAAGACGATTTCCATTGGGGCACTCCCTGATTGTTGCGTAGTTCTTCCGGCGGCCGTTTCATGTCGCCTAGCAGATTGACGGGACGGACTCAAACGCAGGTGATGCGTCCGGTCCGCCCCTGCATCACCAAGCCCTGGAATGGTGATGGTATGCCCACCAAAGCAAGCTGCGTGCCGCGACGAAAACAGCTGGGTTCATAGACCCTTCGCATCAGTGTGCGTAGCGTCAGCTCATGGACAATGGTACCAAAGCTGACAAACTCACAATGATCGCACCACGCGCTGTCAGCGTCGCAAGGGCCGCCTGGAATTCATGCTCAAACCGAACGCGTCTCGCATTGCGCTTGTCCAAAGCGTGCCGATCTGCGCCAAATCCATGGCGCGTGAGCACGGACGTCCAGTTTCATCGAGGGAGAAAACATCGCTGATCCGCTTGATTGACCTGCGGAGATCGCGACTGGAGTCGGCTCGGTTCCTTCTTTCAAACTCGTGGGCACGTTGAGAACGCTGTCGGGAGTTCGACCATGTTGTCGGCATCTGACGTCAGCGATCGAGCGAGATTGGCAATAGCCGTCTCCGAGCCGGCGGAATTGCCATATGTCGGCGAGAAGCCAGCAATGTGCTTTGCGTGGAACTCGCGGACTAACGAGAGCTGACGGATCAGAGCCGGGCTTCGGTCAAATGAACGAGTTGCGCCCCGATGCGATAGAGCGCCTCCCGCGTGTCGCGGAAGCGCGGCTCCTCCACCGGTGTGATCGGAAGCGGAAGGTCTTGGTCCGCAAGGTGCCCCAGCACGTAGGACGCGAGCACGCCGCCGAACACCGTGCCTGGCGCAATTCCGCGGCCGTTGTATCCACTGAACGCAATTACATTGCGGTCCAGCTTGTGAAAGCGGGGTAGGTTGTCCGAGGTCATACCGATCATCCCGAACCAACCGGTCTCGAATTCGATGTCGGCGAGCTGAGGAAACAGCTTGCCCAGCGAGCGGATCGCCCACGCCCTGTGCACTGCTGCACTGCTCCGCTCAAGAGCACCGATGCTGCCATAAACCAGCCGACCTGCACGGTCGAAGCGAAATGAACTGAGCACCTGTTTCGTATCCCAGGCTCCCTGCCGTTCGGGCAGGATCGATGCTCTCAAATTATCCGAGAGAGGTTGGGTCGCAAAGTTGAAGTAAGGCAGTTGGATCTGCTCCTGCCGGACCTGCGACCATGGCCCTCGCGCGTAGGCATCGGTGGCAACAATCACCCAATCTGCACGCACAGATCCGGCTGCCGTATTGACCTTCCAGCGCGATCCGCCGTCGCTGGCGGTGAGAGCGGCACTCTGAGTGAATATTTTCGCGCCCGCAGCAAGCGCGGCACGAGCCAAACCACGAACATAGGCCAGCGGCTGAATTGTGCCAGCGCGTTTATCCAGCAGTGCACCGGCGTAGTCGCCACCGCCGATCCTCCGGCGCGTCTCCGCGGCATCGAGAATCTCGACCGGCGCGCCACGTCGCTGCCATTGTTCAGCACGAGCCTCGATTTCTTCCAATCCCCTGCGTCCGACTGCACAATGCAACGTGCCCGTTGGCTCTTGCTCGCATTCAATGTCCTGTTGCGCGATCAGATCGAACACCCGTCGCGGCCCATGGCCGAGCAGATCGATCAGGCGCTCCCCAAGGGTTTGTCCCAGCGTCGCTACGAGAGTGTCCGGCATGACCCACATACCGGCATTCACGAGACCGACATTGCGTCCGGAGCCGCCGAAGCCGATTTCAGACGCATCGAGGACCGCGACGCGCGCTCCTGCTTCTGCAAGGTGGAGAGCCGACGAAAGCCCAGTATATCCGCCACCGATGACGAGGATATCGACGTCAATCTCGCCGGCCAGACGACCGGTCTGAGGTGCATGCGGAGCCGTCAGTTCCCAGAGTCCGTGCGATGTCGGATCGTCTTGCATCAGGTAAACTTCCTCGGCTGCAATTGTCCGTCACGCCGGAAATGCGCCGACAAGGCTCCCCGAGCTGCGAGGCCATGGCGGAGGAAATCCGGAGGTACGGCGCAAGCTTGCGAATAATTCGCGGGAGGTCAACTTTGAAATGCCGATTAACAGCCTAGGCGTGAAGTTCGAAAAGCGGATTGGCATGAGGAAGGCAAAAGCCCCCGTTGCGCGAAACACCGCGATTACTTCTTCACTGCATCCGGCTCGACCGCAAATCGGCGAAGAGGGCCTGATCCTAGTTGTCAGCTCCCGAGCCGGGCAGCCGAGCTGGCGATATCCTGCCGGAACGTGCTGTGACAACCTCATCCATGCGGGTGGCGGCTGGACGCACGCCGCTGCAGAGCTTGAGACGTCGCCCGAACAGCACCATTCGGCGCTGCGCGACCTCGATAAGCGATAGCATCAGCAGTGGGGGCGCACCCAACGCCTGGCTGACAACACATATCATCCGCGCTCGCGCCGGGAGAAACCAGAAATATCACTTGATAATCAAGCCAGACCAAGCCGTGGATTGAAGTGACGCCGTATTGGAGCGCAAACTCGACCAGCCCATGGAGCCTTCTTCCGCGGTCGGACCAACGGCAAATGCTTCCGCCCCTATGTCGAACAGCAACTCATTTTGGTGGACGAGCCGCAATGGGGCGCTGACAGCCTTGACGCAGCAATCAACTTGATTGCTTGCTGCTCGGCCATTCGCGCCGAGATCGAACTACGCACGGAAAAACCTCCGGCCGCCTGCGCGCGACCGGAGGTTTGCAGATAAGAGTCGTCCGCGTTAGTGGCGCTTGCCGGCCGTCGGCGTCCTGCCGTCTGAAGACTCGTCAGCTGCCCCCTTGTTCGGAGCGATTCCAGTGGTGCCGGCTGCACCCTTTGTGCTCTTGGCCGGCTTCATCCCCACTTTTCGGTCCGCAGCGCCGAGCTGAGCGGTCGAATCCTCATCATCGCTCAAGCCGCCCTGTATGCTCTTGCCTTGCATGCCGCCGCGATTCTTGGCGCCGGTCGAAAGGTCTTGCGCGAGCACCTGGCCCGCAAGCAGAGCCGAAAGGACACATGCGACTACAGAGGTCTTCACCAACTTCATCATCTCTCCTGGACTTGTTCGCGATTGAACGATTCCATCACTCCGACGCCACTCGCTTTCACCGGATCGTTCAACGCGTCAATAATGCGAATGGCGCCGTCAGCACCGAACGTGATTCTTGTGGTCATCGTTTAGAGATTTTGAGGCGATTTCGCGGAGCTACCGTCCTATGGGCGGTGCAGCGACCATCTGCACAGGCAACTCAACTGCCGGACCGAGATTCTCAAGGTCAGGGCCATGAAAAGGCACCGAAGGAAGCTTCTTGGGATCCGCTGATGACTTTTGAGCTTTGGAGGTGGATACGAGCACAGAGCAGCTTGCATAGTCTCACCACAGGCTTGCCCGAAGCAACAATGCAGTAAAAGGCCCGCGAGCCAGTTCATCGAGAATTGCCGCCCCGGTCCCACCTGTGGGCGTCGGACTGGAATATATGTGAACGCAATGATACGCAGGATTCATATCGTCTGACCTAGCCCGACGCCCACAGTCGGACTCGCATGCTATCTCCGGCCAGTCAGTTGGCGAGGAGTTCATTGGTAAAGAACGACGCCGCGGGTTTTGGATGATCGATCGCTTGTTCGGTCTTGAGCAACTCGATCGCTTGTTCGATGAGCGTCGCGTCGACCCAGCCGATGGGCTTTCCTTCCTCGGGCACCATCGCGTCAATCGTTGCCCTGACTTGTGCTTCGATAACGTCCACCGACGGGCCGACTTGCCAAACCTTGGCGATGGCATTCGCAGCGGCCCTCGGATCACTTCGTGTGGCCTCGATGCCCTCGCTAACAGCAGCGAGATAGCGCTTGAGGACATCCGGCTTCTTGGCAATAGCGGCATCGCTCGTGACTGCGGCCAGCCCCGGAACGACAAGCCCAAATTGTGCAAGATCCAGGATCGGAAACTTGATTCCGGTGCGCTGCTCGAGGACGGGCAGGTCACTGGTGCGATAGATGCTCACAGCGTCCACCTGGTTCTGCAGGAACTGGGGTACTCGCGATTGCGCGTCCATCTGAACCTTCTTGATCTTGGCGCAGTCGATCTTATTCACTGCGCAGAAGGTTCCGAGATAGGATGTGCCTGTCTCGCCGACGGCATGCGCCACGACCTTGCCCTCGAGATCCTGTGGCTTGAGGATGGGCTTATCGGGATGCGAGATCATGACGACGGGCGTCTTTGGATGGTAGAGCGCGATGATCTTGATCGGCATGCCCTTCTGGATCGCGGAAGCAGCGAAGATCCCAGGCATGATGACAATGTCCTCCTGGCCCTGAACGAGCGCGCCCAGTGCCGCCTGCGAACCCGCACCTTCCCCCATGCGGACGGCGAGGTTCTTGGCAGTATAAAAGTCTCTGTCCTGCGCCAGGTAGAGGTGCCCATACTCGCCCTTGAGCTTCCAGCTGAAACGCACTCGCACATCGTCGGCCGCCAAGGCAGCCGATGAGAAGACGATAGCTGCGAGCAGCGCCATGGCTGCCACCACGGTGCTGTTTCGCGCCGTGTTGCGGTGCCTTGCAGTCATAAATTCCCCTTCGATTTCCACCATCTCTCGCGTGGGCTGACGCCTCCAAGCCAAGCTGAGCGTCACACAGTCCAAGCGCAGACCGGCTTTGCGAATCGGACGATCAGGACGTCACCAGCAGGCCGCCATGCTTGCGAACACGGCGGCGTGCAGCGTTACGAACGCTAGCCGAATTGATTCGCTAGTGAGGACGTTGGTGATTCGACGCAGCTCAGCATCTTCAGTGATGAGCCGGCGGAAATAGTCATGTCGGTTCAATCAGGAGCTTTGATGGCGCCGCGTGATTGAACGCCGCGCCATCTTGGTGTGCGAATGAGACCAGGTACTAGAACTTGACCGAGACACCCGCGCTGGCTGATTTTTCCGTGCAGCTGTTGGTGCTGACGCCCGTTGCCGCGACGGTGCAGGTGCCGGGAGTGGCATTCGCATCGAGGCCATACTTGTTCTGCCAGTAGCGATAGGCAACCCAGACGTCAACGAAGTGACTGTATTTTGGGCCCATAAACGCCTTGCTGGCGTCAAACGTCAAGCGGATCGGCTCGCTGTTCAATTCGATCTTGCTGGCGTTGCTGAACCGTCCAACGCCGGACAGCGCAGGGAGCGTGTTGATATCGCCCTTCGCTCCCGTCACGGAAATACGGCCGCTGATGGCGAAATACCTGATGCTTTCGGGGAGGAATCCCAGATCCATGTAGTAATTGGTTTCAACCTTCCAAGTGGGTGGGAACCTTCTGTTGCCATCCAAGAGGCAGGTCACGTCCGGAGAGCCTGGACTGAAGAGGCCACACTGAAGAAACGATTTGTGGCTAGCGAGCCCTGCGACAACCAGGGGCGCCACGTTGATATAGCCCTTGTACGGAAGATCGAAGGCGAATTGCAGACCGCCAACGACGTTGTTCGTTGTGGGTGCAAAGTAGCTATTTGCAGTACCGAGATCGACGCCGACCTCGAACGAAATATTCCGCAGCGGTCCGATCTTGAAGGCGTTCGTGTTGAATATCTCATTCCAGCCGAACGTGCTCCGCTCGATGCCGTAGAATTCCGTCACTCCAGCGCAAATTCCCTGGGGACCAAAAGGCAGAACACCAGCGGGCGAGCAAGGGGAGGCAGGATCGTTGTGATCGGATTTCAACATATCAACGTTGAAGAAGTTTGTGCCGTAAGCCCATATGTCGAAATGGGTGAATGAATAGACCTGTTTTGCGGTCTTGCCGTTGATGGTCCCGTCCGGCCGGGTGCTAAACGCACCGGGATCCGTGGCCGTGAACTGGTAGGAGTAGGTGAGCCGGTTGTCATTCACCAGGAAGAACGGAGCGTCCGCAACGGGTTTTGGCTTTGCCTTGGCTGGTGCCAGTTCATCCGCAGCTCTTGCAGTACATGCGCAAGCGATCAGACTGACCGCAAGTATTGTTCGACTCACAAGTTTGGCAGAAAGCATGTTTAGTCCCCCTCTTCAAAAACGAGCTGCCCGTCGGGCATACTCAACGCGATAGTCGGAATGCGACGCGGCCTCGGAAATGGCGGCGGCCACATCAATGCGGACCGCACCCAATTCCGCATGAAGTCCCTGAATAGGCTCACGCCCGCATGATTTGGGACGCAAGTCATCTCCCGCAGAAAATCATCCTGCGGCACTCATGCCTGGTTCTCTTGACAACTGACGCGCCTACCCTTGCTCAGTGGGCGACGAGCACGCCTTTAGCCTCAAAGATATCGCGGATCTGGCGGACGTAGCCATGATAGACCTTGTCCTCGTGGACCTTGCTCCACTGTCTGGGACGGAGCATATCGATTTTTAGGTCAAGATCGATTCGACCGGGGCGCGGAGACATGACCAGCACGCGATCGGCGAGGAATACAGCTTCGTCAATACCGTGCGTGATAAACAGAACCGTGTTCTGAACCCTCAGCCACATAGACTGCATGTCCATGATCATCTGCTCGCGAGTTAGCGCGTCAAGCGCACCGAAGGGCTCGTCCATCAACAGCAGGCCCGGCTCCTGGATCAGCGCGCGGCATATTGCCACTCGTTGACGCATGCCGCCCGAGAGCTCCGATGGAAACTTGTTGCCGAAACCCTTGAGGCCAACTTGCTCAAGTAGCTCCTCGGCACGCATTCGGAACTTTGAAAGATCGAGCTTCTTGATCTCGATCGGCAGCAAGATGTTGTCGAGCACGGTGCGCCAGTAGAGCAGGAGATCCGACTGAAAGACGACGCCGATCTTGGGATGCGGCTTGCTGATCGCGTCCCCGTCAATGGCGATCTTGCCGGTCGAGACGGAGACAAGGCCCGCGAGCATTGAAAGCAAGGTGCTCTTGCCGCACCCGCTCGGCCCCACCACAGCGACGAAGGTGCCTGGCTCGAACTGAAGGTCTATCCGCTCGATGGCGACGACATCATCATCTTCGCGGGTCTTGTAGACCTTCGAAAGCTGCGAAATTTCGACTGCCGCACCTGATGTTTGGATGGCATTCATCGTACTGCCTCGCTGTAACTGTGCATCGTTGTTATCAATCGTCACCTAAAGGCATTTCATTTGGCGTCGTCACGCTTGTAGGAAACGCGCGCCTCGACCACATCGATGATGTAGTAAAGGATCACGCCGAGCAGTGAGATCGTCACTACGGTCGCGAAGTTAAGCGTGGTATCGAACAGTGAATTTGCCTGAAGCTGCAGATAGCCAAGCCCCCGTTCGGCTGCCACGTACTCACCGATGACCGCACCGATGACGGCGAGAGATATGGCCACCTTGAAGCCGCCGAAGATGTTGGGCAGCGCCGCTGGCAGACGCAGCTTGAAGAAGGTCTGCCACTCGTTTGCGCCCATTGAGCGGACCAGGTTGACGAGATTCTTGTCGAGGGACTGCAGGCCGACGACGGTCGATATCACGATCGGAAAAAACGAGATCAAGAAGGCAAGCACGATCTTCGGTGCCCAACCGTAGCCGAGATACAGCACCAAGATCGGCGCCAGCGACACCTTGGGTACCGTCTGTAGACCCACGAGGATCGGATAGATGGCGCGCTCGAAGGGCTTGGAATAGAAGATCGATAACGCCAGAGGGACACCGACCAGCACGCCCACGCCAAAGCCGACGATCACCTCGAACAGCGTCACATAGAGGTGGGCGGCGAGCAGCGGCGCGTCATTGATCATTCGAGTGGCGACGGCCGACGGCGTCGGCAGGACAAACTCTGAAAGACCTGACAGCGGCACGAGAATTTGCCAAGCACCGATCAGCGCCGCAGCTACGAGGAGCGCCGAATAACGCTCTAGCCAACTGCCGCGAGCGCGTTTCTTGCCGCTCATGCTTTTGCCCTGCTTCCGCTGTGCCTTGCCGGCACTGACAATATCCGTACTCGCCACCGTAGCCTCACCGCGTTAGAAGATTACAGTTGTTTTTGGCAGAACCGTCCACCGACGCCTTCGATGGTCTTGTCACATCAACGAACACTTCGCCGACAAGCGCGCTCTCGAGGCACAGTCGGACTTCCTCAACGAACCAATCAAGGAGAGGTCGCGCGGATCTGACGACAGCCCGACGGTCTCGTCGAAAAAACCCGGCTCGCCGGCGCGCCCTCAGGGCCGACACTGCTGCTGCGAGATTCACCCGAGACATCCCGTTCATCCCCGTCAATCTTGGGCTTGGTTTCGCCACCCGGACATCACCACTCATGCGGCGCGTCCCTGCGGTCGATGGCATCACTTCCCAAACCAACTTATATTTGATCTCATGATGTGATCACAGTTTCGTATTGTCAAGCGTGTAATATCGGCTGCCTCCGGCCATTTTTCATGCATTCGAGCGATTTCTGCGCCGCAAACATGAGCAGAAAAGCATGGCGGCGAATTGCCCGTGCCTTCGACGAGCCGCTCGGCTTCGCAGGCAATGCAGAAGAATTGCGATCGATATCGTATCGGCGCGGTTGCGCTTTCGACCGTCAGTGCCTGGCGGCAAAGATACTCGGCAGGGAATTTTCGATCGCGGTGCGCGTCAGGTTGCGCGCGATGAACACCAGCCAGCCGCGTGGCGAACCTTCCGGCCAGCGTGGCAGATATTCTGGCGGATAGACGACGTGTTGCACACCGTGGATGACAACCGGTCGCTCGTCGCCTCTGACCGGCAACAACCCCTTTACACGGAGAATGGATTCACCGCGTGCAGCCAGCAACAATTCCAGCCAATCGACAAAGGCCGGCCATTCGACTTCACGCGTCACCTCGACCGTGAAGGTCTTTATGCCGTGGCTGTGGACTCCCCGCCCAGGCTTGTCAGCTACTCGCAGATAGTGCGGCTCCCAGTCGTCGCCATGGGCCAGGACGTCGACCGCCGAGGGCATCGCATGCTTGCTCGAGGTCAGCGAGCGCACTGATGGATTGACCTTGGCGACATCGAGCTCAAGCTTGTCCAATTGCCAGCGCTCGACAAGATCTGACTTGGTGATGACAACGCAATCCGCTAACGCCACCTGCTGGGCTGCTTCTGCGAAATTTCGAATGCTGTTGAGGCCACTGACGCCGTCTACAGTCGTAATGATGTTGCCAGCTTGATAGCCATGCAGCAATTCGGAGGCACTCATCACCGCGTGTATGATAGGCGCCGGATCGGCGAGGCCGGTGGTTTCGACAACGACCTGGCGGAAAGGCGTCACCGCGCCGCTGCGGACCATCGCCAGAAGCTCGGCCAAGGTTGACACGAGATCGTCGCGCACGGCGCAGCACAAACATCCGGACGACAGCAGGACCACATCTTCCGCGACCTCCCGCACCAGCAGGTGGTCCAGTCCTATTTCGCCGAATTCATTGATGATCACCGCCGTCTCGGCGAGACCAGGCTCCCCGAGCAGGTGTCGAAGAAACGTTGTCTTGCCGCTCCCGAGAAATCCCGTCAGCACATGAACCGGGATCCGCGTGTCTAGGGAGGGAGCGGCGGGCTGCATGATTCAGATGACCTCGAATATTGCGTCGACCTCGACCGGAACGTTGCGGGGCAATGAGCTGCAGCCGACCGCCGCGCGAGCGTGGCGTCCTGCCTCGCCAAACACCTCCACCATCAGGTCAGACGCGCCATTGATGACCTTGGGATGATCTTTGAAGTCCGGCTCGGCATTGACAAAGCCACCCAGCCGAATGACCCCGACCACCCTGTCGAGATTGCCGTCCAATGCCTGCTTGAGCTGAGCAAGAATATTGATTGCACAAAGACGCGCAGCTTTTTGGCCTTCCTCCACGGAGAAGTTCGAGCCGAGCTTACCGATGTACTTGTCCTTGCCGCCCTCGCTAGGGACCTGCCCGGAGATGAAGATCTGGCTACCCAGTCTGCGCGCGGGAACGTAGTTGGCGCTTGGAGACGTCGTTGCGGGCAGGTTGATTCCGAGTTGGGCCAGTTTTTGTTCGATCTTTGCTTCCATGGCGCGGTACTCCGGATCTCGGGTTCTCAGTCATCGAATTGCAGTTCCATTCCTTGCGCGAAGGGGAGCTCGGCTCCCTGCGAGCCGGCGATGCTGAGCAAGGCCCGGCAAGTCGTCCGGATGTCCTGGATCGTCCCGCGTTTGACCGCTATTGGGTTGCCCTCCTTCAACCCCGCCAGAATGTCCTCGTGATGAGATGCACTCCAGGGCTTCGAGGGGATCAGTAACGACATGTACATGGTCGGCCCGAACTGCAACCACAGCGACTCGATCAAGAGCATGAGCGTCTCGGATTCGCTCGCCTGGTAGAGCGTGAAATGAAATTTCTGGTTGAAGGAAAGGCAGTTCAGAATGTCACGCTTGGCGATCGCCTGAAGCAACTGCTTATTGATGGACGTCAGGCCGCTAAGGAGCGCAGGCGAAGCTTTCTTGGCGGCGAGCTCAGCTGCCGTACCCTCAAGCAGTTCACGCACTGAAAAGATATCGCTCAGCTTCTCAGCGCTCAGCCTCGGCACGCGTACGGAGCCCCCCTTGGTTTCTTCCAAGGCATTCGCCGCCACGAGCTGGCTCAGCACTTCACGAACCGGCATGGGGCTGGTTCCGAGTCCTGCTGCCAGCTTGCGCAAGCTCATGACCTGGCCGGGAACAAAGGCTCCGACCATAAGTCCTCTACGCATATAGCTCAGCACACGCTCGTAGATGTGGCCCCGCTGCCGCTTGCCTTCTTCGTTGCCGTTTGCGGCAACTTCCGTTTTAGCGATCCGCATCTCCCGCCTCTCTTTTTCTCTTAGGATGTCGCGACGCGCCATCCGATATACCTGAGGACATCAAGACCATCCTTCGAGGAAGACTTCGATGACTTCCGTCATTTTGATCTCATATCGTGATCTGTAGTGGATTTGAGAGCAAGCAGCAACCGCAGCGTGAAGCAATGCTGCAGCAAATCGGCGCACCAGGTGGCTCGGCCCGCCGACTAGGGCAAAGAATGTTGTCCAGAGCACTCCGCATGAGCGGCTCTGGGGCTAAACCGCAGCCCCGACCTGATAGAGCTCGACCTTGGTTCCGTCCGGATCGGCGATGTAGATCGTCAAGCCATAAGGCCCATCATGCAGCTCATTGTAGTAGTGCACGCCGGCCTTTTTCAGCTTGGCGTCTAGCGCACGCACATCATTGACCTCAAAGGCGATATGGTCGAGCTGGCGATGGTCTGCAACCTTGCCGTTGATGAGAGCTATGCCTTGGTGGAAGGCAACGAAGGGCCGTCCGTCAGCCAGCGGCTTGGCCGGCCTGATTGTGAATCCCAGTTGACGGGTATAGAAGTCGACCGACCTGTCGATGTCATTCACCATGATCAATTGGTGACCATAGTTGGTAACCCTCGGCTTCACCTGGTCAGCGATCCAGTCGAGAACGTCGGCCGACGGTGCGATCTCGCAAAAATACTGCTTCCACACCTGCTTGGCCGTGGCTTCCCAATCCGCATTGACGCCGGACACGCAGTCCTCGACGGCGATTACATCGAGATCGCGGAGATAGGCTTCGCGGATGCTCGTCTCGACGCAGGCGTTGGTGGTTGCCCCGGTGATGAACAGGTGCTGTGTCCCCAGCATCTTCAGCATCATCTCGAGCCTGGTCTCGTAGAACGCACCGAAGCGGTGCTTGCGGATCACGAAGGAAGGATTGAACTCGGCCAGCGGCTTGAGCTCGTCGATGATCTCCTCGTCCCAGCTGCCGGCGAGTGCGGACACCTGTTTGCGCCGGGCGGTATGGCCGAGCAGTTTCTTCTTGGCGCGATTCCTGTCGACGGCAAAATGCTCCTGCATTGTCCAGATGACGGGAATATCGGCGTCCTGGCACCGCTTGATCAGTCTTGCCAGCGGCGAGACGATCGAGGACAGGCGCTTTGTATCCACTCCGGAAATGCCCAGCGTTCCCTTCTCGTGGATGAAGGCATTCTGGAGATCGATGACCAGCAGGGCCGACTTGCGATAATCGAGGGCTTCCAGGCTCATTTCTTGTCCTCCGCCATGTCGATACCGAGCACGCCGGCGCGGCCCCAGCTGTCTTTTGGCGTTTCGTGGATCACCACATGCAAATGATCAGGCTTGCAGGCGGCCTCCTCGACCATTGCCTTGGTGATAGCCTTTACAAGTCGGCGCTTCTGTTCGACTGTGCGGCCTTCCCACATTTCGACGACGACAAACGGCATCAGAAATCTCCTCCTTTTTGAGTGGGCAGAGCGCCGGATGCCCAAGTGGGCGCGACAGCCGCGAAGCCCGTAACCAGATCGTTCCTTGCCCGATCGACACCGCTGAGCAGCCACAGGGGACGGTTGGCATAGTTGATCAAAACTTGCTCCTCCATGCACGCGCGGTGGGCGGAATGCTGCGGATCTCGATCGAAATGACTAGTGCCTGGCATCAGCCGGATGACATAGATCGGTTCCGACGGATCGAGCATCTCGAGCACATTCGTTCCGATCTCGTTCAGCCCGACAGCCCTCGGCAGAGGGTCAGCCTGGCCAACGGGCAACAAGACAATCGCCCCCGCCAGTGGCGTAACCGGCCAATACCGACCTTCGCGCCCTTCGCGCAGAAAGTCGGCATAGCTGCGCACTTCCGCGAATAGCTCGCTGTCCCACAGGATGATGTCAGGCCCCAAGATGTCGCGCGCTCCACCAACGACACCCTGGCTCTCGCAAAGACCCAGAAAGACCCAGGGATCGGTCAAGCCGATCGCATGTCCCCATGGATTGTGGATTCCGGACAATCTCTCCTGGCGGAGCGTGGCCTTGCGCGCCACGATACCGGCGACAGCTTCACTCACCGACATTGGAGCGGGCATGAGCGACTCTCGGCCCGCCAACTCCAGTCGGTGGAAGTCCGCGCCACTCATGACGGCAGGGTCACGCATCGACCGCGACCATAGTGGTTGTCGGCGACGGAACCGTTTTCATAGACAACGTCACCGCGCGCAACGGTCATCACCGGCCAACCCTTGAGCGTCCATCCCTCGTAGATGCAGGTACCCTTGCCGGTGTGCTTGACCGTGCGCTGCTCGTCGAGATCGACCAGCACAAGGTCCGCGTCGAAGCCGACATCGATATGGCCCTTCCGCGGCCAGAGCCCGAAGCGTCGCGCAGGGTTGAAAGAGTTGAGCTCGACAAGCCGGGTCAACGGCAAACCGCGCTGATGGACGCCGAAATGAAGCATCAGCGACAGCTCCCAGGGAAAGCTCACCACACCCGGAAATTCGGTCCAAAGATCCTCCAGCTTCTTGGGCAGAAACGGCACGTGGTCGGTCCCAAGGCTGTAGACCGAACCGTTCATGACGCCGTGCCAAAGACCCTCGAGTTCGTTCCGGTCGCGCAACGGCGGCGATATCTTCGCACGCATGTCGAGATCTTCGTCGTAGCACGTGCGGGTGAGGTAATGAGGACAGGTCTCGACCGTCACGCGGACGCCACGCGCCTGGGCCTCGGCGGCGAGTATCGGACCCATGCCGACGGAGGTGTGGACCAGATGAAGCGAGCAGCCGGTCTTCTCGGCAAGGAAGAGCATGCGACGGATGGTTTCCACCTCGCAGAAGGCCGGGCGGGATTCCGTGTATGCGCCGAGATCCTGACGGCCGGTGGCCGCGATCTCCTTTTTGATCCAGGATGCTATCTGGGTGTTCTCGCAGTGAACGTTGATCACCCCGCCGGGAACCTTCGACAAGATGCGCATCGCAGCATAGACCCAGCCGTCGGTCGCCGGCACGATGCCGATCGGATTGTCCGGCTCGTAGCCGAAATAGCATTTGAAGGATTTGACGCCGGTCTTGGCGATGACTTCCGGAATCTCGGCGATATGTTCCTCGCGCTGGATCCCGAAATGAAAGCCGAAGTCGATCACCGAGTTTTCCTCGCCGATCGCTTTGCGCTCCGCGTAGAACGGCAGATAGGACTCCTTCAGATTGCGGATATAGAGAAGCGCTGTCGTCACGCCGCCGGAGGCCGCAGCCGCCGTTTCGGTGCGCATATCCTCGGCAAAGGGAAACTTCACGCCCAGATGGCAGTGCGGGTCGATCAAGCCCGGCATCAACACCCGCCCCTCGGCGTCGATGGTGCGCTTGGCCTCCGGAAGGACTTCGTCAGCCCCGGTCAGGACGATCTTGCCGTCCTTCACCGCGACGCCGCCGTGGAATTCTCCGTCGTGGCGAACCACTCGCGCGTTCTTTATGACCAGATCCGCCTTCATTGTCCTTGCTCCAGTATTGCTTCTATGCGCCGGCTGATGCCTGTCCACTGGCTGCGGCCGACGGTGATCGGTGCACGCGCGCCCATGCCGCGCGCCCAGACAACCTTCAGTCCAAGTTCGGCGGCGGCGTCCCGGTCGATCGTTCCGGGAGGCGCCGCGACATCGACCAGCAGCGCGTGTTTGGGTAGCAAAGCCAGCTGATCGCGCTCGAGCAATCGCTTTGGAACGCTGCCAATGACGATGTCCATGCGATGCAGAACTGCCGGCAATTGTTCGAGCGTCAGCGCCTCTGCACCGGTCGCATAGGCAGCTGCACGCTGAACCGGGTTGCGCGCCGCGACGTGGACATGAGCCCCGAGGCCAACCAACGTCTTCGTAAGAAGCGAGCCGATGGTGCCTTGGCCAACCAGGCAAACGTTGGACTTGTGGATGGTGATCTGCGTGTTTTCAATGATCACCTTCAATACACCCTCGACGATCGCTGGCCCCCGCAGCAGCATGAGATCGACGTCCCATTCGTACTCGTGCAGTGCGATGCCGAGCGCTTTGCAATGGGTCTTTAGATTGTCGCCCGCCCAACCGAGTATGATGTTGCCGGGGCGCCTCATGCCGGCCAACATCTCGCGCGTCGGAATGATCTTTTGCGGACACTTTGGCGCGAAGAGTGCGCCCTCCGCGCTGATACCCGGAATCGGAAACAGCGCTATGTCGGCACCCTTCAATGCGTCGGCTGCATCGGCAGCATGATAGACACCTTCGATGCCCCCGTCAGGCCATGGAAAGCCGTAGGCTCGAACGGCGGCTCCAGCCCGCACGGCACAGCGAGCGATCTCCTGTTCACGTGCGTCGCCAGCTACGATTGCGATGACCATATTCTGCCAACTCATGGGGCCCTTACCTTCTCAATGAGCTGATCCCTGGACATGCCGGTGATGCCCATTGCTTCTGCGGTCCGGCCACCGATCCGATAGTCGGTTCCGACTGCGGCCTGCGCCAGGCGATAGAGCGACGTCGCGACGGGCACGTTGACGTCGGCGATCCGTGCAAACTCCAGGAAGGGTAGCAGGCCGTGACCGAAATCCTCTTTGTAATACCGATACTCGAGCGAATCCGGTCCCTTGATACGGCGATTGGCCTCGCCGCCCGCAATTGCGGCGCGGTAATCGGTGACGTCAATCACGTCAGCCTCCACCGTGCCGAGCAGCTTCATCTCTTCAATCAAATTCGGCAATTCATGCCCGAATGCCCGGGCGACCGCCAAGCGCTCGTCGTCCAATTGCCGCATGACCCGGGCGACCCCGGGCGTCATGGCGTCGACATAGAAAGTGAAGTTGCCGCCGGTCGCCTCGACCCACGCGGCTCCCAGCACCGCGCCGGGGGGATGCAGGACCATGTTCACGTTGGAGAGGTCGGAGGCGATCACGTCACGAACCGGCGTAATACCGGGGTACAATTTCGACGCAACCTCCAGCGCCTCCGCTCCTCCCTTGAGAGCGGCGGCCTTCAGTTGTTTTGCGCGGCCACTAATGGTGACCCCGTCGGGACGGTATTTGCGCGCGACGTATGTAAGGGTCGAGAACTCAACCACCGGAGGCACTGCCCGCCCGGTGCGGGAATAGGCCTCGGCGAATTCCAGTGCTCCTCCGGTGTGACCGGGGTTGAGCACGACCGGTTTGCTCCACGGCCAGCCGGCCCCGGCGAGAGCATTGGCTATGGCCGAGTGCGAGAAGGTCGGCAGCACGACGACCGCCACATCCACTCCGAAAATGGCCGACTTGAGATCTGTCGTAATCAGAGTAGGCTTTGCGACTCCTTCGCCAAGCTTACCATCGAATGCAACGCCGCCAAGCTTGATGTGCGGCTCAAGCGTTTCGGCCGAACGCGCCCAGAAATGAACGGAGTGGCCCGCGAGAACCAATTCTGCGACCGAGGCCGCGCCCCCCGCTCCTCCTCCGAGTACTGCAACCTTCATTCTTTTCTCCGCAGATCGAAGCGCAAACCGCGCCCGCCAACGCAAATATTTGATCACAGTTTATGATCACAAGCGCGATTGTCAAGCGAGAGAATTGCTGACGCCGCATGGACTCAAACCAGACGGGCTACGTTGCCAGTCGGAGCCATTCCGTGATGCTGGGCCCAAATTCGCCGGCAAGGCATTCGGCAACCGTCTCCGCTGTTGCGGCCGAAAGGGTCCAGCCCAGGTGGCCGTGGCCAGTGTTGTAGAAGACGCCCGGCATCCTGCCCCTACCGACACGCGGCATCATGTTCGGCATCATCGGACGCAAGCCGGCCCATGGCACAACGCGGTTGGTGTCGACAGACGGGAACAGCGCTCGCGTCCAATCAACCAGCGGCTTGATCCGATCTTGGCGTATGTCGCGGTTCATGCCGTTGAACTCTGCCGTTCCGGCGACGCGAAAGCGCGCAGCGCCCAATCGACTGGTAACGACCTTGGCGCCATCATCGAGCAGGCTGACCCAAGGCGCCGCTTTCTGACTCCGCTCGTCGTCGAGGTGCACGGTGATCGAATAGCCCTTGACAGGGTAAACGTTGAGCCGGTCGCCGAGCATCGCCGCGAGGTTGCGGCTTGCGGAACCGGCGCATATGACGACACTGTCGGCATCGATCTCATCGACACGAGCGCCGCCTGAAGGCTCGTCACGCGCATACTGGATGCGGAAAATTTCGTCCCGAGCGATCTGCCTCACAGTGGCGTCAAAGACGAAACGCACGCCACGTCTCTCGCATGCCTTGGCGAGACCGCAAACGAACTTGTGGATGTCTCCGGTGGAATCCGACGGGGTATAGAAACCTCCGAAGAAGTCGCCGTGCAGCGTCGGCTCGATCGACTTCACCTCTGCGGCCGTCACTGGACGACGGTCCAAGCCCCCCTCCACGAGAATGGCATTGACCTTCAGCGCGTTTTGGAAACTCTGCTTATCCCGATAGAAGTGAAGGATGCCGCGACGCTCGTGGTCGAAGTCGATGTCCTCGCGCTCGGCAATGGCGAAGAGATGCTTGCGTGCGGCGATGGCGAGCCGTGTCGTCTCAACCGTGTTGTCGCGATAATTCTTGATGTTGAAGATGAATTCGCCAAGCCAGGAATATTTGTGCCAGGTCGGCGCTGGATTCATGAGGAGCGGTGCATCGCGCCTCAACATCCACCTCACTCCCTTGAAGACGGTCGACCAGCTATTCCAGACCTCCGCATTGCTTGCGGAAAGTTGGCCGCCATTGGCGAACGATGTCTCCATGCCCGCGTAGCGCTGACGCTCGATCACCGTAACGGTATAGCCGCGGTTGAGAAGGGCATAGGCGGTGGTGACGCCGGTGATACCGGCGCCGATGACGACAACATGTGGCATTTCGCTCTCCGCGATCGAAGTTGGGAGCGGGCCGAGGCCCGCGGTTTGTCCCCAATCTGTCGCTGTACCTGAGAGATTAACCGCCACGGCTCGGCCGGTACGGTGGTCCCCTTCGGTGGACACTCGAAGTGCCACTCTCCAGATCGTTCAGCTGCATGGTCCCTTTTGCCTGAGAGTTTCCTGGGGGTTGCTCCTTCGGCGCCGGCCAACACCGTCACGACGGCGACCGATCTCTCCCATGCAGCCTATTGAACGCGATAGGTTCTTCTCTCCTGCGCCTCCGCAGCTAGAGCCGGCTCGTCAATTGCCGACGTCGTAAAGAGTCGTGGTCGTCTCGACCGCTTCGTCATGCAGACCAGCGCGCTCGACCGCCGCAGCAGCCAGTTGCCGGGCTTTGCGCCGAATCTGCGGCTCGTCAACCCCCTGCACCTTGCCGTCGACATATGACGCCTTCCCATCGACCCAAGTCTGCACGATCGAAGCGGTCGATGCAGAGAATACCAAAGCTTGCAGTGGATCGTAGAACGGCGTCCATTCGACGTGGTCCAGGTCGAAGAGGACGAAATCGGCCTTCTTGCCGATTTCCAGCGAACCGATCTCGTCGTCCCACATCAACGCCTTCGCACCTTCGATGGTCGCGGCGCGTAGTGCTTGTCGTGCAGTGAATATGTCCGGTTGCAAGCGGGCGTCCTTGAACATACCGGCGACGAGCAGCATTTGCCGCATCAGGTTCATGTTGCCGGCCGCCGACACGCCATCGGTGCCGAGGCCGACTTTAACGCCGGCCTTCACCATCTCCGGATATTTGCCGATCGCGGTTGCACCCTTCCCCAACTTGAATGACGAGCACGGGCAGAAGGCGACGCTGGCGCCACGCTCGGCGAGCAGACGGACCTCTTCGTCGGAAACGGCCGCGCCGTGAGCGATGACTAGGTTCTTTCCTATGCCTCCGGCCCGATCGATACGCGTGATGGGCCAGCAGCCATATTTTTTCTCGCAAACCCTCGCCTCCTCGATCGAGGTGGCGAGATGATAGGTCGTGCCGACGCCCAACCTCTCAGCCAGTTTCACCGCTCCAACGTGGAGTTCGAGGCTACACGGTTCCTTGCCTTCGATATTGACCCAGCAACGCGCACGGCCGTCGAGGGCGCCGTTGTAGCGGACCACACAATCCTCGAGCACCTTGAGTGCGGCCTCGGCGTTCGGGAAGAAATGATGATCCACCATTTCCTGGGTCCATCCGCGGGGGAGCTCGGGCGGTGGATTGTCGGCCGCGTGCCGCCCGGTGATGCCGCGAATGCCGACGTTTTCCATCGCGCGAACGACGATGCCGGGATCGTATTGCGATCCCATGTCGAGAAAACATGTGGTGCCACAACGCAGCATCTCGGTGATGCCCAGCAGCGCACCCCAATATTCGTCTTCTTCGGTGATGTGAGCGTAAAAGGGCTTAGCCCAGTGGAACACCCAGGCCCGGGTGTTGAGATTGTCCGGGAAGACTGCGCGCGACAGCGTCTCCGAAAGATGAACGTGGCTGTCGACGAAGCCCGGGCAGACACCGAGCATCTTGCCATCGATCACCTTGTCGAAAGTGACGCTTTTTTGCCGCGCGGCCACGTCATCGGCCGGACCGATATCCGAGATGCGGTCGTTCTCGACCACGAGACTGGCGTTGCGCACGACCGTGTCGTTCTTGTCGACCGTGAAGGCGAAGTTCAAGTCCTTGATCAGCGTGCGCATGCCTCTTCACCCAATACTCTGCCATCACGACCGCCCCACCTGACTGCCGCGCCATAACGCCGGGCAGTTTCGTGCGACCTTTAACCAAGCGAACAGCTCCTCCCCGCTTGGAGCCTCCGTCAAGCGACGGCGGCCCTGCGCACGGCCCCGCTTTTCCTGGCCGTACCCACGGGAATCAACCGGTCGGTGTCGGCATAGTCGGAAAGCAGTTCCGACCCATTGGCGGTCACCAGCAGCATATCCTTGTTCTGCATGCCGAAGCCATGGCCGGTGTCATAGCAAAGCGGCTCGAAACCAAGCACCATGTTCGCCTCGAGCGGCGCGTCGGTGCCCGGCTTGCCCAGCACTGGCGTCAGTCCAAGGTAGGGATCTTCGTGCAGGTGCAGGCCAATACCGTGGCCCACGAACGAGATCGGCGGCAGATCTAGCTTGGCGAGCTTCGCAATGAACGCATCGTAGATATTGCGACAGCTCGCGCCCGGCTTCACTTTCTCCATGATTTCGTATTTGCATTCGACCAAATGCGCCCAGATCTTCTCGGCCATGGGCGGTGCCTCGCCGACGATCGCGGTTCGGCAGACGCCAGCCTGATACCCGTCGATGACGGAGAATATCTCCACACGGCAGACGTCCCCCCGCTTCAAGACGCGCTCCGACGGGCCGACGTTGGGCAAGACGCTACGCTCGCCGGTCGCCACGATCATCAGCTTGAAGTGATCGGCGCCGAGAGCATAGACATTGCGGGTCAGGTGGCCGGCGATGTCCATTTCGGAATTGCCCTCGTCGACCACAGAGAGAGTATCGGTAATGGCCTGGTCGGCAATACGGGAAAGCTTGCGCAAAAGCGCAATCTCCTCCGAGGTCTTGATTTGGCGAAGTCGCGCCAGGATCGGCTCGGCACGCTCGAACTTTGCGGCCGGCATGGCCGCGAGCAGCCGGGCAAAATCCCCCGCCGGCAGGTAGTCCATTTCGAGTCCAATGCGAGCCTGAGCAAGTCCGAGCCCCGCGAGTTGATCGGCGAGCACAAGCATGGGATCGTCTGAGAATTCCGCCCAGATGCGCGTCGGCACGTCCGGCTGGCGACGCTTGATCGTCGATGCCTCCATATCGACGCCGAACAATGCCGAGCGGCCGTCGGCAGTGACGATGGTCATTGCATGGCGGTGACGGATGAGTGGTTGCGAGGGGACCACGAACCCCGCAGTATACGAAAAATTTTCAGGCGAAGAGCAGATGATGGCATCCAGCCCATGCTGAGACATTGACTTGACTTGTTTCGCGACGATTTCCGCCCGCATGACCGCTCCTGTTTTTCCAACTTCTTTGCTGCGCGCCTAATCTCGCACGCGGTACTTTTCGATCTTCGTCTGGTCGACCTCGATACCCATTCCCGGTCCGGATGGCACGACGATTGCGCCATCTGCGACCTTCATGGGTTCTACGAGCAGATCGTCCTTGTAGTAGATGCCGGCAACCTGACCGTGCTGGAACTCCGCCGGCGTCGAAATCGGAATGACGCAGGACAGGGTCACGGAGGGTGAGGCTGCGGCGAGTTGGACGTTGGCGAGATTCCCGATCCCGGTCTCGATCGACCCGTTGACGTTACAGATGATGCCGGCCGCCCGGCACACCGCCCCGACCTCCATGGCTTTGTAGAGACCACCAGCCTTTGTCGTGTAGATGGACACGATTTGGATGCCGCCGGACCGAACGATCTGGATCGAATCATGCGCATTCCAGGCCGACTCGTCGGCCATGACGGGTGCGTCGATGCGGCGACCAACCTCGGCAATGCGCTCGATGCCCATGACGGGCTGCTCGACATATTTCAGTCGATTCTTCTCCATCCGACGAACGACTTGAACGGCCTCGCCGGGCGTCTTGTAGCCTTCGTTGGCGTCCACGCAGATTTCGACGGCATTGCCGGCGACTTCGCGAACGGCATCGACCATCGCAACGTCGCGATCCGGATCGACCCCGATCTTCACCTTGATGGTTCGCACCCCCTCCTGGACCAGCTTTGCGACCTCAACGCGGGCCTCTTCGATCGAGATCAAGCCGATCGAATGGGTAACGGGCACACGATCGCGCGCTTTGCCGCCGAGCAGGGTACTGACGGGAACATCGAGCCAACGACCGGCAAGGTCATAGGCGGCGAACTCGACGGCAGCCTTGGAATAGGGGTAGCCCCTGATGACCGCGTCCATTCGTGCATGCAGTTCGGCGATATTACCGAGCTCGACGCCGACAATCGCGGGAGCCAGATACGTGTCGATCACGACACGCGTGATCAAAGCGGATTCGCCGAAATACCGACCGAACTCGCCACCCCAGTCCTTGAGAGCTGGCGCTTCGCCCCAACCAACGCGACCGTCGCTGTCGGTCATCTTGACGATGACGTATCGGCCGATCACCTCGGTCAGACCTGCCCATTTGTGCTCGCGCCGCGTCGGCAATTGGACAATCAACGTTTCGACGGATTTGATCGTGGGCAAATGGGCCTGCCTTATTTCGTTTGGGTTTCGCGCTCAGTTTGCTATGGTCGAAACCAAGATCATCTATCGTGATCACACTTTATGATCATAATGCGGGCCGGTCAAGTGTCGTAGCGCGGCATCGCGGATTGCGCGGGTGCTGAAGACCCGCGGGTCAGAGGAGGAAAAATTGACGATCGTCGAAGCAACAAACTACTTCGCCAAGCAGGGTCAGGCGCCGGTAGTGCTCCAACAGCGCCGCCAGGCAAGCGGCATCCGGCGCGGACTCGGCCTGGAGCCCGGCGAAATCCTTGTCTTGCGTGAGGGAAATGGGCCTGACGTCAGGTGGGAATGTAGATTTGCTACGCGCGCAGCATACGAGGCGGATATGGCAGCTCGAGCCGGCTCTGAGGCGTTTAGCCAAGCCCGCCAGATGATGCATACGCTGGTTGAACGGTTCGAGCGACACGTCTATGAAGTCGACGACAGCCGCTAGGATGCCGGGGATCCACGCGCCTCAGCGTTAGCGAGGATGCAGAGCCCATTGGCGGATCTCGATCTCCCCTCCTTGGCATTGTGAAGGGCCGCTCAATCGGCGAACTATCGGAGATGCCGATAGCTTGCATTGAAAATGCTGATTTTTAAAACGGCTCTAATGGTGAGAGTTTCCTCCGACAGCCGTCCGATAGAACGGAGCAAAGAGGAGCCAATGTCATTCATCCAGAACACTTGGTACGCCGCAGCATGGTCGCGTGAAATCACACGCAGCTTGCTGTCACGAACCATCGCCAACGAGAGCATTGTCTTCTACCGCAAGGAAGCCGGAGATGTCGCCGCGCTTACTGATCGGTGCCCGCATCGCTTTGTCCCGCTTCACCTCGGGAAGCTCAAAGGCGACATCGTCGAGTGCGCCTACCACGGACTGTGCTTCGATCCGAGCGGCGCATGTACCCTCAATCCACATGGCGATGGCGCGATCCCGAGGGCAGCCAAAGTCAAGAGCTACAAGGTCGTGGAGAAACATGACGTCGCGTGGGTTTGGCTTGGAGACGCAAGCAAGGCCGACGAGTCCTTGATCGCGGACTTCAGTGTTCTGACAAACCCGAAGTTTCGCACGGTCAGTAGCTACCTCCACGTCCAGGCAAATTATCAGCTGGTTTCTGACAACCTGCTCGATTTGAGCCATGGGCAGTACCTTCATCCGATGTTCAAGAATGCGGAGGGGCCGCCCAAATTCGAGGCCGAAAAGGAACCGCAACCCAATGAGGTCTGGGCGAAATTCTCGCGTCCTAATCAACTGCCGAACAAGTATTTTCAGATGCTGGGGTTTCCAGGGGACCAGCGTGGCGACCATCGCAACTTCATGCGTTGGAACGCTCCCTCGCTCCTTCTGCTTGACGTCGGCATGACGGGCGTCAACAAGCCGGTGGAAGAAGGCCTTTCAATTCCAACGTCTCACCTGCTCACTCCGGAAACAGAAACGTCGACACATTACTTCTGGGCTATGTCGCGCGATTTCCGCCAGGATGAAGATGACCTCAGCCAAGAATTGCTAAAGGCCGGCGTGGCTCTCTTCGACGACGAAGACAAGCCGGTCATCGAGGCTCAGCAGCGCATGGTGAACACCCAGGACTTGATGTCGCTCAAGCCCGTTCTTCTACAGACCGACGGCCCGGCGGTCAGGGCACGGCGGATCGTGGAGGCTCAGCTCAAAGCCGAGCAGTCGTAAGGCATAGCGTTTGACACCTGATCGCCAGACAACGGGCGACGAGTTTCTCAAGCTACTCAGCAAGCAAGGTCGATCGTTTCCGCTGGCAGACCGGGCGTCTGCCCCTCCCTGACTTGGCCGCCGCATCAGATCGGCGGCTTTTTTTTGCAGCGCGCAGCGCGAGAACCAGCTGACTCTGGCAAGGGCGGGCCATGCGGGCGTCTGTTACAGTCGATCTGACACCTCCCTATCAGTGCCCACGCGCCATGCGCGTCTGCCAGATCGGCCGGTCGTCCAAGGGTACGACGGCGCAGGCGGATCGACTCGAACGCGCGACCCGGACTCGGCTAGACGTCGAGAATCAGTTCCTCGGACAAAGACCGAGAACAACAAATTGCGATCCTGTCGTTCATTTGTTTCTCGGCGTCGGTCTGAAAGGAATCCCTGTGCTCAGGTCGTCCCACGAGGACTCTCGTAAGGCACGTTCCACATATTCCCTGTTCGCAGGAAAGCTCGACGCTAATTCCATTCTCCTCGAGGACCGATGCGATCGATTTGTCACCGGGCACAACAAGTCGTTGGCCGCTTCGTGAGGCCACAACCGTGAACGACGTCCCGCCCTTTACGTCGCCGGCGGAGAAGCTTTCGGTGTGAATCCTCTCCTCGAGGCAGCCAGCCCTTCTCGCAGCGGAGACGGCAAAGTCTATGAAACCTCTCGGTCCACATATGTAGATGCTCGTGCTGGGGCACACTCCGTTGAGATCCAGCTCCGGCTGAAATCGCTGCTCCGCCGGCCCGTCGTCAACGTGGAGCCGAAATCGCCAAGCGAACGGCGAGGCCGAGATTTCATCGACGAAAGGTGCACGATCCCGGGTCCGAACGCACAGGTGGAAGTCGAAATCGTTGCCGATCGCCTGAAGCCGATAGGCCATCGAGAGCAGCGGAGTGATTCCGATTCCCCCTGCGAGGAGGATCGCGCGCCCGCCATCCTCAACAAGCCCGAAATTGTTGCGCGGACGTCCTATCTCAACGATCATTCCCTCGCGAAAGGTCTCGTGAATCGCCCTGGATCCCCCTCTTGAGCCCGGGTCGTTGAGTATTGCAAGTCTGTAATAGCCTGACTGGGAGGGGTCATTGCAAACAGAGTACTGCCGAACGATCTTGTCGGAGACATGGACATCAACATGCGATCCGGCAGAAGCAGGCGGGAGTTCATTCGACGTTGCGGATTCGAGCTCGATGCTCACTATGTCGCAAGCAACGTAATGGACCTTGCGAATCCTCACTTCCATCGTAAGTTCTGGATCGACCATCGTTCCAATCCGACGCATGCCATGAGCGACTGGGCCGCCATCGCCGCAATCACCGCCTAAGGGCTGGATGTTATTCAATTCCAGAACAACGCGGAAATCGGTTTCCTGGAGCCCAACTATCGGCCCGATCGATAGTACACCCGAAGCACCGCGGAGATACTCCGCTCGCTGCCTTCAGCGAGCCTATGCGCCTCGAATGCTGGCAACGAGGCGTTCAACGTCGACAAGCAGGCCTGCAGACTGCTTACTGAGTTCTTCGGCCGAACGGGACACGAGTTGCGCTGCTGCGCCGGTTTCGCCTGCCATTCGATTGACGCGAACGATGTTATCCGAGACCTGGTTGGTGCCGCGCGCCGCTTCCTGTATGTTGCGCGCGATCTGGCCAGTCGCAAGGCCCTGCTGCTGAATTGCCGCGGCGATCGCCACCGTGATCTCGTTGATCGAGACGATCGTGCTACCGATACCCTCGATGGCCTCGACGGCCTCCGTGGTCGCGACTTGCATGGCTTCTATCTGCGCGGAGATTGCCTCAGTCGCCTTGGCTGTTTGGCCTGCGAGCGACTTCACCTCGTTGGCCACCACCGCGAAGCCGCTACCAGCGTCTCCAGCACGCGCGGCCTCAATAGTTGCGTTGAGAGCCAGAAGATCAGTCTGACCGGCAATATTGGTGATCAATTTCACGACATCCCCGATCTTCTGGGCCGCGGACGACAACCCATGCACAACCTCGTTCGTGCGTTTGGCTTCATCCATGGCCTTTGAAGCAATCGTGGTCGATTGATCCACCTGGCGACCGATCTCATGAACGGATGCGGAAAGCTGCTCCGTTGCGGCAGCGACTGTCTGCACATTGGCGGAGGTTTGCTCTGCGGTTGCCGCGACAGTCGTCGCCTGTTCGGTCGCCTCCTCCGATGACGTCGACATGCGCTGCGACGTGATATGCATTTCGCGCGCGGCCTTGGCGAGCGTATCCAGCGATCTCCTGACCTCGCTTTCGAATTCATCGGCCGTCTTGGTGATGAACTGCCTCTTCTCAGCTTCGCTCTGCTGCCTCAACTCATCCTGAGCGTGACGCAAACGAATGGTCTCGGTCATGCTCTCCTTGAAAACCTGGACGGATCTGGCCATTGCGCCAATTTCGTCTTTTCTGTCCTGAGCGGGAATTGTCACCTCGGTCCACCCGCTCGAGAGCTCGAGCATCGCCGTCGTCATCGCCGCGATGGGGTTGGCCACGTTACGGCTAATCAGGAGAGATACTCCGGGCACGAGCAAGAGGATGAAGAAGACGATCCCTCCCAGGCGGCGCGCTTCTGTCCAGAAGATCTGATCGATATCGTCGATATAAAGGGCGCTGGTCAGAACCCATCCGTATATTGGAACTTCAGTGGCATAAGTGAGGGTCTGCACCGGCTCGCTGCCGCCGGGGCGCGGGAAGCTGAAAGTAACGAAACCGCCGCCGCGGGCAGCGGCTGCGACCGCATCACGAAAGAAGTAGACGCCATTTGCATCTTTCGTTTGCGTCATATCTTTGCCCTCGACAGCCTGCTTGGGATGCACTTCGAGGATGCCTTCTTTGGTCGCGGCGTAGAAGGCGTTGTCCTTGTCGTAACGCAGCATGCGAAGCAGCGCTCTCGCTCGTTCACGCGCGTCCAGTTCTGACAGGCCGGTTTTGCGCCCGGCTTGGTAGTCGGCTTCGATCGCGGTGCGAGCGAGCAGGACGAGCTCCTTCACCTTCGCTTTTCTATCCGCGAGCAACGTATTCTTCAGGGTCGATAGGCCGATGCCGGCGGTGCCGACCATCCCGAGAATTGACAACAAGACGACGATCAAGAGCTTGGTGGAAATGCGAAGAGATCCGAACATGTAACCATTCTTCCCGCGCTGGCAGACCTGAGAGCCCATGCGTTCAGGAGTTCGCAGTCGATGTGGCATACCGCACGATCATTCGCGCCTGTCCTAGAGGACACTGACGCTCGCACGGCCTCTGCGAGCAAAACATTTGCTCTTCTCCGGCACCCGACCATGCACCTGCGTAGGTGAAGGCGGACCTGGGTGGACACATCCAAGGACGAAATCCACGACGACCCACAGCGCTTCGCCTCGCCCACGACAGTCACGCCATGCCGGTCGGCTCGAAGAGACGGCGGGACCACAACAGAAATTTAAGTAGCTGTATATCGACCGTGCCACCGACTTGGCGTGAGCTATTTCTTCAGTAGATCGTTGGTGTAGAAGTCTGTAACCGGCTTGTTCGGGTCGATGCTCTCGGTTGCGGACATCAATTTCAACGCGTCCGATATCGTTTTGTCGCTGATCCAGCCGGCAGGCCGGCCCTTCGCGAAATTCAGCGTGGCTGAAGTTGCAACGATCTGCGCTTTGATAAGCTCGTCCGAGGGAGCCGCACTCCAAGCGCTTTTCAGCGCTGCCGTCGCTGCCGCCGGTTCTGACTTGGTCAACTCGATTGCCTCCTCGGTCGCGGCGAGGAAGCGCCTGAGCGGTTCAGATTTTTCGGCGATTCCCTTGTCGCTCACCACGACGGCAAGCCCAGGCACGGCGAGGCCAAACTTCGGCATGTCCAACACAGGAAATTTTGTGCCACTTCGCTCTTCGATAAGGGGCAGATCAACGTTGGTATAAACGCTGATGAGATCGACGCGCCTTTGCATGAATTGGGGAAATTTTACCTGCGGATCGACTTGAACCTTGCTGATCTTGTCGCAGTTGATTTTGTTGATCGCGCAGAAGACGTCCAGATAGGTCGTGGCAGGGTCTCCGACGGAGATCGCAAGTGACTTGCCTTCCATCTGCGCGGGTGTTGTCACGGCCTTGTCGGGCCAAGAAATGAGGGCGAAGGGCGCTCGCTCCTGATAAATCGCCGCGAGCTTGACCGGCATTCCTTTTCCGATTGCCGAGATGGCAAATATGGCCGGAACGACCACGACATCTTCGTTGCCGCGTACAAGACCTCCGAGAGCTGCTTGTGCACCCGCGCCTTCTCCGAGAACGATATCGATTCCCTTCTTTTGGTAGAGGCCCCTCTCTTTACCCAGATAGAGGAAGCCATACTCGCCCTTTAGCTTCCAGCTAAACCGGACGTTTATAGTGTCCAGAGCGGACGCGGTCGTTGTCCAGAACGAGGCGGCGATCGCAACCGCAAGAACCCCAAAAACTTGGTGCAGTTTTGGCATAAGTCCCTCCTCTTCTGGTCTCTGCGGGCAGGTGCCCGTGACCGAAACGACCACGACAAATTTGATCTCGTATTGTGATCACATAAGACTTAATGTCAAGCGGCTTGCCCGCCCGGGCCAAGCACAAACGCCCCCAGTCGCCTGATGCGCCTCGGGTACACTCGTGCCAGGGAAGGGAGCGAAAGGGCTCCCGACAGACCATGGAAACTTCAAAGAGAACACCCATGCGGTTCCGGCACCTCGACATGAATCTGCTCGTCGCCTTGGACGCGATCCTGACCCATCAAAACATATCGCGGGCGGCCGAGCGACTGCTGCTCAGCCAGTCGGCGACAAGTGGGATTCTATCCAGGCTGCGCCAGCACTTCGAAGACGAGTTGCTGGTTCGGAACGGCCGCCGAATGGCTCTCACCCCTCTCGCAGAGGAATTGGTGGCGCCGCTCCGCGCCATCCTGACCGAAACGGAAAAACTCTTGGCAATGCGTACCTCGTTCGACCCAGCGACCTCCGAGCGACATTTTACGATCGCGTGCTCTGACTATGTCTGGGCAACTCTCATCGTCGATATCCTTGCCGCATTGCGCGCTGTTGCTCCCTCGGTAAATATATTCTACCAAGGTCCTAGCACCCGCTTTTTTCGCACCGAAATCGATTTCCTGATCGTTCCGGATCGATTCATGCTGGAAGATTGTCCGTTCGCCGCCCTCCCTTCGATCAGCTACGAATGTATCGTATGGAAGGAGAATGAAAGTGTCGGGGATAGCTTGACGCTCGAACAGTTTCTCGAGATGCGTCACGCCCAGGCCTATAGCGAGCGAGCGACGTTCATAGAAGCTTGGTTCTTCAAGCAATTTGGCCGCGCTCCGCAGGCCGGCATAACGGCACCAAGCTTCACCCTGCTTCCGCAAGCCCTAATCGGGACCCAGTTCCTCGCGCTCATCCCCGCAGACCTGGCAGATCGGGCAGCGGCCACGCTGCCGATAAGGAAAGTGGAAGCTCCCATATCCCTCCCGCTCATGACCGACGTTCTTCAGTGGCGCATCTCGCATGAACGAGATCCCGGGCTGCAATGGCTGCGAACCCTCATTCTCGACGTTGCCCATCGACGACGGAATTCCCGACAGATCGGCTTCCCGGTTGCGGGGTGAAGATGCAGCGGGTCTCGACCAGCGGCGCTGTTACGCCGAACGCGCCGCGCGATCCGAGCATTGTCCGAAACAAGCGTCCTTTGAAGAACGAATCCTTCGGCGTACCTCATCTTCAGCAATCGACCACATTAACTGCCAGACCGCCCAGACTCGTTTCCTTGTACTTGGTGCGCATGTCCTCCCCCGTCTGACGCATCGTTTCAATGACGGCATCGAGGGACACGTGATGTCGGCCATCACCATGCAAGGCGAGCATCGCTGCGTTAATCGCCTTGATCGCACCCATTGTGTTGCGCTCAATGCACGGGATCTGCACGAGGCCACCGATCGGGTCACATGTGAGACCGAGGTTATGCTCCATGCCGATCTCGGCGGCGTTCTCGATCTGCCGGTTGGTGCCACCCAGGACGGCCACAAGACCTGCTGCCGCCATGGAGCAAGCAACGCCGACCTCGCCCTGACAACCCATTTCGGCGGCGGATATCGAAGCGTTTCGTTTGTAGAGCATACCGATCGCGGACGCCGTCAGGAGAAAGATGCGGGCTTTTGCCGGGTTCGGATCCGGGAAGAACATCTCGGAGAATTTCAGGACCGCGGGTATGACGCCGGCAGCTCCATTCGTCGGCGCAGTCACGACCCGTCCCCCGGCCGCGTTCTCTTCATTGACCGCGAGAGCAAAGAGGCTGACCCATTCCATCACGTGAAATGGATGTGCCGCCCCCTTTGACGTCGTCTTGAGCTGGCTGAGCAGGCCTGGCGCACGGCGCGGTACCTTCAGGCCACCAGGCAGAACACCCCCGTTGACACACCCGCGATCGATGCAGCGCATCATTGCATCGCGAACGCTATCCAGGAATGCGATGGTTTCAGTCTCCTCCCTATGCGATAGCTCGTTGGCAGCAACGATATCGGCAATCGACAAGCCGGTCCTCTCACCTATCGTAAGAAGCTCATGCGCTGACGTGAACGGGTACGGCTCACATCCAACGTTTCGAACAGCGGGGTTCCTCGGCTGGTTGCCTTCACACACGATCGCGCCGCCGCCAACGGAGTAATAGGTTTGACGAAGCAGGACGCCCGTATCCGAATGCGCTGCGAATTTCATACCATTTGAGTGCCCCGGCAGGAACTCGCCGGTGCGGAAGGTGAGGTGCTGACGCTCATCGAAGCCAACCGCATGACGACCGCCAAGCAAAATCTCGGAACGCGATCGGATCAGCCCGGCAATAATGGATATGGCTTCAGGATCAACGGATTCCGGCAGCCAGCCCGATAGTCCCAGCAGAAGGGCAATATCGGTGCGGTGACCCTTGCCAGTCAGCGCCAGCGACCCGTAGAGCTCGACGACGACAGAGCGACAGCGCCATAGATCTTCGCCCAAGCATTCGATGAATCGATGGGCCGCGCGCATCGGTCCAACGGTATGCGAGCTGGATGGGCCGATTCCGATCGTGAATAGATCGAGGACACTGATCGGACCGGCTAGGCGCCTGGCCGATAAACTAGGTGTGGTGACTTGTTCGACAGTCTTGGACATGGACGCGCACCTCAATCAAGTGATTGATTTCAAATGCGCCCCATCTGTCTATTTGCCTGAGAGTATTATCCCGTCGGCGGGTGCCAAGGCACCTCTTTCCAGATGTTGTTTCGTCACACGCGGTCCTTGTTGCCTGAGAGTTTCCGGGGCGGTTGCTCCTTCGGCGTCGGCCGAAGCCGATCTCTTCCGCAAGCGACGTCTTTGGGACTCGACCTCCTGAGTCACGACATCAAATTTGTGGCTGCACTTCTCAAGTATTCTACTACGCGGCTTGGGTCAACAATGAACCGAAGATGCAAATTCTTGCCGTTCTGCGTCGTTTACGGGGTTGACCTGTCGGTAGAGGGATTTCGGTCTGGGCGCTTTGCATTGAGCCATGGGTCTTGTCGGTCAATCCGGAGTGCACAGCCAGCGAAAAGATACTTTAATGAATTCGTTGAGGACTTCGATTGAATGCTCCTCACAGTGCTGGCTCGCGATATCGTAGATTTCAAGCGAATCCACCGGACTGAACTCTCGTGCTTCGCGGTGTAGGTATAGGACGCGGCGTTGGCATGGGGCTGAATGCGCATCTTGGGCCTCAACAGATCCGGGGCAGTTGCTCGCCCGACAACCAGTCGACGATCCGGCCACCGCCAAAGCTCGTCGCCATCTGCACGAAGTGATGATCGTCCGGCACCGCTTCGCCGATATCGGCGGCATCGCGACTGAGCGGGTGCGCTCTCATGGCGGCCAGCACGGCTCCGGCGACATCAGGCGACACGATCGCGACCAGCTTCCCCTCATTGGCGACGTAGAGCGGATCGAGCCCGAGCATCTCGCAGGCAGCCGCCACCCCCGGCTTGACCGGGATCGCCTCTTCCTGGAGGCTGAAGCCTAGTTCGGACTGCTGGGCAATTTCGTTCAATGTCGCCGCGAGGCCGCCGCGCGTGGGATCTCGCATCAGACGGATGCCGCGGCCGCCCGCCGCCACCATCCTGGCGACCAGATCATGCAGGGCGGCCGAATCCGAGACGATCTCCGTTTCAAAGGCGAGGTTCTGGCGCTTTGACATGATTGCGACGCCGTGATCGCCAAGCGTGCCCGAGATCAGCACCCGATCTCCGACCCTCGCATTCTCGGCGGAGAGATCGAGTCCCTTAGGCACCAGGCCAACGCCCGCGGTCGAAATGAACAGGCCATCGGCCTTGCCGCGCTCGACCACCTTGGTGTCGCCGGTGATGATATGAACGCCGGCGGATTGCGCCGCCTCGCCCATGGAGTCCGCGATCATCTTGAGGTCTGAAAACCGAAAGCCTTCCTCAATAATGAAACTCGCAGACAGATAAAGCGGTCGGGCACCGGCCATGGCGATGTCGTTGACGGTGCCGTGCACCGCGAGCGAGCCGATATTGCCTCCGGGAAAGAACAGCGGTGAAATCACATAGCCATCAGTCGTCATCACCATGCGCCCGGCGCCGACGTCGAAGGCGGACTGATCGTTGCCGCGCGCCAGCCATTCGTTGCCGAACGCCTCGTGGAACAGGCCCGAGATCAACTGCGACATCGCACGGCCGCCGGAACCGTGGGACAGGTCGACGCAGCCGTGCTTGATGTCGAGCTTGCGCTGATGGGCTCTCATGACGCCCGCTTCTGCTGACGATCGCGGAAGCGACCATAGGTCCAATGCGCGGCACATGCGCCTTCCGAGGAGACCATGCAGGATCCCACCGGGGTCTCCGGCGTGCACACCGTTCCGAACAGCTTGCAGTCGACCGGTTTCTTGACACCGCGCAGGATCGCGCCGCATTCGCAGGCCGGATTGTCGGGGACGCGCAGCTCGTTCAAGGCGAAACGCATCTCCGCATCAAATCTGGCGTAGGTTTGCTTCAGCTTCAATCCGCTATAGGGCACGAGCCCGAGGCCTCGCCATTCGAACTGATCGCGCAGCTCGAAAATATTCGAGACCTCCTCCTTGGCGCGCGGATTCCCATCGCGCGTTACGGCACGGCTGTATTGATTCTCCACCTCGTTCCGGTTCTCGTTGACCTGACGCACCAGCATCAGAATCGCCTGCATCATGTCAAGCGGCTCGAAGCCCGAGATCACCACCGGCTTGCCAAATTCCTCTGCAAAGACCTCGTAGGGCTCGGTGCCAATGATGATGCTGACATGCGCGGGCCCCACGAAACCGTCGATCTCGACGCGGCGGATGCTGCGGGTGTCGGGACTCTCCAAAATGTTCTGCATCGCCGGCGGCGTCCGCACGTGGTTGCAGACCACGCTGAAGTTTTCGAGCTGCTTCTTCTCAGCGCGCCGGATCAAGATTGCGGTCGGCGGCGTCGTGGTCTCGAAGCCGATCGCGAAGAACACGACTTCCTGCTCCGGATTCTCTTCCGCGATCCGGATCGCATCGACCGTGGAATAGACCATGCGGACGTCGGCGCCACGTGCCTTCGCCTTCAACAGCGAGGCACCTTGCGAGCCCGGCACCCGCATCAAATCGCCATAGACGCAAAGGATCACCTCCGGCCGATCGGCCAGCCGGATCGCCATGTCGATACGTCCCGCCGGCAGCACGCAGACGGGACAGCCGGGGCCGTGGATCATCCGCACGTTCTTGGGCAGTATGTCCTCCAGGCCATAGCGCGAAATCGCGTGCGTATGTCCGCCGCAGAACTCCATGAAGCGGTAGGACCTCTGCGGATTGGCCTCAGACCGGATCACCTTGGCCAACCCCAGCGCGATTGCCTTGTCCCGAAATTCGTCGGCGTATTTCACTGCATTGCTCCCTGCCCCTCGGTGCTGAGCTCACGCATAAGCTCCAGCGTCCGCCTCGCCTCATCCGGATCGATCTTGGTCAGGGCATAGCCGACATGGATGATCACGTAGTCGCCGACGGCAAGATCTGCGATCAGCGCCACCGAAATCTCCTTGGTGACGCCGTCGATCGAGACGACGGCCATCTCGTCGGGAAGGAGCTTTGTAACCTCTGCTGGTATGGCGAGACACATCAGGCGTTTCCTTACAGCCTTTGTTGTTCGAGCATTTGAAGAGCGGCAACCCAGGCTTGGCCGAGGCTCAAGCCGCCGTCATTCGGCGGCACCTGGCGCGCGAGCTGCGGATTGAGGCCGACAGCGACGCAGCCGCGCTGCACCTCCTCGCTCAGGATCGCGTTGAGGAAGCAGCCGCCGCTCAAAACGACTGTGGTGAGGCCGGTCTCTCGTGCCGCACAGGCGATCCAGTCGACGCAGGCCGCGGCAAACGTGCCATGAAACAGCTCCGTGCCTACGGTCGGACCGGGGGCATCAGCCACAAGACGTTCAAACAGCGGATACAGCGACAACACGCCTTGTTCGATTGTCCAGGCATCCTCGGCGACGCGTGTACGGTGAACACACGCCTCCAGCTTCATCGCGGCTTCGCCTTCATAGCTCTGTCGCGTGGAGAGTCCCAGCAATCCGGCGGCTGCATCGAACATCCGGCCGGCGCTGGTCGTCGTTGGCACGTCGGGCTGGTCGAGCAGGGCCAAAACCACCGCCGCCAACGGCTGTGCTGCAAAGCGACGCGGAATCTCCGCGCCGCGCCCGAGCGCCTGAAGCACGCCGGCGGCCATCCGCCAAGGCTCGCGCGCGGCGCGATCGCCACCTGGCATCCTGAGCGGCACCAGATGTCCGATCCGACGGAAGCGCGCGCCCTCACATCGCAACAGCTCGCCGCCCCAACTCCCGCCGTCACTACCATGACCAAAGCCGTCAAGCACCAGTGCCAGCACGGGTCCGTCGATACCGTGCTCCGCCATCACGGACGCCGCATGTGCATGATGGTGCTGGACCGCAATCGGCCTGTGGCCGCTCGCCTCGGCAAAGCGGGTGGAGGGCATGTTGGGGTGAAGATCATGCGCCACGACGGCCGGCTCGACATCCAGCGTCGAGATCAGGTGCTCAATCGTCTCCTCGAAGAAGCGAATGCCGTCCACGGTATCGAGATCGCCGATGTGCTGGGAGACGAAGGCTTCATCACCGCGCGTAATCGTGACAGATGCCTTCAGCGCGCCGCCCACTGCGAGCACCGGCGGCACGGCACGCGCCAACCGTATCGGCTCGGGAACATAGCCGCGGGCCCTCCGGATGAATTGCGCGCGTCCGGCAACGACCGACAGCACGGAATCGTCAGCGCGCGTGACGATATCGCGATCATGGGTGACGATCAGGTCGGCAATGCCGGCGAGCCGCCGCTCCGCCTCGTCATTCTCGATGACTAGCGGCTCGCCGCCCGGATTGGCGCTCGTCGCCACGATCACCCAAGGAGAGCCGTCCGCACGCGGGTGTGCCGAGTTCAGCACATGGAATACCAGATGATGCAGCGGCGCGACCGGCAGCATGACGCCGATCCGCGACAGGTCCGGTGCGATTTCCGGCGCGAGTTGCCGACGCGATGTCAGCAATACGATCGGGCGCGCCGTCGACTCCAACAATGCCAGCTCTGTTGCATCCGCGCTAGCGATCTTCGCGACAGAGTCGACTGCGGCAACCATGACCGCAAACGGCTTCTGCTCCCGCTGCTTCCTCTGCCGCAGACGCCGCACTGCCTCGTCGTCTCGGGCATCGCACAAGAGCTGATATCCACCGAGTCCCTTAAGCGCGACGATTTTCCCGCCTGCGATCTCAGCAGCGATCTGCTCGATGCCGTGGCTCAAGCGTGGACCACACAATGAACAGGCGATCGCCTCGGCATGAAAGCGACGGCTCGCGGGGTCGGCATATTCTGCGGCGCAGGCCGCGCACATCGCGAAATGCTTCATCGCGGTGGAGCGGCGGTCATAAGGCAGCCGCTCGGCAATGGTATAGCGCGGACCGCAATGGGTGCAGTTGACGAAGGGGTAAAGATGGAAGCGGCTGCTCGGATTGAACAGCTCGCTCAGGCACTGGGCACAAGTCGCGGCGTCGGCGACGATCCGCGTCGACACCTTGCCCTGCTCGCTGGCGCGAATACAGAACCCGTCGCTTTCAACCGCGCGGATTTGCTGCACGGAGATCCCGTCGATCCGTGCCAGCGGCGGTTTCTCCAGCGGCAGCGCAGCGACGAAATCGGCAGCGCGCGCACCTTCAACCTCGATCACAACGCCGTGCGGGTCATTGGCCACGAAGCCGCCGAGGCGATAGCGTATGGCAAGGCCATAGACATAGGGGCGAAAGCCAACGCCCTGCACGGCGCCGCGCACGTGCAGGCGCAGCCTCCGACCATCGCGCGCTGCGGCTCCGCCGCTCATCATCATGCCGATACGGCACTCAGGGATGCCGCCCTCGCCTTCTCGGCGCGCTTCCGGATCCAGGCATAGAATGCCGCAAATCCCTCTCCGGTCCGCGCCGATACCGTCAGCACCTCGATCTCTGGGTTGACCCGCCGTGCATATTCGATCGTCCTGGCGAGATCGAAGTCGAGCATAGGCGCGAGATCGATCTTGTTGATCAGCATCAACGAGGACGCTGCGAACATGTTGGGATATTTGAGCGGCTTGTCCTCGCCTTCGGTGGTCGAGAGCACCACGATCTTGCAGGCCTCGCCGAGATCAAACGCTGCCGGACAGACGAGATTGCCGACATTCTCGATGAAAAGGATGCCGCCGTTGAGCCGGGGCAACCGGTCATAGGCCTCGCCGATCATGGCCGCATCGAGGTGGCAGCCCTTGCCAGTGTTGACCTGGACCGCCGGTACGCCTGTCGCTCGGATCCGCTCGGCGTCGTTCGAGGTCTGCTGATCGCCCTCGATCACGCCGATCGGGCAATTGTCTTTCAGTTCGGACACGGCGCGGGCCAACAGCGTGGTCTTTCCGGCGCCGGGGCTCGAGACCAGGTTGAAGGCGAGCACGTCATCCGCGCGGAACCGCGCGCGGTTGTCGGCCGCAAGGCGGTCGTTCTTGCCGAGGATGTCACGCTCGACCTGGATGATGCGGTCGCTGCTCATGCCGGCGATCGTCTGCTCGGCCGGGTCGGCGCCGCAGTCGAGCAGGCCGGGATCTCCGCGGTTTCGATCGTGGTGATGATGAGGGCGATGATCATGGTCGTGATGACCGTGTCCATCGTGACCATGATCGTGATGATGACTATGAAGATGCGCGTGATCATGCCCATGGGGGTGATCGTGCCCACGCTCAATGGAAGCTTTGCCGTCACCGCAGCCGCATACTGTACACATCAGTCGACCTCCAATGCCCTGACCCGCATCTCTTCTCCACCGGTCACTTGCAATTGATAGCTGCCACAGCCAGGGCATGGCTCATAGCGCTGCTTGATTTCGACGCTTGTCGAGCAGGCCATGCACCAGGCGGTCCCAGGCGTCTCGACGATGTCCAGGGTCGCACCTTGTGCAATGGTGCGTGCGGCGACCGCTTCGAAGCAGAATTTCATCGCCTCCGGCGCAACATGGCTCAACGCGCCGATCTCGAGGGACACTGCCTTCACTTTTGGGAACGCGCGCCTGCGCGCCTCCTCCTCGACGATCTCGATGATGCCTTGGCAAACCGCCATCTCATGCATGGCCAACCTCACGGAAGCTGAGGTTAAATCCGACGCAGGGATCGAAGGAGCCGATGAGCGTACGGACGGCATTCTGCCCCTGTCGACCGGCGGCAAGCGCCGAGCCCTGCAGGCTGCGGACCAGCGGTCCACGTGCATGGAAGTTCCATTCGGTCGGAGCCAGCGATTCGAAGCGGACGATGCGGTTTTCGTTATTGCACTCGACGATTTGATAGAGCCGGCCGCGGGCGCATTCGACGGCCGCCGCACCTCTGCCGGCGCCAAGCCGGTAGCTATCGACGACGCCGTCCTCGAGCGCCTCGTCGCCCGTCTCGAGCCAGGAGCAGAGGCGCGTCACTTCCGCAATCCGCGCCTTCAGCCGCTCGGCAGGTCCGGCGCTCGGCGGCAGGACCGGCTGGCGCCGGACCCGGCGTGCCCACACACCGGTCTCGGGAATTCGACCTTGGAGATCGGGGGCATCGGAGAAGCTCGCGCCATCCGCAAGCAGCCGCATGATGACATCGAGATCATCGGCGACGGAAAGAAACGAGTGTTCGACGACCGGCTGCAGCAGCGCATGCCCATCGAAGCTCGAAAAATGCGCTGCCAGCGCGCTGCCTGGCGTCAGCGCCTCTCCTTCGCCCGCGATTCCGAGTGCAGCGAGCACCGCCTTGATGCGCGATACCGCCTCGCAACGCGCCGACACCTGCCCGCCTTCGCCGAGGAGGTCACCAAGGACGGCGGTCGCCTGCATCATGGCGCGGACCGCGGCGGCGCTCGCGCCGTCCAGGGTGAGCTGGCCGACGAACAGACCACGGAACAGTTCCGCCAGCCGCTCGGCGACGACAGCGGTGACGCGGCGATGCATGGTCTCCGGAGGACAATCCTCGCCGCGCGCGGCTTCCACCGCTCCCAGAAACGCCACCTGATGTGCAACCGAGCACAGCGAGAACAGCCGCGGCAGCACGGAGAGCAGCGACGAGACGGGCTTGCCCGCAAACAGACGCGTCAACGGCAGCCGGCTCCGGGGCAGGATTGCGACGTCGGCGATCGTATCCTTGGCGAGCCACACCGTGATGTCGATCTCGTTGCGGAAGCCGGGGTTCATTCGTGCTGCTCCGTCAGAACAGCCCGCATGAAGCTACGCCGATCGATCGCGCTTGTAGCGGTTTCGCGGCGTCGGGTCGCCTCCTTGCCGTCGGCCGGCAACATGAGTTCGTTGATGGCCGCTTCCGCCGTTGCCCGCGCAGAGGCCACGTCGGCAAACCCGAACATGGGCGAGAACAGCGAACAGCTCGCGATGCGGCCCACATGGTTGACGTCGCTGAGGATGAACTCAATATCGCCGGCCGGAAAGCGAGAGCGCAACGTCGAAGCTGAGGCCGCCGGCGCCAATTCGCCGGCCGGCATCACCACGTTCATGAACCAGGGCGTGACCATGATACCGATGATCGTGCCGTTGAATACGCGAAAGCCGACTGCCTCGACGTCGAGGCCGTCGTTGTAGATCGGCAGCTCGCGCATCGCGCGCTCGCCGATGTCCCGGTAGACGTGAGCCAGCCGCTGCCCCCAAGCTGCCGCGTCGGCGTCAGTGGCAGGCACTTGCGCATGAGGTTTCATGACGCGATGGCCATGAATTTGGACTTCGGCGCGTCACAGTTCGGGCAGCGCCAATCGTCAGGAAGGACCGCGAAGGGCGTGCCGGATGCGATCTGCGCGACATCGTCGCCATCGGCGGGATCGTACACCGTCCAGCAGATGCCGCATTCCAGCCGCGTGCCTTCGGTGACATCCTGGCGAACGCCAAAATTTTCGAATACGCTCATTTGAAATAGGCCTCGATGATTTCCTGGAGGCGCTCAGCGGAGTCTTCGAAGTCCTCGTCAGCCGCGATTGCCACGGTCGGCACACCGCCAACCTCCAGCGTGTCAAGGATGATGGCATCCATGGCGTTGAAGAACTGCACCGACCAGACGTTGCGGATACCCGTCGAGAGCACCCGGCAAGTGCCGTAGCCGCGTGAAACGAGCTGGATCGGCCCATTCCTGATGGTGTCATGGAGGAAGCTCATGTCGACGGGGCTCATCGGCAGCAGCGTGAAATTGATGATTTGCGAGCGAATGCTCGGCCGCCAGGCCAGCGCGCGCTCGCGGATTTCCGCGAGCACCGGCAGCGCGTTCATCGCGCCTTCCGGCGCCTGCCCGATCTCGAAATCCGCAGTGGTAAGATCAGCAGCGGCGCGCTTGACGATTTCCGGGATTGCGCCGACTTCGAGGTACTCATGATTGGCGTCGATCTCGAGCCGCACGTGCCAGATTCCGGCCAGCGCCGATTCCTGGATCTGCGCCAGCGATCCGTCCGGCAGCGCGACGACGCCGGCAACCTCACCTTGGCCGAGCACGTCCGCAATCAGCTTGCGCTCGAGATCGTTGAGATTGGCGAGCCGGAACAATCGTGTCGGCACGTCGGTCTTTTGGCTTGCGATGGCCGCTACCACTTTCGACAGCAGATCGATTGCATTCGGACAGCGCTTGGCCAGCTCCGCGCTGTCTAGCGTGGCACGCTTCGCCAACGCGCCCGCGGCCGTCAGGCGGACGCTCGATGCATTCAGGCTTTCCTCGCCGATCGAAAACACGTTGATCGGCTGCTCGGCGCCTCCAGGCGCGGTCCAGAAACCCGCTTTCATAATTCGACACCCTGTGAGCGACGCTGGGGAATGATGACTGTCACGACAACACGCTCGCGCCGCACGGACGGTCGATCAGCTTGGCGATGCGGTCGACATAGACCGACCAGTCCTGGATCTTGGCGATCAATCCGAGCGTTTCGCCCTTGGCGATAAAGATCAGCGTCGGCTGCACCCGGACGCCAAAGCGCTGGCCGAGCTCGCTCTCGGCGCAACGCGCGATCACGGCACCCCGCAGCCGCCCCTGAAAAGCGTCAATCAGTTCCGGCAACACGACCGCGACGTCGATCGCCTCCATAAAACGCGCGGGATCGCCCGCCGACAACAGCACGGCCACCGCACCGGCCTCATTGGCCGCGCCAAGAAACCGATCGACACTCGCGGCATCGACCTCGGGCAGGCCGCGCCGCGTCAGATTATGCTTTCCCTGCTGGAATTCCATCAGCCCCCTGGCAAGCCTTTTTCTCTGACGTGAGAGGTTAGCAAGGCACATGTCACGATCAGTTATCGCCGTTCCTGGCCGATCTCATTGATATAGATCCTTCATTTTCGCGTCCGCGAAGAGGGATGGTTTCGAATGAAACTTGTCTTTCATCCGCGGCGGACCAACCCGAGCCGCCCGCGATGCGGGTGACATCGAGGATCGGATTTGGAAGGTCGGCCGCTGGTCAAACCGGAGATGCTCGGGCAGTTGCGGTTCTCGCTCGATGAGGTCGGCGAAGAAACGGTCGCAATCCTCGCCACCGAGCACCGCGGTCAGCCCCTCGATCGCCTCAGCGATCAGTCGCGCCTCTACCTCATCGAGCAGACGGATCGCGGTGTCGATATGGACGAGCACCTTGCTGCCGACCGGCAGGTCGGAGAGCAAAAGCATCGAGACACGCCGCCGCTCGCCGCGAAACTCGCATAGCGCCGAAACGCCGTCAGTCTCAACAATCGTCATCGGCAGGCCAAGGCACATCCCGCGTCTCCGGTCGCGCACGCCGGTCAGACCGGCCGCATCCTCATCTCGTAGTGCTGATGGTCGATATCGTTGGTGAGCAGCCGTTCGGACTCCAGCAGCGGCTTGCTGCGCGGACTCGCCGTCGCGCCCCACTCAGCCAGGATTGCGCAGACCAGCTCGATCGCCGGCCCGATCTGATCGCTCACCGGCTTGGTCAAAGGGCCGCCCCAGTCTTCGAGATCGTACGGTTGGCAGCCGATCAACGCGAGATGCTTCGGGCAACGACTGAGCAGATCCGCCGCGCTGATGACTTCCTGAAATCCTGTCTGATGCAAGCTCATCTTCTTCGCGCCCGTGAAACGTGGAACTTCCTCGTCGCGCACCAGCTTCAACTCTCCCGGGCCGAGCCCATAGTCGATCGCGTCAAACACGATCAGACGATCGGCCTCTTCCAGATAGCTGACGAGGTAGAGGCCCTGCGTCCCGCCGTCGAGAATGGTGACATTGTCCGATACGACGTAGCGGCGGTGGAATTCCTCCACCGCCCGTACGCCGAACCCCTCATCGGCCCACAGGATATTGCCGATGCCGAGCACCAGAATGCGGTCTGTTGAAGATATCGGCATGGGCTTCGTTTCCGGCTTCAGTCGCGGAATTGCCGTTCGCCGGAGACCATCGAGGAGATGATGCCCTGACGCGACATGATTTCTTCGCGGATCGCGGCATAGACGTGCACGATGACGAACGTCACGAGCGCCCACATGCCGAGATGATGCCAAGTGTGCACATCCTGACTGTTCGGCCAGATCGCGAACACCCAGCCGAACAGCTTGTGCTGCCAGCTATCGATTCCGGTGCCTTCCGAATAGAGCGCAAAGCCGGTGATGATCATGTAGGGCACGAACAGCGTGAAGCCCGTGAACATCCGGTCCGCGCCAAGGGATTGTGGCCGACATACATTTTCGGCTTGTGTTCCAGGAACGCATACCAGCGGATTTCATCCAGCATTTCTCGCCAGAACTGCTTGCGATGAGCCGGCAGATAGAAGATCTGCCGGGAATGATGGTTGCCGACGAAAGCCCAGAAGACGCGGGTGAGGAAGAACACCGCCAGCACCTGACCAGCCGCGAAGTGGGCGAAGCGGATATAGCCCATTACGAAGTTCGCCGACGCCTCGCCCTCCACCGATGGCAACGGCATTCCGATCAGGTAGCCGGTCATCATCAGCGCGACGATAGAGAATGCATTGACCCAGTGGCAGATTCGCACCGGTGCTTCGTTGACATAGACCGTGGGACGTCCGATCGCATGTCCACCGACCGCGTCCGCTGCGATCGCGGCGAGATCCGGCTCGGATTTCGCGCGACATTCAGCCGCATCCATCATGGTGCTTCACCTCTGGTTTATCTGACCTTGACGGTCGCCAGTTCCTGGCCATCCGGACTCATGACGTGCGTCGAGCACGCCAGGCACGGATCGAAGGAATGAATGGTGCGAAGGATCTCCAGCGGCTGCTCGGGATTCACCATCGGAGTATCCATCAAGGAGGCCTCGAATGCGCCGATATTTCCCTTCGGATCGCGCGGCGAGCCATTCCAGGTGGTCGGCACCACGCACTGGTAGTTGTCGATCTTGGTTTCCTTGATCTTGATCCAGTGCGCGAGCGCGCCGCGCGGCGCCTCGGTAAAGCCAAAGCCCTTGGCCTCCTTTGGCCAGCTCTCCGGCTTCCACTTGTCGACGTTGGCGGTCGAGCTATCACCCGCCTTGATATTGGCGACGAGCTTATCCTGGAAATAGCGCATCTGGCGGCCGGCCCAGACCGATTCCAGCGCGCGCGCCGCGGTGCGGCCAAGCGTCGAGAACAGCGCCGACAGCGGCAGGTCGAGGTCCTTCAGGAATTTGTCGACCGGATCCTTGAACTCGGCCTTGTTCTGCGCGTAACCGACGACCCAGCGCGCGAGCGGACCGACCTCCATGGCGTGGCCTCGCCAACGCGGCGCCTTGATCCAGGAATATTTGCCGCCCTCATCGAGCTGCTCGATAGCCGTCTTGGTGCCCTTCGTATTGGGCCCGAGCACGTAGTTCGGCTCTGTGACGCCGTCCCAGGGATGCAGACCCTTGGTCTCGTCGGGATATTTGTACCAGGAGTGAACGACGAATTCCTGGATCTCGTCGGGGTTGGCATGGTCGACTGGAAACACCTCCGAGAGATTGCCGTTGATGATGGACCCTCGCGGCAGCTTCAGGTTCTTGGAGGAGTAGTCGTTGGCGTGTTCCGGCACGTCGCCATAGGTGAGCACGCTCTTGCCCGAAAGACCACCGCCATAGAGCCAATCCTTGTAGAACGACCCGATCGCCGCCACATCAGGCAAGTAAACCTGCTCGTTGAATTCAGTTAGACGATCGATGATCGACGAGATCAGGTTCAGCCGCTCCATGTTGATGGCTCCGACCGCCCCGGTACCGTCGACATTGATCGGACAGGGTACGCCGCCGACGAGCCAGTTCGGATGAGGATTCTTGCCGCCGAATATGGCGTGGATCTTTACGATTTCCTTCTGGAAATCGAGCGCTTCCAGATAATGCGCCACTGCCATCAGATTGGCTTCGGGCGGCAATTTGTAGGCCTTACTGCCCCAGTAGCCGTTCTTGAAAGGACCCAACTGCCCCGACTCGACGAACTTCTTGAGGCGTGTCTGGAGGTCCTTGAAGTAGCCAGGCGATGACAACGGCCAGTTCGAGATCGACTGCGCGAGCGTGGAAGCCGCCCGCGGGTCGGCCGAGAGCGCCGAGACCACGTCGACCCAATCTAGCGCGTGCAGGTGATAGAAGTGAACGACATGATCGTGCACCTGCAGCGCGAGCTGCATCAGGTTGCGGATCGAGTTGGCATTCTCCGGAATGGTGATTCCGAGCGCATTCTCCACCGCGCGCACCGACGTCAGGGCGTGCGCGCCAGTGCACACGCCGCAGATCCGTTCGGTGAACGCCCAGGCATCGCGCGGATCGCGATTCTTCAGGATGACTTCGATGCCGCGCCACATCGTGCCTGTGGATACGGCGTTCCGGATGACGTTATTTGCGTCGACGTTGACCTCGAGGCGCATGTGACCTTCGATGCGAGTGACCGGATCGATGACGATGCGCTTGCCGGAATTGTCGAGCTTGAATCCGTTGGATGTCTGGAGGCCCATCGCTACTTTCTCTGACGACTAATGATCTCGATTTGCGTCTTCGCGCTTGGCGGCGAGCCGCTTCACGGCGGTGACGGCCGCGTGCACCGCCACAGCGGCACCGACGGCGCCGGCCGCAGCCATGCCGATCTGGTCAGCGTTCTTCTCGATGCCAAACTGTTTGATGTTGGTCAGGCGATCGTAGAACGAGCCCTTGTCCCAGAAGCCGTCCTCCGAGCAACCGATGCAGCCGTGGCCCGACTGAATCGGGAAGGACACGCCGCCGTTCCAGCGCACGGTCGAGCAGGCGTTGTAGGTGGTCGGGCCCTTGCAGCCCATCTTGTAGAGGCAATAGCCCTTGCGCGCCGCCTCGTCGTCCCACTCCTCGACGAACTGCCCGGCATCGAAATGCGATCGCCGATAGCACTTGTCGTGAATGCGCTGTGAGTAGAACATTTTCGGCCGGCCCTGGCGGTCGAGCTCGGGCAGCCTGCCGAAGGTGGTGATGAAGGTCACGACGCCGGTCATCACTTCGGCGATCGGGGGGCATCCCGGCACCTTGATGATCGGCTTGTTGGTGATGACCTTGTCGATGGGCGTGGCCTGCGTCGGATTGGGTTTGGCCGCCTGCACGCACCCCCAGGACGCGCATGCGCCCCAGGCAATGATCGCCATAGCGTCGTCGGCCATCAGCTTAAGTTTCTCGACGAACGGCTTGCCGCCGTGGATGCAGAACATGCCGCCCTCGTTCAGCGGCGGATTGCCTTCCACCGCAAGAATGTACTGGCCCTTGTGTTTGGCGCGGGTCTCTTCGAGAATCGCTTCCGCCTGATGGCCCGCGGCCGCCATGATGGTATCGTCATAATCGAGCGAGATCATCGACAGCACGGCATCCTTCGCCAACGGATGCGCGGAGCGGATGAAGCTCTCCGAGCAGCAGGTGCATTCAAGACCATGCATCCAGATCACCGGCACACGCGGTTTGGTTTCGAGCGCGTTGGCGATGCGACCCGCCGCCAACGGCTCAAGCCCGAGGCTTGTCGCTGTCAGGCTGCAGAATTTGTGAAAACTCCGACGCGTGATGCCCTGCCGCCTGATCACGCTGTAAAATGTTTCCATTGCCGCGCCCATGACCCCTCCCGTCTTCGGCTTTGATTTATCGCTGCAACAAGGACAGCAAGAAGCAGGCCAGCCGCAGCGGCGCGCGGAAACTGGGGAAACTCCAAGATGTTACGGATTTGAATCGCCCAATTCACAGTGTACGAAGAGATCGCGACAGTGAGAAACGGAACAATTCGATTTGCAGCTGGCAATGAGGTTTACGGGAAGCATGTCGCCGCAGCAGTTGTCGGTTGGCGACGTCAGTTGCGAGAAGCAGCAGGCGGAAGAAGTACAGGTTGCGCCGGCGGTGGTGGATGCCGTGGTGCCAGCGGCTGTTCTTGGCCACGAGCGCGGAGCGGTGCGCTGAAAACTCTGTTCAGACAACCGGGACCAGCTCTGTTGTTCACTTCACGGGAGCATATAGTGCCAATATGTCGGCTGCGATCCTTCGAGATATCCGCTCATTCCCCTCTTCGCCATAATGCCCGCCGTCCATGTAAATTGGGCTGGCAACATCGGAAAAGATCGTACGTAAGTCATGAATCACGTTTTGCTCCAAACTCTCATCTTCTCTCTTGACCAACTTGCTTCTCATCAGAGAGTAAAGATCGTTTTTTCCTGGAAACCGTTTCTCTGATTTTAAAAGCTGATCCTCTTCATATTTTGTCCTGTGCGTCTTATCGGCCAACTGGGGCTCAAGGTAGAATAATGTTTTAAAGGATAAGCTCCTTGAAATAGCCTCTATAAACCGAACATTCCCTAGATAGACATCCAGAGCTCCGTCGGACAGCACGTCCAATTTTTTCGAGCAGCCCGCGAGCTGTGTTTTGCCGGTGAGCAGTCTTATCAGCGCGAAGTTTTCTAACCTTATACTTATGCGCGCTTTTGCCTCCTTTTTAGGAGATATTTTTTCGAGGTTTGAGTTGCCAAGCGGAACGCCCGGTTCTCCTTCATAACAAGCGGAGAAAGCCTCAACCGATCCGCCGTAAAAGACCACCAAATCAGGAACATTCCGCTTTCTCAATTCGATAACGAAGCGAATCAAGCTTTGGGTAGTTACATCCCCAATGACTGCATAATTTGTGACTTTGGCGCCGATTCCATTTTCGGCTAACATTTTGGCGACAAGTGAGGGAATGGTGAAGTCGTCGCTAGATCCAAGCCCCCACAAAGTCGACCCGCCAAAAAAGAATATTTTTAACCTGGTACTCCTATCATCGTTGATTGCCTCGGAATCCCAAGTTCTTCTGGTGCCGTCGTTTACATTAATAAACTTCCCCCTGTAGTCCGCTTCGCGTGTTTGCGTATATGGAGCCCACGTCCGATGCTTAGCATCGGTGAGTTCTTTGAAGTACTCTTCCGCGAGGTCGGCGTTCGCATATACCCCAGAATTGGCTGCAGCCTTGGTGGCACCTTGACGTTCTCTCTTGTCAGCTCTCTCGTAGTAAGAGGTCAGCGATACTTCCAGAATCGTCAGGAAAAGAAGGGCAACACCAAGGATGACCCATATTTCATTCAATAGGGCCGTCAAGCGCATGACCCTCGTCCTCGCAACGGATGTTCTCAGCAGTGCATCATCTGCTCCCATAGGGTTTTCCGTGGAAGAGATTTCTTTCAATTTACAGACCCTCGAAAGTCTTCCGGAATTTGGGTCACTAGGACTCTCGCAATTGAGTCCGCGTAGAGTCCGGCCGCTTTACCGTTTGGGTGGGAGTCTGTCTTCGTGACCCAGAGGGATTGTGGGGCTTGATTTTCCACAGCCGGAAGAAGGTCCAGAAATGGTATATCGAGAGCTTTCACCTTGGAGGCTACGAGACTCGTTATATCTTGAAATGGGTAGGGGGACAGCTCGTGCAGGTCCGGGTAGTTAACTACAATCAGTTTGATGTTTCGAGCCTTGCAATAGCTCGCAAGTTCTTTCAATGCACCCTGTGCGCCCAACCAGCCGGGTTCATTCTCTTGGTAGAGACCGCGGTAATAGTGCCGCCAATCAGCCTTGCCGAAGTATGTTCGCATAAGGACATCGAAACGACCCGCGATGAATACTGCTGAATAGAAGTGCTCTAGAAAGAAATTCTCCGTTCTTCGCGGTGTGGGCTCTGCGTCATTGATAAAATAGTTCAGTACGACGATGTCAGGCTTGTATACGTACGCCTTGTTCATGAAGTACGTTGCTTCCATAGCTGTGTTCGCATTTCCAATCCCAGTATTTATGACCTCGAATTTTTTTTCCTTCGCGTTCAGCAGCCTTTCCAATCGGTATGATGTGACGTCTTCAGGTCCTGCGCCCCATCCAAACGTCAAGGAGTCGCCAAGCATCATGATCCGAACAGTGCCATTCTCTTTCGCCATGGAATGTTCGCGATCGCGCCACCCTGCTGAGTTGATCGTTATGGGGACCCCCATGTAAACCCCACCCTTTCCAGGGGTGTGTTCGTGCCCTGCACCGGGTATCTCGCTAACCACTTTCAGGTCTTTGGCGTAACGCCACATTTCGATGTCGAAATTGGTGCCGTCTGCCTGCGTTAAACGCACATAGAATTCCAGTAGGGCGGCAGCCATAATCAGGCTAGTCGCTATTGAAAGTATTCCGAAGATTGCGTTTTTTATTTTGACATCCACGTGGATGGTCTTTCGAAATGCGCGCCGAAATCGTTCGTACAGGAAATAGAAATCACGACCGCTGCCTGGCGCACAGCCTGAAGGCCTCGCTTTCTAATCAAGTTCATAGCAACTACGATAGTCCTTCATCAACGATCTGCTCTGGTCTTCCTTCCGTAAGAGCGAATTGCCGACGGCCAGCACTTCGATTTCTGTTCCCATGAAACAGCGGAACGCGTCCTCTGGAGTGCAAACGATCGGTTCTCCTCGCACGTTGAATGAGGTGTTCACGACAACAGGGCATCCGGTTAGTTCCTTGAACTTCGATATCAGCCTGTGAAACCGCGGATTGGTCGTGCTGTGCACAGTCTGCACGCGCGCGGAGTAGTCCACGTGTGTAACAGCCGGGATTTCCGAGCGCACGACGTTCAATTTATCGATGCCGAAAAGCTGCTTTTGCTTTTCTGACATCGGCAACTGCTTCGTGCTCAGCACGTCGGCCACAAGGAGCATATAGGGGCTGTCGGAATGAAGCTGAAACCATTGCGACACCTCCTCTCGCAAAACACTCGGCGCAAATGGGCGGAACGACTCGCGATACTTCACCTTGAGATTTAGCTGCTTCTGGACGGTCGGTGAGCGGGGATCAGCAATGATGGAACGTCCGCCGAGCGCACGCGGGCCGAACTCCATCCGACCCTGCATCCACCCAACCGCCTTACCGTCGACGAGAGCATGTGCGACATTGTCAATCAGTGCTTCATCGAATTCGGCCGTGAATACTGCGCCGGCCTTTCCTAGACGCTCTTCAATCTCGCGCTGACTGAACTCCGGTCCGAGGTACGCGCCGTGCATGCTGTCGCCCGCATGGATGCTCCTGGGCTTTTCAAGCATGAGATGGTAGGCAGCGAGTGCTGCGCCCACTGCGCCGCCGGCGTCGCCAGAAGCCGGCTGAATCCAGATGTTGTCGAAGAGCTTTTCCCGCATGAGCTTTCCGTTCGCAACACTATTGAGCGCCACTCCTCCTGCGAGGCAGAGGTTTCTCTGGCCGGTTGTAGTCCGGATTCCTTTTGCAAGCCTTAGGACGACCTCCTCGGTAACGGCCTGAATGGAGGCCGCTAGATCCATCTCCCTCTGCGTCAACCCACTTTCCGGGCGTCTGGCCGGACCACCGAATAGCGTCTCGAAGCGACCGTTGGTCATTGTTAGTCCGGTACAGTAGTCAAAGAAGCTCATGTCGAGGTGGAATGACCCATCCTCCTTGAGGTTGATCAGATGCTCCTTTATCAGATGCACATACTTTGGCTCGCCGTAGGGCGCCAGTCCCATTACCTTGTACTCACCGGAGTTCACCTTGAAGCCGATGTAGTAAGTGAACGCTGAGTACAACAAGCCAAGCGAATGCGGAAAGTGAATCTCCTTGTAGACTGATAGGTCCTTTCCCTTGCCGATCGCAAGCGAGGTTGTCGTCCACTCTCCGACACCATCCATCGTCAACACTGCGGCTTCGTGAAATGGCGACGGGAAGAACGCCGACGCTGCGTGACTAAGATGGTGCTCTGAAAAGCGGAGTCGCCTCGACCAATCAACATCATTCCCAAGGTGCTCTTTCAGGGCCTCAGCAATCAACGTTCTTTGAAACAGCTTGTCCTTTAGCCAAACCGGCATCGACGTTGTGAAACTCTTAAATCCCTTCGGCGCGAAAGCTAGATAGGTTTCAAATATCCGCTCGAATTTGCTAAAGGGTTTGTCGTAGAAGACGACATAGTCGACGTCGGCTGGACATAGTCCTGCAGCGCGGAGACAGTAACGAGCCGCACAGGCAGGAAAGCCTGGATCGTGTTTTTTCCGCGTAAAGCGCTCTTCCTGCGCGGCAGCTACCAGTTCGCCATCTGAGACGAGACAAGCGGCAGAGTCATGGTAGTAAGCTGAGATACCCAGGATATTCACTGGTCAAAACAGCGTGTAAACGAACGGCGCCATGACAGAGCCTTGCGCCAGAACCAGCAAAGCGGCTATGACAACCATGAGAAGAATTGGGGGGCCGAGCCACATCTTTTTGCGAATACGCATGAAAGCCCAGAGTTCCTTGATGAAGAGAAACATATGCGCCTCAGAACTGGTGTGTGAAGGACTGAGCTGTCGGACCTGGCGGGTTACGATTGATCCAGTAACTTGCGACCGGTCGTCGCTTCAAATGAAGCTCATCGCGCCCGAGCAAGCGAGCGATGAAGGCGATCGGTACTAGAAGCCCGAAATAGATGATGCCCAGAACCAGCGGGCTGACTATCTGTCCAAGCAGCTCGCCGAAGTAGAACCAGAGTAGGTTGGGCGGCGCGAGAATTCGCGGGACGGTCAATGCTATGCCGCCGAATGCGACACCAACAGCAAAGAGTGACACGTAAGCGGCAGCGATTTTTCCCTTGATGGCCGCGCATGCGCCCAACGCAAGAAATACGGCGCAAAATGTCAGGCCGAAGCGTCGATTGGACGGCAGTTTGGCCGGCACTCTCATGCTATGCCCCCTGCTACGTAGCCGACTCACAAGAATGGCCGCGCTGTGGCGATCTGAGCCAGACGTCCGGACGACATCATTCCAAGGGCGACTTCTCTCGCGACGGATCCGTTCGTCTCCGCGTAGAGCCAGCCTGTGTTGGATGGCTGCAGAATCGCTGTGACAGGTAGATACCGCGCGAGATCATCGACCGGTTGCCACAACGCCGCCACCCTGAGGATATGGATAATGTTGACGAGAGGCGCGACAGAGCGCCAATTCAATGGATCGGTCCCGAACCATGTCCTGACCAATCGCTTGGACGCGAATGTCGCGGACAGAGAACGATGAAATCCGAAACCAATCGTCAGCAGAGCGTTCTTCACCGAAGCCCTCGTTAGTGCATCCACACAATGCAGTGTTCTGAATACCGCTGCGAACGCTTTTGAGAGGTCGCACTGCCCAGCGTCCCTGCAGCGGATGAACCTAGGGCTGCCGCCTGGCTCGTTCGCGCGCATGCTAGTGAAGCGGAAATGCCAGGCGCGCCTCTTCGCTATCTTCTCCGGGTCGACCTTCAGCGCTTGCTCGATAAGCAGCTTATTGCGGATAGGTTGCTTAGCGCAGCCCGTGATGTCTGCGACCTTGCGAGTGGTGACGGTACCCATGCTCCCCTCGGAGTTCCCTGTTGGCGTTGACGGCGCTCGGCCAAGGTTTGGCAATGATCGTGCCAAGACTGCGTCAGGGAGACAAATCCGTGCGTTTGAAAGCAGATAGTGCGCGCGAGCGGCCTCTCTGAACATTGTTGTAATCCCGACCTAGCCGCATACCGCTGTTACAAACCCGACAACGTCGGACATCAACAAGAGCCTGCGTTTGCTGGGAGTGAAGACAGTCACCAGCGCGCGCTCACCAGAACAGCACCGGCTTCGCGATTGCAGAATCGATTCGTTCGGATCGAGGTCGCCAGATAAAGCTCGAATGTGAATGGACAAGACGGACGCTCAGCTTCTCATCCAGCAAAAGCGGCCGCAGGAGCGTCGGCATCGCGCCGCCCCTAGGGGGCGGGACGCGGAATCGACTGCTGTCCTTAAGAGCGATTAACAAAGACTACCGCTTAACCTGAGGCGCTCGGCGCCAATCCTGTCGCCTGGATCATCGGTGTACTGATAGGTATCATCAACGGACGGCCAAATCGCGTCGACCAGCTACCGCCCTGGACCTACCGCACTCAATATCTCAAGGCGGTAGCCTGAGAACGACGGAAATTCTCGGGTAATCGAACATGATCCGCTACGTCGGGTGACCGGAGTGCCTAGGTGCTTAATCCTGCGGTCAAGTGGATCCGATCGCGTCGCGTCCACGACAGTGATGTTCGGCCGACGTGCCGCTGCGCTCGCAGTTAATCTGCCGAACACAATACAGAACGACTTTTTTTGGGGGCCTGTCTTGCGGAATTGGCACGACTCTTGAGTTTCGCTCATTGCGCGGCGGCAGGAGCAGCCAACCGGCCTCCACTTACTGATCTTCGCATTTGAGAAGGAGCTAACAATGAAGACCGATAAGCCACCCTATGGTGTGACCGAACTAACTCCTGAAAAAGGCGATCCCAACTTCGAATGTGGCCTTTGACCGTTTGTGGGCGCAGTTGACGGATTGGTGTAGCAGCCGCTGTAGCTATATATGCGCACGTTTGGTCTTGCACCTAAGCCGCACGGTTGGATCTGAAGAACATAAGTGGCGCAAACGCCATCATGAATGCGGATTAGCAGCTTCCAGGGCGTTCGAGAAGACGGCGTTCAGGCGTTCATCTGCTTTGGCAATCAACGGGTTAAGTCATGGATCGTCTGGACTTTCTTCGGACAAACATAGCGAACAACGAGCTGCCAACCTATGTCTACGGCTATCCTTCGAAGCGAGCATATCGGGCTTTTTCCCAGCCACTCCGCATAACCGATGTCGTTGAGCAGGCCGATCGCTCAAAGCAAATCAACATCTATATCCATATTCCGTTCTGTCGCTATCGCTGCACCTATTGCACGCTCTTTCTTACAACGCGCCATGGAGGAGAGACCGGGGAGTCTTACGTTGCTCGACTGGTGGAGCACATCGCTCGATATGGAGAATACTTCGGAGATCGGGAGGTTGTGAGTATCTACTTCGGCGGCGGCACTCCAACTCTTCTGACGCAGCATCAATTCGGCGCGCTTTTCGCCGCCCTCGATGCAGCCTTTCCAAAACGAAGCCCGCGATGTGAGACGACGGTCGAGAGCACGCCAGACTCTTTCGACAACAACCTCCTGGATTGCCTGAAGGCACTTGGCGTCGACCGAATGAGCATGGGTATCCAAAGCATGGAGCCCGGCGAGCTTGCGCACTCTGGCAGGCCATATTCGCTCCAGACGGCAAAATCGGCAATCAACGCCCTTATCGCGCGTTTCTCTCACGTCAATCTTGATCTGATCTACGGCTTGCGTGGCCAAACCCGTGACTCTTTGATCTCTTCGCTTGGCCGGGTGCTCGACTATGAGCCGCAGACACTCTCTCTGTATCCCGTTGTTGTTCGTCCGATGACGAGCATCACTATCTCGAAGGCGCACAATCCTGAACTGTTCCTCTCTGAGGCGGAAACGTATGAGGTCTACGATCAGAACGTTGCACTGATGGCGTCCAAAGGTTACCGCCAGGAATCCTTCACACGCTTCACCAGGATTGCTGGCGATCATGCCTACCGGCAGGAGGTGTCGGATTTTAAGGGAACGCCCCTGCTAGGACTGGGGGCCGGCGCCAGAAGCTATTTTGGCCAATATCATTGTAGCACGGACTACGCCGTAGCCTCGAGTGCGGCTTCGCCCATCATCAACGCCTTCTCGGCTCGCCCCTTCGATCCCGACGCGATAGCCTCGCACGGAATCTGGCTGACGCAGGAAGATCTTCGGTGTCGTTACGTTCTGCTTGGCCTCACGTTGTCAGCTTTGAGCAGAAGTAATTACGCTGCAGAATTCGGACGAGCGCTCGCGGCTGATTTTGGCGAAGAACTCGAGGCGCTTGAATCTTTGCAACTCGTGAATTTGGCAGAGGGTGACGCTTATCAACTGACGCGAACGGGGTTTAAGTACTCTAGCATCATAGCTCGGATGTTTTACTCCGCCAGGATGGCGGCCCTCGAGCAGCAATATCAGGCAGCGTAAGGTCCAGCATGCAAAAGATGGCGAAGGACTCACCCTTTTGGTGGGATTCGGGCTACGCTGACCACGACGTGTCGTGTATGGGTGGTCCGAGTCCCGAAATCTTCGAGATAACCCCGGCTCTGCGCGCCAAGAGTGTGATTGTCGAGCTCGGTTGCGGCGAGGGACGCAACGTCCTCTATTTGGCCCAGCTTGGTCATCATGTCGCCGCAAGCGATATATCTGAAGCCGCTATCTCCAAACTGAATCGGCTCGCAGGCGCTCTGGGCGTGAATATAACGAGCGCTGTCGCTCCTGTTGAAACATTCCAGTCGCCTGCTTACCTCGACGTCTTTATAGCGCACTGCGTGTTGCATTTCACGGAACGGGCCATCTGGAGGCCGCTCGTGACGGAATTGATGGATCGGACACGGCCTGGAGGGTTCCACTGCTTCACCAACACGCTTGATCAAGCAGATCACCCTATCCCTGAGGAGAGTTTGGCATGCGGTCACAAGAAATCGTTCTCGCGTGGAGAGCTTGCGGCGATCTATGCGCAAGGCGGCTGGGAGATCTTACGGTCCGATCATTACATTAAATGGGACTCGCACCCCGGCATTCCAATTCATTCTCACTGCATCGAGAAAGTTGTGGCTCGTAAGCCAATTGGATCTGAAAATCTCTCGCGAATGAGAGCTGAGCCCATTAAGCCAGCCGGAGTAATCCCGGCCAAACAGTTTGATAACTTGAAACTCGGCACACAACGCGCTGCTGCAATTGAAATGTTTGGTCGGCCGTCATGCGGGAAGATGATGACAATCGCTCAGAAGACAGTTGGAGGCAACAATCAAGAAGCCATATCCGACGGATACGTGCGTGAGGATATGATTTATGGCAATCACGGCTTGCAGTTCGTTAACGGCACGCTCGCCGGCAAGTATCGATACTTTACACCCCCGAAGCGTTTAATCATTCGAGATGCGTGATCCTCGAACGTAAGTTTTCACTAGCCGCCTTGGCTGCTGAGGGTTCGCATTGCCCTTCCAGCAAGAACAATAATTGCAAGCTTGCGAGCCTGCTGGAGCAAGAGATGAACTATTTCGCAAGAGAGCGGTGACGTATTCAAATCGCCGAGCATGCGGCGCGCGCTTTGTGTCCGTCATCAGACTCATCGCGTTTCAAATCCGCCATCCTTGAGAGGAGAAGACGACATCGCCAGCGAAAACCGCAGGCGGTGTGCATCGCGTCTGCTGGCCTCGATCCTGCACACTACAAGCAGCGTGGAAGCGGCGCCAACAACATCGGCCATTCGGGCCTCGTTCCAAGCTGGCGCGCGCGTTGTGTTTCGTGAGGTGAGATGCGATCTGGAGTTCTTTCTTGGGGTGCCGCAACAGCAGCGCTCGTTGCAAGCGGAGCGGTCAATTCGACAGATCTTAAGCCGGCAGTAAAAGTCCCATCGGTGCGCTGGAGCTGGACTGGAGGATATTTCGGCGCACACGTTGGCGGGGGCTACGGCCAGACATCATTCAGTGATCCGTATGGTCCGTCACTCTACGGAGACGTCGTTGATACCCCAGTGTTCCTGCTGGGAGGCCAGATCGGCTACAATTGGCAGAAGGACCGCTGGGTCTTTGGCGTTGAGGTGGATGCCAGTGGCGCCGCGTCAGACGGTGCAAATACCTGTCTTGCCGCCTCTGGATCAATTGTAAGCGCAAACTGCAATGCGAGCCCAAACCTTTTTGTCACCGGCACCGGTCGCCTGGGTTATGCGTTTGGCTCGCAGGGACATACGCTGGCTTATCTCAAGGGAGGTGTGGCCTGGCAACACAATCAGGGCGATGTCGTCAACAACCGCGAATTTAGCTGGGCGCCACAGAATGCCACTCATTTCGAGTATGGTCGGGTCGGTGGCACAATCGGCGTCGGCGCCGAGCAGGCGATCGCGCCTGCATGGTCCGTTGCACTTGAGTACGATTATCTGTGGTTTGGTGGACCAAGTGTGGCAACCCCTCCGACCGCACGGCTTCCGTTGGCAACGGTCCCAGCCAACATTACCCACCCGTCCGGCAGCTATCATATCGGCAAAATTGCTCTTAACTATCATTTCGGTGCCGATCCGAGGACGCCGGGATGGTTCGATACGCCGCCATTCGGGGCAAGGCCGACTGTCAGCGCGTCGCCGATTGCCTTCACTCAGGGTTGGTCGCTGGAAAGCGGCACACGGTTATGGCTGAGCCGAGGAAGGTTTCAATGGGGCGCCGGGAGCGAGCTCGTATCAAGGCTCACCTATCACAAATTGGATGGGATCTCCGGCGAGTTGTTCGAACGCGTGGATAGCCCGTGGGGGATATTCCTGAAGGGCAATATCGGTTTCGGCCGCTTCAACAACGGAACTATGAACGATGAAGATTGGGGCGTTGCCTTCGCCTATTCCAACACGACATCGGCCCAGACGAACGGAAGGTTCATGTACTACACGGCCGATGCGGGCTACGATTTCTTGCGCGGTACCGCCTTCAAAGTTGGCGGGTTTATCGGCTGGACCTACTACGGACAGAAATCTGACACGACAGGATGCGCGCAGATCGCGTCCTCGCCGCCATGCTATCAAGCAGTCGGCGGAAAGATGGTCATCGGCAGTCAGGACACTGATTGGAATGCGCTGCGCGTCGGTCTGAGTGCTGAAACCATGTTGCTCGACCGTTGGCGCGTGAGCGCCGATGTTGCTTACCTGCCCTGGACAGACTTCCAGGGCCGTGACAACCATCTGTTGCGGGATTTGACGTTCTTCAGCGATCAACGCGGGAGCGGTGGCAGTGGTGTGCAGGTCGAAGGGATCCTGTCTTATCTCATCACCGATAATTTCAGCCTCGGCGTCGGCGCCCGTTATTGGGCCATGTGGACTCCAAAACATAGCGAGATACTCCCCAATAAAGCCCAAAAGGAGGGGAGCTCTCCTGTTGCCGAGGGGGCCTTTCCTGCGAACTATCGCATGGAGCGATGGGGTACGTTCCTGCAGGCCTCCTACAGGTTTGACTGAAACTGCTCGCTCGCCGCTCTAAGCTACGGAAGCCGCGACTATACATGACGAAATCGCGGATCCCAGGATTCGATGCAGGTGGAGACCAAGAATAAAGCTGCAAGCTTTCGGGCCTTTCAAGCCCGCAAGCTTGCATTGATTTACTGAAGGTGACGGCCAGGCCGCCGTTGGGGCGGTGCTGCGTTATTCCAATCGATCTTTGTTGTCAGAGCGCCCGCCGACCTTGAGACGAACCAATTCGCAAGAGAGCGGTGACGTATTCAATTCGGAATCGCCGAGCATGCGGCACGCGTTTTGTGTCCGTCATCAGACGCATCGCGCTTCAAATCCGCCATCCTTGAGAGGAGAAGACGACATCGCCAACGAAAAACCGCAGGCAGTACGCGTCGTGTGCACTGGCCTAGATCCTGCAGACCTTAGACGGCGTGGAGGCGGCGCCAACAACATCGGCCATTCGGGCTTGGTTGCAAGATGGCGCGCGCGTTGTGTTTCGTGAGGTGAGATGCGATCTGGAGTTCTTTCTTGGGGTACAGCAACAATTGCGCTCGTTGCGAGCGGTGCGGTCAATTCGGCAGATCTTAAGCCGGCAGTAAAAGTCCCACCGGTCCTGTGGAGCTGGACCGGAGGATATTTTGGCGCGCACGTTGGCGGCGGCTACGGCCGGACATCATTCAGTGATCCGTATGGTCCGTCAATCTATGGGGATGTCGTCGATACCCCAGTGTTCCTGCTGGGAGGCCAGATCGGCTACAATTGGCAGAAGGCAAACTGGGTCATTGGCGTTGAAGTGGATGCCAGTGGCGCCGCGTCCGACGGCACGAATACCTGTCTTGCCGTCTCCGGATCTGTTGTGAGCGCAACCTGCAATGCGAGTCCGAACGTCTTTGTCACCGGGACCGGTCGCCTGGGTTATGCGTTTGGTTCGCAGGGCCATACGCTGGCTTATCTCAAGGGAGGTGTGGCCTGGCAACACAATCAGGGCGATGTCGTCAACAACGACGAATTTCGTAGCGAAGACCACCCCGATGGCTTGGCGTCACAGAATGCCACTCATTTCGAGTATGGTCGGGTCGGTGGCACAATCGGCGCCGGCGTCGAGCAAGCGCTCACGCCTGCATGGTCCGTTGGACTTGAGTACGATTATCTGTGGTTTGGTGGACCAAGTGTGGCAACCCCTCCGACCGCACGGCTTCCGTTGGCAACGGTCCCAGCCAACATCACCCACCCGTCCAGCAGCTATCACATCGGCAAAATTGCTCTGAACTACCATTTCGGTGCCGACCCGCGGACGCCGGGATGGTTCGATACGCCGCTACAGGCGGCGACGCCGCCCGTCAGCGCGCTGCCGATTGCCTTTACTCAGGGATGGTCGCTGGAAAGCGGCACACGATTCTGGCTGAGTCGCGGAAGGTTTCAATGGAATCACGGGGGCGAAGTCACAGGGAGCGATCTCGAATCAAGGATCACGTATCACAATCTGGATGGGATCTCCGGTGAGTTGTTCGAACGCGTGGACAGCCCGTGGGGGATCTTTCTGAAGGGCAATATTGGGATCGGGCGCTTCAACAACGGCAATACGAACGATGAAGATTGGGGTGCTGACACCTTCGCCTATTCCAACACGACATCGGGCCAGACGAACGGAAGGTTCACGTACTACACGGCCGATGCGGGCTACGATTTCTTGCGCGAGACCGCCTTCAAGGTTGGCGGGTTTATGGGCTGGACCTATTACGGCCAGAAATCTGACACGACAGGATGCGCGCAGATCGCCTCCTCGCCGCCGTGCCATCAAGCAGTCGGCGGTAAGGTGGTCGTGGGCAGCCAGGACACTGATTGGAATGCGCTGCGAATCGGCCTCAGCGCTGAGACCGTGTTGCTCGACCGTTGGCGCGTCAGCGCCGATGTTGCCTACCTGCCCTGGACAGATTTCCAGGGGCGCGACAACCATCTGAGGCGCCCATTGACGACTTTCGAGAATCAGCGCGGGAGCGGTGGCGGTGGTGTGCAGGTCGAAGGAGTCCTATCTTATTTCCTCACCAACAATTTCAGCGTCGGCGTCGGCGCCCGGTATTGGGCTATGTGGACTTCAAGACATAGTAAGGAACTCGACACCCGTTCCGAGACGGAGGACAGTTCTCCTGTCACCGCAGCACCTAATCCCGCGAACTATCGCATGGAAAGATGGGGTACATTTCTGCAGGCCTCCTACAAGTTTGATTGAAACTGCTCGCTCGCTGCTCTAAGCTTCGGAAGCCGCGACTATAGATGACGAAATCGCGGATCGTGGGGCTAGAGTCGGGCGAAACCGAGAATCAAGCTGCGCACTTTCGGGCTGTTCAAGCCCGAAAGCTTGCAATCGATTTACTGAAGGTAAAGGCCAGGAGCCGTCCAAACCATCGTTTGATGTCAGAGCGCCCGCCGCACTTCGGACGTCACTAACTCTCTGCAAGGTGGAACGTCTGACGCAGTCCTGCCATTTTCAGGTTCGATCCGTCTGCCACAGCCAGCCAATTCGTAGCGATCGAGGGCTCATCTCGCGGTGTTGCCTGGAGTATCGGTCCGCTTAAGCGTTACCTTCAACGCCTGGCGCGTATCCATTCGGCGCAGGCCGCAGAGTCACCGGACGAGCGGTCCACGACTTTCTTTGTAGAACCTGATCAGCTCGATCAGGTTTTCGATTGTGAAGTCCGTGAACGCCTTGACGCTGTCTTCGCCGACGCCTCAGACTCAGATCACCCCGTGCTCGGTCTCCATTTCATTCGAGATGTAGCCACACCTCGCCTTCCGAGCTCGACCCCGAGGTGATGGCCTGATGGACCTTGTTCACGTGTACAGGTTCTGCTGGCCGCTGATGCCGAGCCGGGCGACGAGGAGATCGCCGCGAGTGTTGGCGTGAGCGGTTCAACCGTGTAGCGGACCAAGGGCCGCTTCGTGGAAGGCAATATGGAGCGGGCGATGAGCGAAGAGCCGCGTCCCGGACACAACCCTGGCGAAGCCCAGCCGCACGAGCACCACAAGTGAACAGGCCGAAAACTACCACCATAGCTGCATGGCTCTTGCACACTACGTGCGTCACTTCTTGGAGAGCACCACCTCCACAGTTCTGTAGGCTCAATGCTCCGGACCGCGATCATGTCCGTGGTCAGGTCAACCCGCGATATCGATCCCTCTTGAAGTAGGCCGCCCGAGTGCTCGTCTGAGCTCAGAAAACTGCTGGAACATGACAATCATTGCAATCATTCCAGCACCCAGCTCAGCGATTGCTTGACTGGCCAACAGTCCGTTGAAACCCGATACGACTGGCAACACCAGTACGGCCGGTATGAAGAAATAGCCGTGCCTCGCCAAGGACACAATCACGCTGAGGCGTGCTCTCCCGAACGACTGAAGCATCGTCGACACGAAACTCTCAATACCAAAAAGCCAAAAAAAGAGATGGAAAACGATACAGGTTAAGACGGCAATTTCCGTGACGTTCTCGTTGTCGCTGAACAGTTTGACCAACGGTTGGGCAAAACTCACAACGGCCGCAGAATACGCAACCGAAAGCGCGACAGTCATGAACAGCATGAGCTTTGCGGTCTTCCATACGCGGGGAAGATCGTGCGCGCCCCAACCGAAACCCAGGACAGCTTGAGAGCCCATACAAAAGCCGGTGACAGGCAGTGCGCCGATCGTCAGCAATCGCACAGCTATTCCCATGGCGGCGATGCAGTCGTCCCCGAACGGCGCAGCAGCTCCGTACAAGAGCATGGAGGCAATGGCAGACAAAATGCCGGTCATGGTGGCTGGCGCACCTATGAACGCGATCTGTCTGATGCGACTTGTTTGCAATGAGACGTAAGAAATCTTGACGAAGACTATCCCGCCTAGCTTCGAAAAATGCGCGATATAGAGGCTAATGGCAGCGATCTGAGATACCAGCGTTGCGAGGGCTGCGCCTCGCACACCGAGGTTCAGTAAGAAGATGAAGGCCGGATCGAGCACCGCGTTCAGTATGAAGGCGGTAAGCATCGTCCACATGCTGAAACGTGTGTTGCCCTCGGCTCTAACGATGAAGCCGTTGACGATGTTTAGAAGCATCAGGGTGTACCCGAACAATAGCGTCGCCGCATAGTCGAGCGCCACGGGCATGATGGTTGGAGTTGCCCCGAGCGTTACGAAGATCCGTCGCAAGTTTAGCAGTAAGAGAACCGTAAACATGATACCAATCGGAGCGGCCAGGGCCAGTGCGGTACTCGCGCCCCTACTTGCCTCCAGGTACTCACCAGCACCAAGATGGCGAGATATGAACGAGGCTGTTCCAACACCGATTCCCTGACCGACTGCCGTCAGCAGGACCACGACAGGCAAGGTCATGCTGACAGCTGCGATCGCCTGCGCACCAAGTGCACCAACAAAGATCGCATTGACGGCCTGCTGTACCGCGTTGATCGATAGGCCAACAATAGACGGAATTGCGAGCCGCAGGATAAGGCTCGCCAGATTGGGATCCGATAGATCGATGTTCTGCTTCTTCTTTGCCATCACATCTCGATCGCACTCGACCGCCACTTCCGCATCCGGCTCATTCATGGATGACGGTGTCGCCGGCTCTTCCGAATTCGCTGATCGTCAGCAACAGCTCCTGTTGCAACACCGTGCAAAGATTATGGGTCACCTCATAACCGATCTGAGTTGGATCATACCTTGTTTCAATCTGTAGACGGCCGGCTTGATATCCGACGTCGAACCAGAAGAGGTGGCTTGCGGCGGCTTCATCCATGTCTTCGCCGATCCAGATTGGAGACGGGTCCTGGGCTAGGAGGCGGCGCGGAAAATGGTGCTGCAAACCCGCTCGATAATTCAGTCCGATTTTAGGTAAGGGCAGACGATCGATCCGGCTCCGCACGGCTGGATCTCGGTTTACAAATTTCAAAACCCGAAATCCTACTCCCCTGCGCGGCAGGGCATTGCGCTGGCGGTTTATTGAACGAGCACGATCGGGACGAGCCTCCGTTCCGGCGAGACTCAAGGAAAGCGGAACGAGCTCGCTGATATGGCCAATGATCTGCGATGGATCGATATCTTCAAACAGCCGACCTCGGGTCGAGGTAAGGCTATCAATCCAGAGCGAATAGTTGCCGAAAACACGCCCACAGGCCCCGGATATCGCGGCAAGAAATACGTCGATGTCCTTACAATGCGTCGATCTGGCTGCAATATTGAGCAGATCAGCTGTCGCTTCTTTGCCAATCTCCAGATGATGCTTGGCCTGATCTTCCCAAAGGACCCGGCAATTTGCGTCATCCGCGCAACCTTCAAGGCGTGCATAGTGAAGCTCTCTCGCGGTCACTTGCGAAAAGCTCGCGCTACCCGCCGACGTGGGGCTGACATGCAAATTGAACTGATCGTAGTCGATCCTCTCCCAGTATTCGAGTTCGGCTGGCGCCTCGCTGTTCGCGTAGTGCTCAAGGCGCTCCAACCATGGAGAGAGCATTTGCATGGTCTCGGGGCCGCTTACGGCGTGGCCTGAGCCAAGAGCGTCGTAGGCCGCATCCAATGCTTCAAGGAACAGTCGATAGCCTATCCCGTCCGCGACAAAATGATGCATCAAGACCAGCAGATAGTAATCGCCGCTTTCCGATGTGCGGAACACCGTGACGTTAACAAGAGGCGTCTGGCCGTCAAAACGAAACATATGTTGACGTCTTGCTGAGATGCTCTCGATTGCCTTACGCTGCCGCAGGCTGGTCATTCCGCCAAGATTGATCTCCTCCACGAGACGTTCGGCCACGGAAGCTGCGATCGTCAGACGTAGACCATCGTCGGTTCGGGCGATACGGAGCCTGAGGCCTTCGTGCCTATCCATGACATGAGCAAGGGCGCGCTCCAGCAGCCGGATATCCAGCATCCCGCCGGGCAGGAAGAACAGATCGCCTATGTTGTAGTGCTCATCGAAGCCGACAAGAGGCTTCCAAGATGCGATTGCGGGGGTAACCGGCAACGACCCGTCCACGGAAGGGGCGGTATGGAGTGCAACCGTCGCTCCATCTGCCGCCAATTCCCTAATTGTCGGCGTTCGATAGAGTCGGTCAACAGTAAGATTCAGCCCCGCTTTGCGCGCCAACGTGACGCAGCGCACGCTTAGAAGAGAATCTCCGCCGATATCAAAGAAGACCTGATCAATTCCGACCCGCTCGACGTCCAATAGATCCTGCCAGATCCCAGCAAGAATACGCTCCTTCCTCGTGCGGGGCTCGACAGATGGAGCAGGTCCGACCTCGCGGTAAGGAACGGACGACAAGCCCGCACGATCTATCTTTCCGCTTGTCGTGAGGGGGATATTGTCAACAAAACGGAAGGCGGCGGGAATCATGTAGGATGGCAATGAGTGCTTAAGATGGGCGACAATCTCTTCCGAGCTTAGACTGTCGCGCGCGGGAATCACGCTGGCGATCAAACGACGATCGCCGTCCATGCCATCTGCAGCGACCGCGGCCTTTGTGATTGCGGGATGAGACTCAAGAGCCTTTTCCACCTCCTCCAGCTCAATCCGATACCCCCGTACCTTGATCTGATTGTCCGATCGGCCGCAAATCTCGAGAAGGCCGCTGGTTGAGATGCGGGCAATATCGCCGCTTCGATAAAGGACGCTGTACTGTCCGTCACCATAAGGATTTGGCACGAAGCAACGTGTTGTCCGCTCTTGATCCCTCCAGTACCCAGCGCTTACGCAGCGCCCCGCGATGCAGAGCTCACCGGCGGCTCCGACAGGGACTCTCTTCAACGCGGCATCGAGCACGTAGAGTTTGACGTTATCGATTGGGCGCCCAACGGGGACGAGCGACACGCCGTCGTCGGCATCCGACGTTTTGTAGACTGCGGCGTTGGACGCACATTCCGTAGCACCATAGAAGTTCCACAACGGCACGTCCGGGAAATGCGTACGCCAGCGAACTGGGAGCGAAGATGACATCGGTTCAGCGCTGCTTGTGACGAACCGCAAGGAAGTGGATCTTGGCTGCCGCTCTTGGGAGGCAACGAGGCCGCTCAGGAGTGGCGGCGAGGCAAATAAGTGTGTCGCGCGACGTTCCGCCAACGTGCTCAACAGCAGATCTGGATCCAGCAACTGCCTACGGGTCAGGATCAGCGCAGGCACACCTCTTAGAAGTCCACCGAAGTATTCCCAGGCGGACGCAACAAGTGATGCGGACTTCTGGACAACCATCACGTCGGTGCTCTCGAACGGAGCGGTTCGCCACATCCAGTTCAGTCGATTAAGAATTGCCGACTCCGGTATGAGAACCCCCTTCGCCTTCCCGGTCGAGGACGACGTGTATATAAGGCTCGCAATTCCCTGATCTGGTGGTTTGTCGCCGCACTCAGACTCGTGCGCGAGCGTGCCGCACCCTTCCAGGGTTAACGGGCAAATCGACGGCAGGTCAAAACCAAGGTCAGTGGTACTTGCGTGAACCAAAACCTTTGCCCGACTATCTCGCAGGATATGGTCCATCCGATCACGCGGATAATCCGGCGATATGGGGACAACGATGGATTGCAAGGCTCGTGCCGCAAGAATAACAGCGGCCACGTCAGGCGACCGATCGACCAGCATGGCGACCCTGTCGCCAGCTCCCACCTCAGACGCCTCCAGTAAGGACCTGATTGCTGTTACGCGCTCACGCAGATCGCCGAATGTGATCTCACCGAAATCACCAAAATATGCCACTTGGCTGCGATGAGAGGCGCCGATTTGCTCGAACGCTTCGACAAGTGGACATTCAGTCGCGTATGACTGCGCCGAGCCGTGCAGCGAGTCCAGCATAACGACATCCGCCCCGCTGAGGCAGCTCAGATCCTTAACGGGCGCAAGTGGATTCTCAACGCAGGCCGCAATCAGACGGCGCAGATTATCAGCCATACGGACGATGAGATCGCTGGAAAGGATGTCTTCGGCATATGCTAGCTGGAGGGCGATTTCATCGCCCTGATCTTGTGCGTACAAGGTCAGATCGAATTTTACGTAGCCGGTGTCGTATTCGCGGAATGTCAGATCGAACTCATGCTGATCCGGTGGCTCCGCGGCCTCGGAGTACATGTTGAACATGACCTGGAAGATCGGCGATCGTTCCGCTTCGCGATATAGTCGGCTATCCTTTACCATCCAGCCGAACGGATATGCCGAATTTGCGATGGCATCGCTGACCAGGCCCTGGACGCGCAGGGCATGAACCGCAAAGGACTGACCGACATCGATCGCGGAACGGATTGGCAGCATATTCAGGAAAAAGCCGACAATGTCGGCACTGCCGGGTTGATCCCGTACGACGTGCGGTATGCCGACGATTACATCGTCCTGACCGCTGTACATCCGTAGCAGCAGCTTGAGGCACGCAAGGAGCGTTGTCGACGTTGTGCATCTATTTCGGCGCGCAAACTCCCGTACCTGATTGGAGAGCTCGCTGCCTAGCAGCACCGCATGCGAGGCTCCGCGGTGAGAATTTTCCCGCGGTCGCGCTTGTCCTGTTCCAAGCGAAAGCACCGGCGGATCATCACCAATCTGACGGCGCCAATAGCTGCGTTGGTTGGCCATCGCCTCTGGGGTCGCGTGCTGCTTTTCCCACACCGCGTAGGTCGAAAGGGAGGCGCGGTTCTTTGGCAACGACGCCTCAGCATGTAGGTACCTTTGTCGAAGGTCTCTGAGCAGAACAGAGATCGACCAGGCATCGATAATAATTTCGTGAGCGGTGATCAGTATCAGATGGTGGTCAGGGCGAAAACGGATCATGCGCGCGCGAAACAGATGACCTTGGCTGAGATCAAAGCTGCCGCTCAGCTCTGTTTGTCGAAACTCTGTGATCAGCTCCTCGGCTCGCCGCGCTGTGAGATGAGATGCGTCAGTCAACTCAAGATTTGCGCATTGCGGATCATCAAAAAGCTGAACCGGACCATCCTCGTCGATAAATCGTGCAGAGAGTGCCTGATGGAAATGAACGACATCGGGCCAGACACGGTTGAATGCGGCCAGATCGATGAAGCCTCTTATTCGCAGGCCGCCTTGAATGATGTAGTTCCTGGCAGACGGATCGAGCTGGGAAAGAAACCATAGGTGTTCCTGAACTCGCGTTAGAGGTGCTCGCGCAAGCTTTCCGTACGCGGGGGCAGTGCACGGTTTGGATTCGACTCGGGACGCGATCGAAGCCGCAAGAGACCGTATCGTTCCATTCAGGACCAGTCTGAAATCCGTTCTCACTCCGAGCTGGGTCTGCAATTGACCCAATATGAGCATTGCTCGGAGCGAGTCGCCGCCGAGGCTTATGAACTGATCGTTCACGCCAATGTTCTCAATGCGCAGAACGCTTGCCCAAATTTGACACAGCTGGGCTTCGAGCTCTGTTCGCGGCCCCTCGAATGGCGTCGGCAATAAAGGACGAACACTGGTCGGGTCCGGCAATGCTCCAAAATCGACTTTTCCGTTTCTGGTCCGCGGAATACAGCCGACGTGGATGATCCTTTCCGGCAGCATGTAGGTAGGAAGCGTTTCGGCAACAAAGTTCTGAAGCTCGGCTTCCGTCACTTCAGCCGGAGCTGACACATATGCGATTAGCCGCCTCGATCCAGTTTCTTGCTCCGCGCTTGTTATGTCTCGCGCCATAAGTTTTACGCCTGCGCAGACGGAGGCGACCGCGACAGCGCCATGTACCGAATGATGAGCGCAGAGGCGGGCCTCTATTTCTCCCAGCTCAATTCTGTGCCCACGGATTTTGACCTGACGGTCCCGTCGACCGAGGCATTCCAAGAGACCATCGGAACGGACGCGCCCGAGATCACCTGTCCGGTATAGGCGCCGAAACCGCGGGTTGTTGGAGAACGGGTTTGGCCCAAAGGCATCCTTGGTGCGAACATCGTCGTTGACGTAACCAGCAGCGACACCAACGCCGCTCACACAGATTTCGCCGACCTCTCCCGTGTCGCACAGACGAGATCCATCGGTGACATAGACCTCAAGGTTCGCAATCGGCTTGCCGATCGGAACATAAGTGTCTGCCACCGCGGGCGGTACTGATACCAGATTGTGCGTAACGCCGTCGGCGCACTCGGTGGGCCCGTAGTGGTTGAGAATGGGGACCTGCGGATATAAGGCAAGCCATGCGCGCGCCAGTCCGGGTGTCAGAGGTTCTCCAACCGTCGAGATAATCCGCAAACTTTCCAGGGCTCTCTCAGCCGCCGCAAGGGGCTGCAGATATTCAACAAATACTGCAAGCATTGACGGGACGAATTGAGCAACCGTCGCGCCGTGCCCTTGAATTGCTTTAAGAAGAGATACTGGCGATTTCAGTGTCGCATCATCAATGATCGCGATACTGGCTCCGACGCAAAGCCCTGCCAAAAGTTGCCACAGCGAGATGTCAAAGAAATGCGATGCCGTCTGCGCGATGCAATCCGTCGGAGCGAGGGCTAGGGCATCAATTTTTGCCGCCAAATGATTGTTTAAGGCTGCATGCGCAATCATTGCGCCCTTAGGCTGGCCCGTCGAACCAGACGTAAACAGAATGTAGGCGAGTCCATCCGAGCTCGATGATAGCACGAAAGACGAAGGTTGGCCCTCACGCAGCGCCGCCTCTATCGGCATGAATTGGGTAGTGCCTTTGCTGCTCGGCCGGAACAGGCTGAGCGAATGCTGCTGGTCGGGGCCGATAATCAAAGCACAGCGGCTCTGCTCAATTATGAACGATGTACGTGAAGCCGGTAACGATGGATCGAGCGGTAGGTACGTTGATCCGGCCTTCAAAATTGCGACGACCGCCGTCGCCCAGTCGAAGCCGCGCTCACCCCAATATCCGACGACCGCGCCCCGAGCGCCATGCTCTCGTAGCCTCCTTGCGAGGGCATCCGATCGTAGTCGCAGCGCCTCGTAGGTGAGTTCGTCTGCGCCGATTCTCAGCGCAATCCTCTCCGGATCCGATCTTGCAAGGCGATCGATCGCCGTGATCGCCTCAATCGGTTGACGTTCCACAAACTGATTTTTTTTGAATAGATCTCGGCTAGGCATACGCGTCCCCCCATTCATCGCCTTCTGGGGCCCTTAAATCAGAACACCGACGATCCTGATTGAGGGTATGCAGTGCGTAGCCCCCGGTATCGGCCGGTCATAGTGTGCCGGTTTGTCCGTTTCTTAGCTTGCCGTCCTTTGCGTTCACTACTGTTACCTCGATGATCGTCAGGGGAACGCGGCCGGACCCTAGGTCCCCAAATTGGCGTTGGCACCTACCGGATCTTGTAGTCGACACGCGTGGGTCTGCATGGCACCGGCAACCAACGGGCGCCTGGACTATGGTTTGGTGCTCTCCTCATGAAAGCGGACTTGGCCCTCGCCGGGCTGCGGATTCCTATGGCGCTCAAGCGGTAACATCGTTTGTGCAAGAACCAATACAGACACATGTTACCGTTTCCACGAGACCAACGTCGTTTTCACAGCCGCTGGAGGGCAGTCGTCAAGCGCTCAAAGGCGGACGAAGGACAGTCGCCAATCACTGCCAGGGCCGATGGTGCTCAAGCTGCTGATCGCCACATCAAGGTCTTGGCCTCGGCTCAAAGGCGCAAATCAGTTGCCGAAGGTCATCGCAGTTGTCGGATACGACGGCGGTATTGAGGTCATGCACGTGCCGGCAAAACACGCGGCCTGATCACCTCGTCACCTAAATCCCGAATAGCTCATCTTATTGAGCCGTCAATTCAACGGAGATTGCTTAATGATTATTGATAACGAAGAGGAAGTACCACCGGCTCTGTCAACCGGTGCGACGCATATGCTCATCGAGCTATGGGGAGCGAAAAACCTCGACGATCCGGATCTTGCGGAAGACGCCATCCGAAAAGCCATCCATGCGGCGAGCGCGACATTGCTCCACCTTCATGTTCATAAGTTTTGTCCGGGCCACGGTGTCTCGGCAATAGCGTTGTTGGCTGAATCGCACATGACCTTACATACTTGGCCTGAGAGGTCCTATGCAGCTGTTGATGTATTCGTATGTGGCGACAGCAATCCTGCGAGCGCCGTTCCAGTTCTAGTTGAGGCCTTTCAGCCCGAACGGTCGGACGTTCGCAGCTTCCGGAGAGGTGTGTCAATCAAGCCAACCGGTTGAAGCAGATGGTCGATTCCTTGGGTGAGGGCATCGAGCTCGCTGCCTCAATCAAAAAAATATCAAAGCTCGACCGCGGGGCTTCCTCACATATGCTTATTTGTTAGCCGTCAATATCGACCATCATTAAAGATTGCACGGACTTATGGCGCAACGCCTGCCCGGTGGTAGCGCCCCCTCTCCCACAACTAACACTTGCTTCGGCACGGATGCGCCTTGGCTATGGCCATTGCCGTTTTGGACCTTCAATCGAGCGCCTTCAGGTCAGCCGCACCGCCTTCGAGCCGAAACTCAGCTCCTCGAGATGCTTGTTCCGCACGGATCTGGCCTGGGGCACGGTGGTCGGTCGCGAGCACCGCATAGACCGCCGGCAGCACGAACAGGGTGAACAGCGTGCCGATCGACATGCCGGCGACGACCACGAGCCCGATCGAGAATCGGCTGGCCGCCCCGGCGCCGGTCGCGGTCAGAAGCGGGATCAGGCCGGTGACCATCGCGGCCGTCGTCATCAGGATCGGCCGCAGCCGGATGCGAGCCGCCATTTCGATCGCCGAGCGACGATCTAGCCGTTGGTTGACCTGGAGCTCGTTGGCGAACTCCACCATCAGGATGCCGTGCTTGGTGATCAGGCCGACCAGGGTCAACAGGCCCACCTGCGTGTAGATGTTCATGGTGGCCACGCCGAAGAACAGCGGGATCAGGGCCCCCACGATCGCCATCGGCACCGAGATCATGATCACCAGAGGGTCGCGCAGGCTCTCGAACTGCGCCGCCAGCACCAGGAAGATGATGATCAGCGCGAAGCTGAAGGTGACGGCGAGCTGATTGCCTTCCTGCACGTACTGCCGGGAGTCGGCAAGGTAGTCGTGGCTGAAGCCCTGCGGCAGCTTCTTGGCTTCGCCTTCAAGGAAGTCGACGGCCTGGCCGACGGTCACGCCGGGCATCGGCACGGCCGAGAAGGTCGCCGAGTTGAGCTGGTTGTAGTGGGTCAATGAATTCGGAGCGGTCGACGTTTCGATCGACACCACCGTCGATAGCGGCACTTGCTGGCCGTTGCTGGTCGCCACGTAGTAATTGCCCAGCGCTTCCGGTGAGAGCCGCTGGGCGCGTGGTACCTGCGGGATCACCTGATAGGAACGGCCCTCCAGGTTGAAGCGATTGATGTAATTGCCGCCGCCCAGGATCGCGAGCGCGCTGCCGATGTTCTGCATGTTGATGCCGAGATCCTGAGCCTTGGCGCGGTCGACGTTCACCTTCACGGTCGGCTGGTTGAAGGCGAGATCGCTATCGGAGACGATGAACATGCCGCTCTTGCGCGCGGCGCCCTTCAGCTTCTCCATCTGCTCATAGACGGCCTGGAAGCCTGCGGTCGAATTGATCACCATCTGCACCGGCAGGCCGCCGGGTCCACCGGGCAGCGGCGGCAGGTTGAAGGCGAACGCCTGGACGCCCTCGATCTTGCTGAGCTCGGCCTGAACCAGCGGAACCAACTGGATCGAAGAGCGCTTCCGTTCATCCCACGGCTTGAGCAGCATGCCGGCGATACCGTTTTGGGGACCGTTGATGCCGTTCAGCGCGAAGCGCAGATCGGTCTCAGGAAAGCCTTGCAATTTCTTGTCGAGCTTGTCGCCATAGAAATCGAGATAGTCGATGTTCGCATATTTCGGCCCCTTGATCACCGCGAACACGATGCCCTGGTCTTCCTCAGGTGCCAGCTCTTTCGATGTGTGCATGTAGAGGAACCCGACGAGCCCAAGGATCGTCACCGCGACCAGCCCGGTGATGGCCTTATAGTCGAGCGAGCGGTCGAGCCTGCGGCCATACCATCGCGTGACGGCGCCGAACAACCTGTTCACCAGTTTTGCAAACCGGCCCTCTCCCGTGTTCTTCAGCAGCCCCGAGCACATCATCGGCGACAGCGTCAGCGCGATGACGCCCGACACGATCACCGAACCTGCCAGCGTGAAGGCGAATTCACGGAACAGCGAGCCGGTGAGGCCCCCGAGGAAACCGATCGGAGCGTATACCGCGGCGAGCGTAATGGTCATGGAGATGACCGGACCGACGATCTCGCGCGCGCCTTGCAGCGCCGCCTGCACCGGCGTCTCACCCTCCTCCAGATGGCGATGGACGTTCTCCACCACCACGATGGCATCGTCGACCACGAGGCCGATCGCGAGCACCATGGCGAGCAGCGTCAGCAGGTTGAAGCTGAAGCCGAGCGCCAGCATCAGCGTACAGACGCCGATCATCGACAGCGGGATGGTGACGACCGGGATGATCACCGAGCGGAACGAGCCCAGGAACAGGAAGATCACCACGATCACGATGATCACGGCTTCGCCCAGCGTCTTCTCGACCTCGTCGATCGACGACTGAATGAACTTGGTCGAGTCGTAGGCGACCTTCATCTTCATCGACGGTGGCAGATTGCGCTCGAGCTCGGGGAACAGCGCGCGCACACCGTTCACAAGGGTTAGCGGGTTACCCTGCGGCGTGGCGTTCACGCCGATGAAGATCGCGTGCTCGCCGTTAAAGGCAACGCTCGCATCCGTGCTCTGGGCTGCAAGCTCAACGGTGGCGATGTCCTCCATCCGCACGAAGCCGCCATCCTTGGCCTTGACGATCAACTTCTTGAACTCGTTGACGTCGGTCAGGCCTGTGTTCGTCGTGATATTTGAGAGGATGAGGTAGCCCTTGGTCTGGCCGGCCGCGGACTGGAAGTTGTTGGCGGTGATCGCGGCCGCGACATCAGCCGGGGACACGTTGTGGCCGGCCATCTTCACCGGGTCAAGCCACAACCGCATCGCAAAGGTCTGGCCGCCCAGGATATCGGCGGACGCCACGCCATCGACGGTCGACAGCACCGGCTGCACGACGCGCGTCAGATAGTCCGAGATTGCCGAGCCCGAGAGCTCCTCAGAGGAGAAGCCTATATACATCACGGCCGTGGTCTGGCCGGTGGTCTTGGTGACGACCGGATCGTTGGATTCCTTCGGGATCAGATATTTGACCGAATTCACCTTGGCTAGTACCTCGGTGAGCCCCTGGTTCGGGTCAAAGTTAAGCTTGATGTAGACCTGGATGGTCGAGGTGCCGAGCACCGAAGACGAGGCAATGTAGTCGACGCCCTCGGCGGAAGCGACCGCCTGCTCAATGGGCGTCGTGATGAATCCCTGGACCAGGTCCGCAGACGCGCCGGGGTAGACCGTCGTGATGTTGATGACCGTGTTCGAAAGCTTCGGATATTGCCGGATCGGCAGTACCATCGCCGCGCGCAGGCCAATCAGCAGGATCAGCAGACTGACGACGACCGACAGAACCGGTCGCTTGATGAAGATATCGGTAAAGGTCATCGCTGCGATCTCGAATGCGTTTGCTTGAGTGGTGTGACCCGGTCTCACACCGGATGACGCGAGTAACGCGCCGGTTGGGCTGGAATGGACGGCGCCGAATCGGACAAAATCGCTACAGCCGCACCCGACTGCAGCTTGAGCTGGCCGACGGCGACGACATTGTCGCCCGGGTTCAGGCCCTTCGGCACATCCTTCAACATGGTTGCCGGGCAGCGCGACCGTTGCGGTCATCAACATGCCGGGCTTCAGGATTTTGTGCCGGTTCGCGATCGTCGCCTGCACACGGATGTTGCGGGTCTTGCTGGCGATCTGCGGCTCGGTGGTCATGACCTTGCCCTCGAAGACGCGGCCCGGACAGGCATCCAACTTGAGCCGGACCACCTGGCCGACCTCGAGGTTGACGGAATCCTTTCGCGTCGCCGTGAAGTTGGCCTACAGCTACGAGAGATCGGTCAGCGAGACGATCGCAGTGCCAGCGGTGAGGTACTGGCCAACCGCGGCTTGGCGCACGCGAAGATCGCCGGAGAACGGCACCTAACAGGCCCGCCTGCGCCTGGTCGTAGGCGGTCTGCGCCTGCTCGACCGTCGCCTGCAGACCGAACTGGCGCAACGCCAGCGACGTGATAACTTGGCGGGGCGCCGACTTTCTGGGCGAACTTTCAAAACGGGATGTCAGCGAACCAAGCATGCGGACGGCTTCCTGAATGCGCGTGTCGCGGACCTGTCCGACATCGTCGCAGCTTCCAACCCGCGAGCGGGAGACGCTGGTGTCTTTGACAGCCCCAACCTTGGCGCTGGCCAGTCGTGAATGCTCAGACATGATTGTCTAGGCCAGTTTGAGGACCAGAAGCGACCGACCGTCTCACTATTCGACGGTCACGGATTTGGCGAGATTCCGCGGCTGGTCGACATCAGTGCCCATCACGATGGCCGTATGGTAGGCGAGCAGCTGCACGGGGATCGCGTAGACCATCGGTGTGAAGGCGGCCGGCATGTCGGGCAGCACGATGGTGGCGAACGTATCCAGTGTCGCCTCTTCAGCGCCCTTGGCATCGGTCATGAGAACAATGTTCCCGCCGCGCGCTGCCACCTCCTGCATGTTCGAGGCCGTTTTCTCGAATAAACGGTCATGCGGTGCGATCACCACTACTGGCACGGTCTCGTCGATCAGCGCGATCGGCCCGTGCTTGAGCTCGCCCGCAGCATACCCCTCTGCATGGATGTAGGAGATTTCCTTCAGTTTCAATGCGCCCTCTAGCGCGATCGGGAAGCTCGTGCCGCGACCGAGGTAGAGTACGTCCCGCGCTTTGGCGATGTCGCATGCAAGCCTCTCGATCTGCGGCTCGGTGCTGAGCGCTACCGACATCAGGCGAGGAATTTCAACCAAGCCACGCACCAACTCGATCTCCTCATCCTCGGACAATTCGCCGCGCGCCCTGGCGGCCGCGACTCCAAGTGCGGCTAGCACTATCAGTTGGCAGGTAAAGGCTTTGGTCGAGGCAACGCCGATCTCCGGGCCGGCCAGCGTCGGCAGCACGGTTTCACTCTCGCGAGCGATGGTCGATGTTGGAACATTGACGACGGCAAGTGTGTGCGCGCCTTCCGCCTTGGCGTAGCGGAGCGCAGCGAGCGTATCGGCGGTCTCGCCCGACTGCGAAACAAAGATCGCGAGATCACCTTTGCGCACGGCCGATTCGCGGTAGCGGAACTCGGAGGCGACATCGACTTCAACCGGCACGCGCGCAAAGCGTTCGAACCAGTATTTTGCGACGCTGCCCGCATAGCTCGCTGTGCCGCAAGCAGTGATCGTGATGCGCCGGACCTCTCTGAAGTCGAACGGCAGCTTGACCGGCAGCGCAACACGTTCGCAGGCTGTGTCGATATAGCGCGCCAGCGTCTGTCCGACCACCTCCGGCTGCTCATGGATCTCCTTGGCCATAAAGTGTCGATAATTCGCCTTGTCAGCCAGGAGCGACGACATACCCAACTTCAGCGTCTCGCGGTGCGCAACTGCGCCTTCGGAATCGTAGATGACGCCGATCTTGCGGGTAAACACGGCCCAGTCCCCATCTTCAAGGTAAGTGATGGTGTCGGTGAACGGCGCGAGCGCAATGGCATCCGAACCGATATACACCTCGTCATTGCCATAGCCGATCGCGAGCGGGGATCCCTTCCGGGCAGCGATCATGAGATCGCAGTGCTCCTTGAACAGGAATACCAGGGCAAACGAACCGCGCAGTCGCGGTAAGGATTCTTTCACTGCCTTTTGGGGCGAGTAGCGCATCTTCAGATAGGATTCGACCAGATGCGCCACCACCTCGGTGTCAGTGTCGGAAACAAATCTAGCGCCATTCTGCTCAAGTTCGGCGCGCAACTCACGAAAATTCTCGATGATTCCGTTATGGACGACCGCGACATTGTCCGTCGTATGCGGATGCGCGTTGGACTCCGTGGGCTTGCCATGAGTGGCCCAGCGGGTATGACCAATACCAGTGTGACCCGGTAGCGGATTGCGGCGTAAGCTGGCCTCAAGATTTTTCAGCTTGCCCTCGGCGCGCCGGCGCTCAAGATGATTGCCGTCGAGCGTTGCGACTCCCGCTGAATCGTAGCCGCGATATTCCAGCCGAGTGAGCGCTTCGATCAGCCGCTCCGCAACGGGTTCGCGCCCCAAAATGCCTACAATCCCACACATGCGGGTCAACATCCCCCAATTTCAAGAATAATGCTTTCAGAACAGCTACGCTTTTCTTGAGACCTTCGATTGAAGGTGCTCAGATTGCTGTGGATCTGGGTCGTTCGGATTCTGCGGGGCAGAACAAGCATCGCCAGCCGAAGCGCGGTTTGGGCGAGCACGATCGAATGCCAGCATGTCGCGGCAGCAGGAGGCAGTAAGGCGCGAGCGCGTCGTGAACAGAGCGCCATCGCATGCGCAGACTCTTCTCCGGGCAAGGAAACAACATCGTAGTCGCGGCAGGGCCGACGTGTGGACACATCACGTAAGTTGCCACTCAAAGATCGATGACACTCGATGCAGATCGACGACCCGCGCCGAGTCCAGCTATCTGTCGGCATGAACTTCATCATCGTCGGCTGGATTGAGTGCCAAGCACGATGGCCCTGCCCGCTTCTCAAGAGGTTCGTAAAGCGGATAGCTGGATAGAGGATTTTCCATCTCGAAGCTGTCGCTCGCATATGGCACGCAAAAGAACCCCGGCCGCCTTGGGTGACCGGACAGAAGTCAGTCTCGGAGGAACGACGCTGTTACATTCCGCCGGCTCCCGTCGACAGTGGCAGGGCCTACCGACCGATGTAACCGCCCAAGCACCTGACCGGACCGAAAATGCGCTTGAGTTGATGCTCGGCAAGCACCGAAATATTCCCTCGGCTCCAGGCAAAGATCGAGCACCATTCTGATTGGCCGAAGGATTCTCTCCAAACCGAGACGTTTTCTTATGCGGGATCTTCTAGGATTGGTAAAATCGATTATGTTGATGGGCCGCATCTACACCATGGATAGCTGTCAAAATGCGGCTCACGTCACGTTGTCATTAGCGACTTCGCGGTTTCGAGATCGCCGACCTCCGTGCGAGCTAGGTAAGGCCGCGAATCAATTAAAGGGGTTTTGAGGTTCGGTATGGCGAGCTTCGTTCAAGGTGTTGTGCGGCTTCGCCCTGTTAATTGCGATGATTGCACAATGTCCCTCACGGGCCTGCCTCCCATGTTCATGCAGAGTGCTGAGCCTTCTTATGTGGCGTAGTACATCAAAAGGTTGCTAAAAATGGATACTGCATGTTCCTGGCGAAGCCGTTGATCAGTTTACGGACGCTCCGATATCGGGCGACTTCCGTCGTAGTCGAGCCCGCCTAATCAAAATCCACGGATCGTCATGAATTCCGATGGGCCGGCGCGATCTGCGCGCAGACGGTTGATCGGATGTTCCGGGTCCATGTAGCCGAGAGCCATGCCGCAAAAGAGCATCAGATGGGAAGGCAGCCCGATGAATTCCGCAACGGTCTTGTGCCAGAGCGCCCACGCCTCTTGCGGGCAGGTACTCAATCCCTTCTCCAAAGCGAGCAACATAATAGATTGCATGTACATGCCGAGATCGGCCCATTGCCCAGGCTCCATCTGGCGATCGATGGCGAAAAACAGGCCGACAGGCGCACCAAAAAACGTAAAGTTCTTTGCAAGCTGATTGAGACGTGCAGGTCTGTCTTCGCGCGGAACCCCGATGGTGCGATAGAGATCTTCGCCATTCTTGAATCGCCGAGTTCTATAGGGCTCCTTCAGTTCTGGCGGATAGATGTTGTATTCTGGCTGTTCGCCCATCGGGTTGATCTTGATCCGCTCAGCCATCAACGCCTTGAAGCGTGCGAGCTCTTGGCCGCCAAGCGCCCAGACATGCCACGGCTGCAGATTTCCGCCGGAGGGTGAGCGGCTGGCCGTGAGCAGGATCTCTTGGACGGTCTCCATAGGGACCGGGAAGTCCAAGAATGCCCGCACAGAGGTTCTTGAGTTCAGCGCGTCTGACACTTTCATGAGGATGTCTCCGAACACCTAATCGAGGAGCATCGTCAGCCGATCCTGACGACCATCTTTCCCAGGGCCGAGCGGGTCGTCATCGCTTTGAATGCTTCGTGGAATTCCTCGAATGCAAAGACCTTTCCTACGACAGGAACAAGTGTCTTCTCGCTCAACCAACCGAACAGCTGGGCGATGACTTGATCTCGCACATCCGGTTCACGACGACCAATCTGCGCCAGGTCGACACCCAACAGCGCCCCGCCTTTCAGAAGAGGCAGATTGAACCGCAGCGATGGAATAGCCCCGGAAGCAAAGCCGATCACCAGGTGCCGGCCATTCCAGGCGATCGAGCGGAAGGCCTGCAGGCTCAGATCTCCTCCGACCGGATCGTAGATCACGTCTGCCCCGCGACCGCCGGTGAGTTCCTTAAGTTCGTCGCGCCACCCTTCACGCGTGTAATCGAGGCCCGCATCTGCCCCAAATTGAATCGCAAATTGTCGCTTCTCCTCAGTGGAAGCCGCCGCAATGACGCGGGCCCCCAGCAATTTTCCAACCTGAACAGCCGCTGTTCCCACCCCGCCGGCGGCCCCCAGAACCAAAAGTGTCTCGCCGTCCTGTAGCTTTGCCCGGGCGCTAAGCGCGTACAGCGCTGTGAGGTAATTGGCGAAGAACGAGGCGCCGACCTCCGGCTCTATGCCATTTGGCGTAACGAAAAGATCTTGGGCCTGTGCGCAGATATACTCGGCAAGGCCACCATTTCTGACCATGCCGATGACGGGCGTACCGGGTGCGAAGCCCCCAACATCTGCAGCCGCCTCGTCGACGATGCCCGCAAACTCCGACCCGGGCGTAAATGGCAAAGGATCTTTTGTCTGGTACAAGCCCTGCACCTTCAGGCCATCCACGAAGCCGACGGCAGCTGCCTGGATTCGAACGCGGACCATTCCCGTTGACAAGTCCGGCTTAGCCACATCCTTGATGATAATATTTTCGATACGATCGTAATTTTCGACCAACACTGCCTTCATGGCATCCTCCTAAGCGCGCCGGCCTACCGGGGGTTCAGTCGTCGAGTCACTTCAAATAGTTCCAAAAATCTAGAGCGCTCTCGAGATTACTTCCTTCATCATCTCGCTGGTCCCGCCGTAAATGCGCTGCACGCGTGCGTCGGCGTACATGCGTGCAATGAGATACTCGTTCATGAAGCCGGAGCCACCATGCAGCTGCAAGCACTCGTCGATGACCTTGCCCTGCTGCTCTGACGCCCAGAGTTTAGCCATCGACGCCGTGGCTGCATCGAGCGTGCCAGAAACCAATGCTTCGACGCACTGGTCGACGAAGCTGCGCGTGACCTTTGTGATCGTCGCCAACTCGGCCAGCCTATATTTGGTGTTCTGGAATTCAGCGATCGGCATCCCGAAAGCCCAGCGTTCCTGGACGAAAGCAAGCGTGGCCTCAAGAGCGCCCTCCATTGCCGCAACGGCCATCACGCCGATAATGGTGCGTTCATAAGGCAGGTCCGACATCAATTGATAGAAACCACGCCCTTCGACTCCGCCAAGCAGATTTGTGGCCGGCACCACGACCTCGTCGAAGAACAGCTCGCAAGTATCCTGCGCCTTCAGGCCGATCTTATCGAGCACGCGGCCGACCCTAAAGCCGGGAGCTTTCGCGGTCTCGACCAAAATGATCGACATTCCGCTCGCGCGCTCGGCCGGATTCGTTTTCACGACCACGAGCACTAAACCTGCAAGGAGGCCGTTGGAGATGAAGGTCTTGGAACCGTTGATCACATAGCTATCGGCGCGCTTTTCCGCACGGGTACGAATAGATTGAAGATCCGAGCCCGCCCCCGGCTCGGTCATCGCGATGGCTCCGACCAACTCTCCACGCGCCAAGCGCGGCAAATATTCTCGCTTCTGCTCCTCCGTCCCGTGATTCAGCAGATAGTGGGCCACAATCGTGTGGACAGACGGATTCATTCCCGTCAAGCCGCGGCGTGCCATAGCGTCGTAAAAAACCGCTTCGTTCCGAAAATCACCTCCGCCTCCGCCATATTCGGTCGGAATGTCCGAACACAAAAGCCCCAGCGCCCCGGCTTTCAGCCAGAGTTCGTGCCCGACATTGCCTCGTTTTCGCGCCTCTTCGTCCAGCGGCGCCATTTCCTTATCGATGAAGCGTGATACCGTGTCTCGATACATCTCGAGGTCGGACTCAAGCCAGGAGGGTCGATAGTTGATCATTCGCCTTACTCATCGTTTCTACGAACGCAACAATTGCGCTCGCTGCCGCTTGAATTCGAAGCAGTTCCGGCGGTGTGCGATCGGATCGCCGCTGGCAGGTCGTCCGGCGCTTTTCTTGTCCGAACACTGACGATTGCAGCCCGCCACACACGCCTTTCGACACAGTCAAAGTTCAAATGCTGGGTCGAAGGCATGCGCCGCGGTTCTCTGCGGCCGATCTAGTCCGCCGCATCCCCGTTGATCACGTCTCCGAACAGCTCCCATTTTTCGCCGCTAAAGCGCATCAGCTGAAGTTGGCTGATCGGAGCAAAGTCGGTCGGCGAGGTGTTCACGTAGATCCCTGGCAACAGCGCCTCGGTGCGCCAATCCTTCAGGTTCGCAGCCTGCTTCATGACGTTCTCGCGCGTGAGATCGTCACCGCATTGCATCAAGGTTTGCGCCAGCGTCTCCGCAAGTGCGTAGCCGGTGATCAGCAATATGTCGCGTTTGTTGCCTTCTGGATAGTATTTGCTCAGAAAGCTCTGAAACTCCTTCATGCCGGGATCATTGTTCCACTGCGGATCCGCCGGATCCTTCAAGTAAGTGGCAGAAATGATGCCTTGCGCGTTTTCGAAGCCGGCAGGCTTGATCACACTGCCGACCGACGCCGAGACATTGCTGAGGATATGCAGCGGCTTCCAGTCGACTTCAGCGATCTTTCTGATTGCCTGAGCCGCAAATTTGGGAGAGCTGATGTTGACCAGCGTGTCGGCGCCCGTCGCCTTGAGCTTGACGATGTGACTGTCGATCGTCGGCTCCGAAGTTTCGTAGCTTTCCTCGGCGACGATCTTCGTACCGAGCCTGTCCTTGAGGCCCTTCAGGTAATCCTTTCCGAGATCGTCATTTTGGAAGAAGACCGCGACTTTGGCGTTCGGCTTTTCCTTCAAGATATACTTCGCGTAAGCGTGCGCCTCGCTCTGGTAGGACGGCTGCCAACCCGTGGTCCAGGGGAAGCTCTTGGGGTCGTTGAATTTGGTAGCGCCGGAGGCGACGAAGAGCTGCGGGATCTTCTTTGAATTCAGGTATTTCTGGATGGCTGTGTTGTTCGCCGTGCCGAGCGGATCAAACATGAGCAGCACTTCATCGCCCTCCACCAGCTTGCGCGTCTGCTCGACAGCCTTGGGAGGCGAGTACGCGTCGTCATAGCTAGTGAAGCTGATCTTGCGTCCGTTGATGCCACCCTTATCGTTGATCATGTTGAAGTATGCGGCCTGCACCTGGCCGATGACGCCGTAGGCGGATCCCGGACCACTGTAAGGCATGAGATTGCCGACTTTGATCTCTGTGTCGGACGCACCCGTATCGTATTTCTTCTGGGCTAGTGCCGCACCCGAGGCGAGCGTGATTGCCGCTGTCGCCAGGGCAGCCGCCCCTAAGATCCTTGCAAACATGTAATCTCTCCCTGTGGGGTTTCACTTCTATCTTGCTTTGACGTTCTACTCTTGGCTCTTGATCGCGACCTGCCACCGTGTCTGGAAGGTCATCCCAACGCTTCAATGATGGTCACGTTGGCGATGCCTCCGCCCTCACACATCGTCTGAAGGCCATATCGCTTGCCTCGAGCCCTGAGAGCATGGACCAGAGTTGACAGGAGCTTGGTACCCGAGGCTCCGAGGGGATGACCGAGTGCAATCGCGCCGCCGTTGACATTCAGTTTTGTGGGGTCGGCCTCAAGTGCCTGAAGCCATGCGAGGGGCACCGGCGCGAAGGCTTCGTTGACTTCGTAGAGGTCAATATCGCGGATGTTCAGCCCGGCCTTCGCAAGAGCTCGGCGGGTCGCGTTGATCGGCTCCTCGAGCATGATGACGGGATCGCCAGCGGTCACCGAGAGACCAACGATGCGGGCGATCGGTTTCAGATTGTGGTCCTTCAGAGCCTTTTCGCTGACGACCAGTGCTGCGGACGCGCCGTCGCAGATTTGGCTTGCATTGGCTGCGCTGACGACGCCCCCATCCTTGAGAAGCCTCACCGACCCGATCGACTCAAGCGAGGCGTCGAACCGAATTCCTTCATCCACGGTGTGCTCGTCCCCTTCGATTTTCAGGGGCACGATCTCGTTCTTAAAGGCTCCGGATTTCGTTGCGTCTGCGGCGCGCCGGTGACTTTCGAGGGCGAACCGATCCAAGGTCAGCCGATCAAACCCATATTTTTTTGCGATCATCTCGGCACCCTCAAACTGGCTGAAGGACCCCACACCGAACCGCTTTTGAATGCGGTCGCTGATTGGACCCGTCCCGAGGCCCTCCTTCTGGTGCAACGAGATGTTCGAGAACATCGGCACGCGCGTCATGCTTTCCGCGCCGGCGGCTATTACGACATCCTGCGTGCCTGACATCACCGCTTGTGCGGCGAACTGCACCGCCTGCTGCGAGCTGCCACATTGCCGATCGATGGTCACGGCCGGAACGGACTCCGGGAGCTTGGAGGCAAGCACTGCATTCCGTCCGAAGGCAAACGCCTGCTCCCCGGCCTGCGTCACGCAACCCAGGATCACGTCGTCAACAGCGGCCGCATCAATTCCAGAGCGATCGACGATCGCGTTGAGTGTTTCCGCAGCCATGTTGGCGGGGTGCCAGCCAGCCAGCTTGCCGTTCCGCCTGCCACCCGCGGTCCGCACCGCTTCGACGATATAAGCCTCGGCCATGGCGCTATTCCTTTCATCCGTTTGAATTTCGACGAGCGACGAACGCCGCTACACGACGACGAGATTCTTCCGAGCCGCCCAGCGCGGCAATGCTCCGCATCTCCCGCTCAAGTTGCGTCTCCAGCGTGCTATCGAAGCTTTCGAGCAGGAGACGCCGAGCGGCACCGAGTGCTGGCACCGGCTCGCCTGCGAGCTTCTCTGCGAGTTCGGCGCCCGCGGCGAGCAGCTGCTCGCCATCGACGATCCGCGTCACGATGCCAATACGCTCTGCCTCGTCGCTCAATACGCGTCGATTTGACAGGATGATCTCCTGAGCTCGCCTGAGGCCAACCATCCTCGGCAGCAGCCAGCTCATTCCGCCGTCCGGACTCAGACCCAAAGTGGTATAGGCAGCGCTAAAGTGCGCCGACCGGGCCGCCAACGCGAAGTCGCCGATCATTGCGAGGCTCATACCGGCTCCGGCCGCGGGCCCGTTCACGAGCGTGATCAGCGGCTTGCGCATGCGCATGAGACGCAGGATCGCGGCGTGAAGCGTTCCCGCCAGATCTTGCAAGAAGGCCGATACGTCGGCGCCGGCTGCCGCGAAAGCACCGACGTCACCCCCTCCGCAAAAGAGCTTGCCGCGACCGGTCAGTATGACGCATCGAATGTCGTCGGCCTCATCGCAGCGCTCGGCCGCCTGCAAGAGGGCGAGAGCCATATCAATGTCAATCGTGTTGCCGTGGTCTGGGCGCGACAAGGTCAGCGTCGCGATTTTTTCGGCGCAGGAGAATTCGACTGGACCGCTCACGACAGTTCCCCCAGTGCCCGAACAGCCAGCGCCGCCAGCTCCGGAAAGGTCTTGCCGCGCTCGATAGCCTGCGTCGATGAGGCTGTGCCCCGCAGCGCACGGCCGGCTATGCCGTGCATGATCGCCGCAAGCCGAAAGAAGTTGAAGGCAATGTAGAAGTGCCAGTCCGGAATCTCCTGGCGACCGGTCGCTCGGCAATACCTGTCGATGTACTCCGCCTCTCCCGGGATGTTGAGCGCGGCCGGATCGACTCCGGCAAGCCCGGCAACGATGTGGGGAGGCATGCGATACATCATCGCGTGGTAGGCGAAGTCCGCAAGCGGATGACCGAGGGTCGAAAGCTCCCAATCGAGTACAGCGATGACCCGAGGCTCGCGGGGATGAAAGATGAGATTGTCGCAACGAAAGTCGCCATGGACGATGGCGACCTCGTCACCTTCGGGAACTCGTTCCGGGAGCTCCGTGACGAGGCGGTCCATGTTGGCGTCGCGCCCAGCCTCAGGATCTTCCTGATACTGACGTGACCAGCGACTGATCTGCCGCGCGAAGTAGCTCCCCGGCTTTCCGTAGTCGCCCAAACCGATCGAAGACGGATCAATGGAATGCAGTTGCGCGATGACGTCGCACATGGCGTAAAAATAGGAAGGGCGCTCTTCCCGGTCGACTTCCGGGAAGGTGGCGTCCCAGAAGATTCGGCCTTCGACCAGCTGCATCACATAGAATTCGCTTCCGATGACCGACTTGTCGGCGCAGTAGCCGTAAATCCGCGCCACGGGAAACCCGACTTGCGACAACGCGCGCTGCACACGTGCCTCGCGGTCAACCGCGTGCGCACCGGATACCAATGGGCCCGGCGGTTTCCGCCGGAGTACATACAGGCCGTCTGCCGATTGAAGACGGTAAGTCGGGTTGGACTGACCACCCTTGAATTTGGAGATGTTGAGAGGTCCTCGAAACCCCTCAACGTTGGCCGTCATCCATCGTGACAAGACGTACTCGTCCAGACGGTAACCCTCGGCCGGCTCCGTCAGTCCAGAATTCGCAATTTCGTCGAGGGCGCTCACGGGTTGGCCTTCTGCCAGTCGCGCTTGATCTTCTTCGCCAGCGACCATTTGTGCACCTCGGTCGGACCGTCGTAGATGCGAAATGCACGAACCTCGCGGAATACCTGTTCGACGATGGTTTGGTTGGTGACACCCGTACCGCCCATGACCTGGACGCAGCGATCCGCGACCCGCATGAGCGCCTCACTGACGGCGACTTTCGCCATCGAGCTCTCGTTTGTTCCGAGCGATCCCGTGTCCAGGACGCTCGCACACCAGGAGATCATCAACTCGGCTTGTTTGAGGTCGATCAGGTTGTCGGCAAGCATGAAGCCAACTCCCTCATGATCGATAAGCATCTTGCCGAACGCCTGCCGGCGATTGGCGTAACTGGTCGCGATCTCGTTGGCGCGGATGCAAGCGCCCAGCCATCGCATGCAATGCGACAACCTGGCCGGTGCCAACCGGACCTGCGCGTACTTGAACCCCTCACCCGGGTGTCCGAGCATTTGATCGGCCGGGACGCGGAGATTGAGGATGGTCACGACAGCGTGTCCGCCCGGCATGGAACTATCGATCGTGTTGGGCACATGATCGATCGTGATTGCTGGATCAGGCAAATCGACGAGGAACATGCAAGCGCCCTCCTCGGCCTTTGCCATCACGATGCCGACCTTGGCTCCGCGAGCACCTGTGATGAACGCCTTGCGCCCGTTCACAACCCACTGGTTGCCATCCGGACGGCAGGTCGTGGTCATCATCGATGGGTCGGACCCTGCTCCCCCCTCTTCGGCCGGTTCGGTCATGAAAAAGGCGGACCGCGCACGCCCCTCGACGAGCGGTTTTAGAAAGCGCTCCTTGATCTCCGCCGAGCCAATTTTACCCAGGAGGTACATATTGCCTTCGTCGGGAGCCGCCGTATTGCATGCGAGGGGGCCAAGTGGCGATAGGCCTGTCTTGGCCAGGACGATTGCGGTTTCCGCCTGCGAGAGATGCGACCCGTCGGCCAGGATGTGTGGCGTCAATACGCCCGCATCCCGCGCCAGTTCTCGCAACTCGATGACCAATTCGTCCTTGGGACAGTCATGATGATCACGGCGAGGATCGCGCTCGAACGGGACCACGACATCCCGAACGAAGCGCTCAACGCGATCGGCAATCTGTTGAGTACGCTCTACGCCAACCCCGCTCATTTGGGTGCCATTCGGATTGCGCCATCGAGGCGGATGGTTTCGCCGTTGAGCATTGGATTGGTGACGATGGACTCGACCATCTGAGCGAATTCGGACGGATGACCGAGCCGGCTCGGAAAGGGCACCTGCTTGCCCAGCGACGTCTGCGCCTCTTCAGGAAGCGACATCAGCAGTGGTGTGAGAAAGATGCCTGGCGCAATCGTCATCACCCGAATGCCATAGCGCGCGAACTCACGCGCAAGAGGCAGCGTCATGCCGACAATTCCGCCCTTCGATGCTGAATAGGCGGCTTGGCCGATCTGGCCATCGAACGCAGCAACGCTGGCAGTGTTGATGATGATGCCCCGTTCCTCACCGTCCGGCTCGGCCGTATGAAGGCGGGCGGCAAACTTCGACAGCATGTTGAAGCTGCCAATCAGATTGATGTTGATGGTCCTGGCGAAATCGCGCAGCGGAAGCGCCCTGCCGTCTCGACCGATCGCCTTACCGGGCGGGCCGAGGCCGGCGCAGTTGACCAGGATGCGCCCCTTACCGTGCATGCGCTCTGCTGACTCGAGCGCCTGTTCGAGGCCGTCCTCGTCGGTGACGTCGACCTTGATGAAGTGCCCGCCGATCGTCTTAGCGTGAGCCTCCCCCAACGCGGCGTTAAGATCCAAGATGGTCACGTTGGCGCCCGCGGCCGCGAGTCGCTCGGCCGTGGCGCCTCCGAGACCGGAAGCGCCGCCCGTGACGATTGCGGCTGTTCCCTTTATCTGCATGCACCTTTTCCGTTTTCTCGAGGTTCAAATTTCGATGGCCTAGCCATCGCTTCGCCGCCGCCAATGAACGTACTTGCGTAGCTTGCGATGACGGCTGGATCTGACACGGAGGCTCCTCAGTGCACTTCGTTGTTAGTCGCGCGCTGCCGCGGCCCTCGCGAGGTCGCGCGCAATGACCATTCGCTGGATATCCGATGTGCCTTCGTAGATCTGACAGACGCGCACATCTCGATAGATCTTCGCGATGGAATAATCTTCCAGATAGCCGTAGCCGCCGAAGGTCTGCAGCGAACCCGAAACCACCGCCTCGGCCGTTTCGGAGGCGACGAGCTTCGCCATAGACGCTTCCTTGAGGCATGGAAGAGCTGCATCCTTCATCGCGGCGGCATGCAACACGAGCTGATGAGCGGCCTCCAGTCTTGCGGCGAGATCCGCAAGACGAAACCCGACGGCCTGATGCGCGATGATTGGCGACCCGAAACTCGTTCGCTCGCCAGCGTACTTTACCGCCGCGTCGAGAGCGGCGCGTGCCATTCCCACGCATTGCGCCGCAATGCCGATGCGGCCGGCCTCAAGATTGGAGAGCGCGATGGAGTAGCCGGCACCTTCCGGACCGAGCCGCATTGCATCTTCGACGAAAACGTTGTCGAACCGAATGGCGCAGGTGTCGGATGCGGCCTGCCCCAGCTTGCGTTCGATTCTCTCGACGCTGTAGCCAGGACTGTCGGTGCGGACCAGAAAAGCCGAGATGCCGCGCTTGCCTGCAGCAGGATCGGTTACGGCGAACACGATCGCAAGGCCGGCAGTTCGCCCCGACGAGATAAACTGCTTCGCTCCGTTTAGATTGTAACCGTGTCCCACGCGAACAGCCCGGGTCCTCAATGCGGAGGCATCCGAACCCGCTCCCGCCTCGGTCAGTGCGAATGCGCCAATCATTCGGCCAGAGATGAGCGAGGGCAGAAATCTTGCTTGCTGCTCCGGCGTGCCGTCCTTGAGTAAGCCTGAAACGACCAGACTGTTTTGAATGCTCAAAATGGTAGATAGCGCACCGTCGGCCGCGGCGATTTCAACAAGCGAGAGTGCATAGGATACGTAGTCGGCGCCGGCTCCTCCGGCCGCTTCGGGCGCTGTCATTCCCATAAGTCCAAGGCTCGCGAGCTCCTCAAACAACCGCGCGGGGTATTCCTTGGCTTGTTCGTAGTCGCGAGCGAAGGGCGCAACGCGCGCCTGCGCGAACTTGCGCACTTCGTCGCGAATAGCGGCTTGCGTTTCAGTCAGGATCACGACGCGCGCCTGTCGATTTTTCGCCCAGACGAGCCCAGGACAGCGAGCGCGACTGCGCTAAGCACTAAAGGGAAGGACAATGAAGTACTTGGCTTCATTACATTTTCCGCCGAAATGACCGGCTCCTCCCTGCTGAATTTCCGCGCTTCTGTCCCGGCGCTTAAAAGTGATATTGATGTCATATTACTGCTAGACCGCCTCGTCAAGCCGGCTCCCATGGAGCGCAGGGCCAAGTCCGTCCACCTGGTTTTTTATTGATGATTGTCAGCGCTCGAACGCTGGTCGCGATCACTGGGCAGATTTGATGAACGAGCAGCGTCACGCCTGTTTGGCTACGACACGCGTGCTCGCATCAATGGCAGAACGGATGCTAGTTGGGAGCGGCGGGATCGTCTTTGGCGGCACCAAACACGCCTCGATACCAGACCTTTGCGCAGTGTGTCCCTATGTGCGCAATCTCCGCGTCGCTTGGATCTTCCGACGCGAGGTCAAACTTCATATAGGCAACCTGCTCCATCGTGGCGCCGAGCACTTCAGCAGCCATTTCAGGATCGAGTTCACGGCTTAGTTCGCCCAATCCCTGAAGGCGAGTCAGCCAAGTCGCGGTGCGCCTTACGAAGCGGCTACGTTCGGTGACATAGAGAGAAAGGAATGTTGCTTTCTCTCCGCGAGCTGCCGCCTCGCGCATGACGCGCAACAGCTTGCGATGTCGGGCATAGATCTTGAGATAAGCGATGGTATTCTCAACGAACTCGGCTTCGGTTGTCTGCAATGAGCGGCCCGACCTTCGCTTGCTCGCGACGTAGATCTCGTCGACCAATGGCTGCAAAACGGCGAGCAGAATCTCGTCCTTATTTCGAAAGTGCCGGTAGAAGTTGCCGTAAGACGTTCGAGCGATCTTGACGATGTCCTGGACCCGGGTGGCCTCGTATCCTTTGCGCGCGAATACGCGTGCCGAGGCGTTCAGCAGGCGCTGACGCATCGCCGCCCCCTTCGCGGTGGCAGGGGCTAACGGCTCCAACGCAGAATCGGTCTCCAGCATTTGCCACCCATAGCACCGCGGCCGCTTGACCACCAGCTCGGAACCCAGTAATATGACATCAATGTCAGTTATTGACTAGGCTCGAATCGTCATCAGTTCAAGGGCCGGGAGCTGCAGAGCTCGCCCGGCCCGTCGATGCAGCCAGTACCCCCGTGGAGGGGGGCGCCTTCGGGTGCTCGGTCGCGGCAGTTCCGTTCGAAATCCAAATTTCGCCTCTCTGCAGGAAAGGCGACATTCAGGGATGTGTTGATGTATCCGGGCACCCACGCACTAACAAATCCGGACTGCCCTGCCCTCATCATGACGGCAACCGGTGAGATCGTGACATACGCCGAATTGGAGGATCGGTCTCGACGGGCTGCAAACTGGCTCTTCGACGCCGGCTTGCGGCCCGGCGACGTTGTGGGCGTACTCTCTGACAACAGCCCTTGGATTTTCGATATCTACTGGGCCACTCAGCGCTCGGGCCTATATCTGTTGCCGATCAATTCTCGGCTGAGCCCCAGTGAAGTCGACTATATGCTCGAAAATTCCGGCGCGGCGGCGTTGTTCGTCGGACGTGGTGGATTCGAGACGGCATCAAAAATCGACGCCCACGAAAAACTAAGGCACCGCGTTTGTTCTGAGGGAAATCTGTCAGGTTACGAACCGTACCAGCAGATACTGGAAACCGCTCGCGCCACGATCCCGGCGTCTCAACCGCGCGGCGCCGACATGCTGTACTCTTCCGGCACGACCGGGAGGCCAAAAGGCGTGAGACATGCGTTGCCGGAGCGACAGGTTTCCGACCCTGGCGACACAATGGTGCAGATGTTTTCGTCGAATTTTGGCTTTGATGAGAGGACAATCTATCTGTCCCCGGCGCCTCTCCATCATGCAGCGCCGCTACGAACCTGCGCGACCGTCCAGGCGCTGGGTGGCACCGCACTCGTTATGGACAAATTCGATGCCGAAGCCGCTTTGGCTGCCATCCAAGACTACAAGGTGACCCACAGTCAGTGGGTGCCGACCATGTTCGTGCGGATGCTCAAACTGCCCGACTTAGTTCGGAATCGATATGACGTGAGCAGTTTGCAGATCGCGATTCACGCTGCCGCACCATGTCCCGTTGAAGTCAAGCAAGTGATGATGAAGTGGTGGGGGCCGATATTGTGGGAGTACTACTCCGCCACCGAAATGAACGGGATGACCGTGATCGGCCCCGACGAGTGGCTCCGGAAGCCCGGCTCCGTTGGTCGCGCCGTGCTCGGGAAGATCCACATCTGCGATGAGGAAGGTAGCGAACTTCCAGCCGGTCAGACGGGTACCATCTATTTCGAACGCGACAGGATGCCGTTCGTCTACCATGACGAGCCGGAAAAGACGCGGGCCGCGCAACATCCGGCGCATCCGTGCTGGACCACTGTCGGCGACATCGGACACGTCGATGCGGACGGCTACCTCTTCTTGACCGATCGCAAGGCGTTCATGATCATCTCAGGCGGGGTCAACATCTATCCTCAAGAGATTGAGAACGTTCTGGTGCTGCATCCTGCTATCGCGGACGTAGCCGTCATCGGAATCCCCGATCCTGATATGGGCGAACAGGTCAAAGCCATAGTGCAATTGCTGCCTGGCACGGAAGGCAGCGAGAACTTGGCGGAAGAAATCATCGCCTTCGTGAAGAATCGTGTTGCCGGCTACAAGGCGCCCCGCAGCATCGATTTTGTGCCTGAAGTCCCGCGTTCACAGACGGGCAAGCTCATGAAGCAGGAATTGCGTAATCGGTATTGGTCGGAGAAGGCAGCCTGACATCAAGCGCCTGGAATGGAATGAACCGCTCCAGTCTGCGGCCTCGCCAATGCCCTGTCGTATGTATGCCGCTGAATTTGGTCAACACAACACAACGCCATGCTGCTCCGCAATACGCTCAGTGACTATCGCTTGCCGCTCGATTCCTCCGATGCCGATGCTCTCGGCATCGAGGCTGCCCAGGCAGTGGAGCGCTTCCTCCAGCATAGGCAGGGGACCGCCCCTACCCCGATGGTTTCGCTTCCTGCCCTTGCCCGTCGTCTGGATGTCGGATCCATCCACGTCAAGGACGAAGGACAACGAATGGGTCTCGGTAGCTTCAAAGCACTGGGGGGAGCCTACGCGGTCATACAGCTTGTCCTTGGGCTGGCGTCGCAACGATGGGGCCGACCAGTAGGCATTTCTGAGTGGCGCTCACCGGAAGTCGCCACAGTCGCCGCCGGAATAACCCTGACGTGCGCCACGGACGGCAACCACGGCCGATCGGTTGCACAAGGCGCCCAACTCGTCGGCGCAAACTGCGTCATCTTTGTTCATGCTGGAGTGAGTGACGAACGCTGCGGAGCTATCGCGCGGTATGGTGCCCGTATCGAACGTGTCCAGGGCAACTACGATGATTCCGTTGCGTCGGCATCTAGACTCGCCAGCGAACGGGGCTGGATTGTGGTCTCCGACACATCTTGGCCAGGCTACGAACGGATCCCTCACCTCGTTATGCAAGGTTATACAGCATTACTTCGTGAGGCCCTTGGCGCACTGCCAAAGCCTCCAACCCACGTGTTTGTCCAGGCCGGTGTCGGCGGCATCGCAGCGACCACTGCCGCTCATTTTTCGCTTGTATTCGGAAAGGACAGACCCTTCTTCACTGTGGTGGAGCCGGATCGAGCCGCCTGCCTTCTCGAGAGCGCCAAGGCCGGCCAGATCGTGAAGGTGCCGCACGACAGACCAACCGTCATGGCGATGCTTGAATGCTACGAGCCATCACTTGTTGCCTGGCGCATTCTCTCGCGCGTTGCCGATGCCTTTATGACCATCGAGGACGACGAGGCGGTTACGATGATGAAGGCGCTTGCCTATCCCGTCGACGGGGATCCGGCGATCGTCGCCGGCGAAAGTGGCGCAGTAGGTCTCGCTGGATTGGCAAAGGTGGCGAGTGATCCAGCGTTGCGTTCGGAGATCGGGCTCGACTCAAATGCCCGTGTCTTCCTGATCAATACCGAGGGCGCGACTGATCCAGCGCTCTATGAGACGCTCGTGGGCGCTCGCCCCGAGGACTTGACCGGCTGAACCGACGAAGGAGAGCACATAGCATGCCGAGTTGTCCGACGTTTATGTGGTTTGCAGTGGCCGCGCGTGACTGCTCTGTCTGCGGCGGTCGCGATGAGACAGGGCTTTCGGTTTTTCACATGCCTTGCAACCGCCGGCCATTGCATGTGGATTTCAAACACGATTCTCGACTCTGGAAGGGCTCGCGATTCCTTCGCCAGTTTGCAGTTAGGGTTGATAGCTGCAGTCGCCTGCTCGCGTTTCGCGGCAAACCCAAAGCGAAGTCGGAAGGTCCCATGATTCTACGGAAGCAAGTAGCTGATATAGAAGCGGCAGGCGTTCGCCGGATCGCAGACGGCAAACCTTGGTATAGATTTTCCAACCCTTTGTATGCAGCAGTTCGTCATCGTCCTGCTATGTCTTAACTCTAACTCTCCATCTAAAATTTGCCGCGACTCCCGTGAGCAGGTAAAATCGATTGTTTAGATGAAGCACATCCACACGATGGATAAATTCGCACCATGCGTTTCAACGGCCTTGATCTAAATCTTCTCGTCGCGTTCGACGCTCTCATGACGGAGCCGAACCTCACCGCGGCGGCGCGGCGAATCAACCTGAGTCAGCCGGCCATGAGCGCAGCCGTGGCCCGGTTGCGCGCCTATTTCCGCGATGAGCTCTTTACGATGATGGGCCGCAAGCTTGTGCCCACGCCACGAGCCGAAGCGCTTGCTGCCCCGGTTCGGGAGGCTTTGTCGCACATCCAACTCTCCATTATCTCCCCCGACGGATTCAAGCCGGCGCAGTCGACTCGTCGCTTCAGGATCATCCTGTCAGATTTCATGATGACCGTGTTTCTTCGAAAGGTCGTGGACCGCGTCGCGCAGGAAGCGCCCGCCGTCTCCTTCGAATTGCTGCCACCCGAAGAGGACCCCGATCAACTTCTCCGGCGGAGTGAGATTGACTTCTTGGTTTGTCCGGAATTGTTCATGTCGCACACGCATCCCAAAATGCCGCTGTTTGACGAAAGATTCGTGTACGTCGGCTGTCCCAAGAACAAGCAACTAGCTAAGCCGCTTACATTGGAGCGATACTTATCGATTGGACAGGTTACGGCCAGGTTTGGGCCGACGATCAGACCTTCGTTCGCTGAATGGCTTTTGCTCGAGCATGATCTCAAGATTCGCGTCGAAGTCGCTGTGCCGGGCTTTAGCCTGATCCCACCCCTGATATTGGGAACTGATCGCATAGCGACAATGCCATCGAGGATGTTCAAGCATTTCAAGAACACGATGCCCTTGCGAACGATCCAAGCTCCTTTGCCGGACTTTGCGTTCACCGAATCCGTCCAGTGGCCTGCTCTTCACAACGCTGATCCGGCGAGCATTTGGATGCGCAACATTTTTGTGCAGGAGGCCTCCCGTATCGCATGAGTTCGCCTGAACTTGAATGCGCGGCGTAATCAACCACAGCACGTGGTGATCCACGATCTATCGAGTCACCGACTTGAGACGCATCCGCGTGAGCGGTAGCCTGATTGGCTTATTTTGGGTGCCAGTGCTTGAGCCAGGCGGGATCTTCGTTGTCTACCCGGCCGACTTCGAGCAGGTTGTTCATACCGAATTCGGTGGAGGCTGCGACACCCCTTTTCTCGGAAAAAATGGAATCGGATGACGCCGTCCTCGATCTCCATTCGTCGACGAACGTCCCGCAGCCAGTCTTCGTTTCGCCGAAACACGACACCCTTCGCGAAAGGCGGCGTCGCCTGATCATCAACGCTGGTTCGTGCTCGGTTCGGAGATCAGTGGCTTACCCCCGACCGAGACCGGCCCTTCTGGCTTAGCGGGTTTGACGGCTCGCTTGGCCGGGCTCGAAACGGGATGGGAAGGCGGGGGAGAAGAAGGCGCGAGAAGAACGGGGGCAGCGACGGCCGGTTTCTGCAACAACTCAATTCTCGATGTCAGCGCCTCGATCTGATCTGCCATGCGTTTCAAATCGTCCTGCTGCGCACCGATGTTACGATTGATCTCTCCAATTTGATCACTTGCCTTCTGCTGCTCGGACCGAATCTCCCAAAGTGCCTCCCTATCTTCAGGTGACAGGCCTGTCGTTGGGACGACTTCATGAGCCGACGGCTTCTCGAAAAGCTCTTCGACACTGATCCAATAATAGGCTGCTCCGGCGCACAGGCCGATGGACACCGCCACGAGCGCGAAGACCGACGCAAAACGTCTTGACGACCGGTGCAAGACAGAGGGTGGTTCCAAGCTGCTCACTTGATCAATCACATTCGTCATTCCTGAGCCTGCCATTCTCATCCGTGTTGGTTTTTCTCGTGACGCGATAAAGGGCAATGGTCAAGAGCATCCGGAGCCGAGCGCGCAGCCTTGCGCAACTTTGTCTGAGCGCATGGTTTTATCCCATAAGGCGCATTAACAAGCCGGCGCGGCGAGGCCCTAATACCCATATTTCCTTGAAACTGAACGATCCGAAGTTGCGATCCAAAGAGTGAGCGGTGCCAAAGGGAGTTGCCATCTTGGCAAGATCGCTCTCGTCGAACTCCAGTGATCTCCTTGCACGAGCGTTATTGGGAGCGCCTGTCCGCTTTCGGCGCTTCTTCGCCGCAAAACGGTTCGGAGCTGTTCGAGAGCGCACCAACAGCAGGGCTGTACGCCTCGCTATCCGATATTTAGATATCCAGTCGTGGCTTGCACGGGGGCCCGTCGAGTTCAGCCCGTTGTCGCGAGATGCCGGTATTTTCGCGGACAGTCAAATGCAGCTTTCCGCTTGCGCTTTGGCCTGCGAATCGGCGGCTGCATGAAAGAGATCGTGGGTTTCACTCCAGCGCTCCTCAATCGTTCAACGCTTTCTTGCGCAAGACGCGGTATCACGCACAAATGCTGCATCGGGAATAGAAAGACGCAGACTCCAAACCCGGTCTCGAGCCTAACTTTATCGCGACAATGGATAACTTACGTTGTGGGGCCCGCTTGTGCGCAGGGCAACCGTTAACTCGCGTCCTGATCTCGTCTTCAGGGTGTGTGCATTTCATTTGAAGACTCGGACGCACGAAGAAGAACGCAAGGTGGTAACATAATTGATCGTGGGAGAGGTCGAACAGGTGTCTACAGAATGCGAACGTTCGGCAATCATCTGCCACCGAGGCTTTTGATCGCGGCCCGGGACTCCCTTTGCCGGAATTTACCGGCGTATGGGCTGTCTTCGCGAGATGGGTATTGCATCGTCCTGCCGCCATAGGGACATCATACGCATTCGCCAGCGCAAGGATCGATCCGATGGCGATTGATCGTGCAGGCCGGCCCAATTCGAAATGGAGTTGTCAGAAATAGAAGTCACCGTCGGAGTTCTGGCCTGCAAGAATGGCTCGGCTGAGGGCCCTCCACGTTTGCAGGCTTCAATTAAAAAGCCGCGACGGGCTTAGCTAGGCATATGCTCGATCCGGTCGTGTAAGACGCCAATGAGCATGTCCGCCTTTCCCCGTGAGAGATCAACCTCGCCTGGCGGCACGACATAGCCGCCACAATCCACCGAATGTGCTACGCACAATTTATGCAACTCTTGCATCGGATGAATTCGGGATACGGCGCCGCGGTGTGCGTCGCCGCCGAGGATCTAGCCCCGATGGGGCCGCAGGACTACCCTGCCCACGTGGACCAGCTAAGCCGTGCAATGGCAATTTGAGACGCGGGCCAATCTCTGAGAAGCCGAGCTTCAGGTACAATGCTGAGTTGGGACTGCGGCTCCACATCGGCTGCCTTGGCGCCCCGACTTCAAGTTGGCCCCAGCCTTTTGTCGCCCCAAGGGTAACGGCTGCGTCGATGAGCGCCATCGCAACACCAGATGATCGCTGGTCAGGCACCACGTAGAGCTCAGTGATAATGCCGTAGGTTCCGCGCGCAAAGAGGGCGGCACTTTCCGATAGCATGATGAGGCCGACGGGGCGTTCCTCCGTAAAAGCAAGAAACCCCGAGATGCGCTCTTTCATGGCCAGCAGGTCGGCAACCAGTCGAGTATCTACTCCGGCCTGCACGTGACCGGCCCCAAGTTCGGCAAGCAGAGCACTGACCATCTGAGTCACCGTTGCGGCATCATCGACGGACACCTCACTCGTCTTCACCATGTCACATCCTCCACCACGTGGTTCAGCGGCAGCAACGGAGACAGAAGCTGCCGCAGCCATCAACTCAAAGTAGATATGCTGTTACTTTGAAAGTCCAATGACGCTTTCGTTCACACCATTGAGAGGTCGCTAGATTTTTACTTGGCGCTTAGCTGATGGTTCTGGCTCAAGACATAATCGAAACCTGCCTTCCCGCTGATCTACGCGAGCTTTCGATTGTAATCCGGCCTCAAGCTAGAGCGCTGTTTGGCCAACGCAACGGCCGGGTCACCAAACACATTCCGCATCCGATGCGGCGCCCCTATGAGTCGTTCGGTGGAATCCTGCTTTGCTTGGCGAGCTAGATGAGCTCGATCAACTGGCGGCCAATTGACGCAGGTAGCATTTTGCTCCATGCGAGCGGGCCGGCGGGTGTTTAATGCGACGCCAAACAATCGTTTAAGTGTTTCACGATCGCCAGTGTCAGCACGAGGACACGATGTGAATTAGGTCAACAAAACGGCACGCATGTCGCATCGTGCCGGGTGGATCGGAGTTCTGGAGTTCGTCGAAGACAACATTCGATCTCATCAACCCACCACTATGAACGAACCGGTTGGCACCAATAGTCTCAGAGAATAAAATACGGCGCGAGTCGAAGACGCACTCATTTTTGTCGTGGTTGAAAAACCAGCTTTCTTATATTTGCGACGAACGGATCGTTTGTTTCCTCGACCACGGTTGCAGGCATCCCTCGAATTTGGGGGAAACTAAAGAAGCTTTGGTCGAAACACCATCTTGCGCCATCTCATCGATCCTGTTCTCCGGTCGGAGTCATTCGTTGACTTGCTCGAAGCCGCTCATCGAGCCTCGTCGAGCGCGACCAGCTGTGACGTGCCGCAGTGATGGCCGCGGCGGCGTTGCGCCCGACGATCTCGGGAAGGTTTGACGGCCGAACTTGCCGATCAGGAGCACGCCTGCGCAAGCGCAGCAATGATGCGGACTGTCCGCTTTCGCGCTCTTTTTCGGCTGTCGAAGCAGGACGCGACGCCTTGAGCCAAAATGCCGCGAAGGCGTTCCGTGGGCCGTGCTGTGCTTTTGGCCGGCCCGGCCGATCCACTTCGGCCCGGTCATCGAGGCCTAAGCGGCGGAGCATGTCCTTGCCGCGCTCATTTCGACTATCGCTGTAGAATACCTCTACCACTCTCATGGCGTTCTCACCTTCGCCAGAGCCTGGAGTGACGGCACCCCTCTGCCCGTCTGCGCCCAAGATTTCAGTCCCGCGCGATCAGCGCTTGCCGTAGGTTAAGGGTGAAGCTCGCTCAGGCCTCTTCATCCAACCAGCCGATCTTGCTCCTCAGGAACCGAAAACCAAGCACCTGAAAGCTGGCACGCTCCTTGTTGTCCCTGCCATAGCCGTGGCCCCCCGCGGCTGCCTCGTACAAATAAGCCTCGTAGCCCATCACCTGCAGTTTCGCGACCATCTTGCGGGCGTGCGCCGGATGAACCCGATCGTCGCGCCGCGTGGTGGCAATCAGGATCGGCGGATAGTTTTGACTCGGTCTTGCCGCGTGATAGGCGGAATACGTCTTGAGCCATTCCCACTCCGCAGGCTTGTCGGGATCACCAAATTCCGCGATCCAGCTCGCACCGGCAAGGAGCTTTGTGTAGCGACGCATGTCGATCAGAGGAATCGTGCAAAACAATGCGCCGAACCGCGCCGGATAGCGCGTGAGCATGTTGCTTATGAGGATGCCGCCGTTCGACCCACTTTCGGCGGCTATCCGCCTCGGCTCAGTCACACCGCGACGCACCAGATCGGCGGCCACGGCCGCGAAGTCATCATGCGACAGTTTCTTGCCAGCAAGCCGTCCGGCGTCGTGCCAACGTGTGCCGAACTCGCCCCCACCGCGCAGGTTCGCCTGTACGGTCGTGCCACCACGCTCCAACCAGAGCTTGCCGAGGGCCGAATTGTAGTACGGCCTCATGGAAAGTCCGAAGCCGCCGTAGCCGCTCATATGGACCGGCGCGTTGCCGCTCTCCGCGGCGGGACCGGTCTGCACATATGGAATCCGCTCACCATCGATCGAGATAGCCTCGTGCTGCGTAACCACAAGGCCCTCGGGGCTAAACGTCTTTGGCGCCTGCTTCAGCACGATTGGGCTCGAGACACTCCGTTCGATCAGCATCAGCGAAGGCGACGTGAGCGGATCCTGGACACAGGCAAGCAGGTCGCCGTTGCTTTCGGACCGATCGCAATCGAGGGGCCACACGTCGACGACGCCGATGCCGGGAAGGCCGCGCAGCTCCTCATGGCTCCAGCCCGCAGACGAGGGCGTCCAAGTCTCGAATGAAGGGCGCAGCTCGTCGAGGATGGAAAGCACGAGTTTGCCGCTGGCCCAGAAAAATCCCTGCAGCGCGCGGCGCGGGCGCGGCGCGAAAATGACCGTGAAGTTGCGATCGCCGGCGAGAAAGGCCGACAGCGATATGCCAAGCGCGGTGTCAGGCGCGTGGGTGACGCCGGCAATCCTCCATGCCGAGCGCAATTTGACGATTAACCAGTCCCGGTGCGCCCGGAGCCAGATGTCGGAGGGAAGATCGAGCTTCACGCTCGCGCCGGTTTCCGTCCCGGGCCAGACGTCAAGATTGAAGAAGTCCAGCTGATCGAAGAACCAGACGCGTGGCCTTTTTCCAGTCCGATCGACTTCGCAAAAGGCCCACATGCGATCGGGCGTCGTCTCGAACACCACGGCCGCGCGATCCACGGGTTCGCCGCGGCGCCACAACCGCACTGTCCTCGGATAGCCCGATGTGGTTGCCATGCCGTCGCCATGCGCGCTGGACAACAGCAGCGTATCGGGATCGACCCATGTGGCGCTACTCTTCGCTTCCGGCAGGGTGAAGCCGTCGGCCACAAAGCTTTTCGCATTGAGGTCGAATTCGCGCAAGACGACGGCATCGCTGCCGCCGCGCGACAGGCTCACAATGGTTCGCGGATGATCTCCCGGCAGTGAAGCCGTCGCGTTCAGAAGCCAGTCCTCACCTTCCTTTGCCGCGAGCTTGTCGACATCGAGCAAGATTTCCCAGGACGGGTTCGACTTGCGAAATTCGTCTAGCGTGGTCCGTCGCCAGAGGCCTCGTCGATTGCTGGCGTCCTTCCAGACATTGTAGAGATAGCCACCACGCCGCGCGATATAGGGAATATTGTCCGGCCGATCGTAGATCGACGCCAGCACGTCGCGATCCCGCTCGAAGGTCGCGCCGCCAAACGCTCGCAACGTCCTGTCGTTCTGCCGCTCGACAAAGTTTAGCGCGCGCCGGCCCTCTATCTCTTCCAGCCAAAGATGGGGATCATCATCGGGAGCGGAGAGCGTTGGCGCTCCAGCTTGCGACTTTGTCGGCGAGCTTGCTTTAGACACCCGTTCACTCCCAGGGCTGGCATTGGCGATCGCTTTCGATTTGCGATCGAGGTTTGCATGATGTGGTTCGGTCGAGACACGAAGCCTACAACCTGACGCAGCATGCGATTCAAGTTCATTCTTTCGAAGTGAACGCTGCTCTGCAGATTTCATAATTGACGTTGGCGCGGCGCCCTTCAGTTCGCTGGCGAGCTGCAGTTCGTACTTGGCGCTTTTACAGTCATTCCCACGCATGCATCAGAGGGATTTCGGCCAAGACGCCGCAAGGATGCGACCCAAGGTCATACGCTGCAAATGGATATTGGCAAAAACGGGTGATGGGCGCTGACTTCTGCGTCGCCGTCAACTACCGATATTCGTAATCAAATATGACAACAGCGCGCCGTTGCTGGTCAATGACTTCTACGGTGCAGGCTCGCGCGGCTGCTCCAGAACAATCTTCGCGTCAGCCTCTCAAAGAATCATGCTGCGCAGCTCCGCCTAGTCGAAACAACAAAGGTGAGCGCATCACATGAGCTAGAGGGGCGACGCATCCGTGAATGCAACACCGGATCACTAGCACGAGGGTCCGATTGCGCGGCTTACCACGATGCGGATTTACCAAGCCGCTTCGGTGACGAGCAATCATTATCGTTCCAGTACTGTGACACTGAGTGGGTGCCGTGTGAGGGCAATTGACTTGCGTCAGAATTCGAGCGGCACCATCAGTCTCGTGCGCTATTTCTGAAGGCGGTGGTGGGTCTGAAAGGCGTTCACTTCCCTGAACCATGTTGGAATGAAGATTGGCATTGTCCGATGTACGACCATGTCGGAGACGCAACATCGCTTGTGCGAGCTGATCTTTGTATTTGCGAAGCTTTCTTTTTGGCACGGTTAATGCTTTGGGGAATGCGCATCGCGTTGGACCGACATAGTCCTGCGGACACGCAAAGACTCTCGATTGGATGATCGGAGAGTCTAGAGCCACCGAGAGATGAAATTTGTTCATCACTCATCCTCATTCCTGACGAACCGCAATGGAGCTTTTGAACAGCCATGCCGATCCAGCAGCTGACGAACTATGTCGATGGCAATAATAGAGCCAAATGCCGAGCGCTTTATTGTGCTTTCTCCTGGGATCTTTGGGTTCGGATGTTGACACGAATCCCAACACCTTCATACCGATCGGCGGCTTGCGTTCTTGCTGCACTGCTCTCCAGTTGCAGTCTTTCGACCGGCAGCGCATTTGCCCAGACGACGCTCACGTCGGCGCCGCCCGCCAGCTTCACGCTCAGCAACGGGCTTCAGGTCGTGGTGATCCCGGACCATCGCACGCCCGTGGTCACGGAGATGATCTGGTACAAGGTCGGCTCCGCCGACGAGACGCCCGGCAAATCGGGGCTTGCCCACTTTCTCGAGCATCTGATGTTCAAGGGCACGGAAAAGCACCCGATCGGCGAATTTTCCAAGACCGTGTTTCGCGTCGGCGGCAACGAAAACGCGTTCACCTCACTTGATTACACCAGCTACTTTCAGCGCGTCCCGCGCGAGCAGCTGCCGACGGTGATGGAGTTGGAGGCCGACCGTATGAACGGCCTCATCCTCAAGGACGAAAACGTACTGCCCGAGCGCGACGTCGTGCTCGAGGAATACAACATGCGCGTCGCCAACAGTCCCAATGAGCGTTTGAGCGAACAGATCACGACCGCGCTCTATCTCAATCATCCCTATAGCCGGCCCGTGATCGGCTGGCATCAGGAGATTGAGAAGCTCGGTCGCGAGGACGCGCTCGCTTTCTATCGCCGCTTCTACGCGCCGAACAATGCGATTGTCGTGATCGCCGGCGACGTCGAACTCCCTGAAGTCCGCTCGCTGGTCGAACGCAATTTCGGCCCCATCCCCGCTCAGCCCGCGATCCCGGCGCAGCGCGTCCGCCCGCAGGAGCCTGAACCGGAAGCCCCGCGCACTGTCACGCTGTCCGACCCGCGCGTCGAGCAGCCCGTCCTGCAGCGCTTCTACCTCGTGCCCTCGGCGACGACGGTCGCTCCCGGGGAGAGCGCGGCAATCGCCGTGCTTGCGCAGCTGATGGGCGGCGGCAGCAACTCCTATCTGTACCGCGCCCTCGTCGCCGACAAGCCGCTCGCGGTCTCCGCCAGCGCCAGCTATTCCAGCATCTCGCTCGATCCGACCCAGTTCTCGGTCTCGGCCTCGCCGAAAGCCGGCGTCGGCTTTGCCGAGGTCGAGCAGGTGATCGACGGCGTCATCGCCGACATCGCGCAGAACCCGATCCGCGCCGAGGACCTCGAGCGAGTCAAGACGCAGCTCATTGCAGGAGCGATCTACGCCCAGGACGACCAGGCGGCGCTCGCGGGCTGGTATGGCGGCGCGCTGAGCACCGGGCTCTCCGTCAAGGACATCCGAAGCTGGCCGGACCGAATTCGCGGCGTCACCGACGTACAGGTCCGTGCAGCTGCGCAAAAATGGCTCGATAAGAAGCGCTCGGTCACCGGCTATCTGATCAAGGACACCAGCACAGCCAAGACTGGCGCAAAGACTACCACCAAGCGCGAGGAGAAACGTTCGTGACCCATCCCTTCCTTCACTCCCGACGCATCGTTCTGTCGTTGGCCGCCGGCGCAGCGCTCACTTTGACTCAGATCTTCCCCTCCGAGGCCGCCGCAAAGATTCAGCGCCTGATCTCGCCGGGCGGCATCGAGGCCTGGTTCGTCCAGGACGCAACCGTGCCCCTGATCGCGATGGAATATTCCTTCGCCGGCGGCTCGGCGCAGGATCCCAGAGACAAGCCCGGCGTCGCCAATCTCGTCGGCGACCTCCTCGACGAGGGCTCCGGCCATCTCGATTCCAAGACGTTCCATGAGCGGCTCGATCGCCGCGCCATCGTGCTCTCCTTCAGCGCCAGCCGCGACACCTTCCGTGGCAGCCTGCGCATGCTGCGCGACAACAAGGACGAGGCCTTCGACCTGTTGCGCTCGGCGCTCACCTCGCCGCGTTTCGACACCGCCGACGTCGAGCGCGTCCGCTCGCAGGTGATCGCCGGCCTGCGCCACGAGACCACGGATCCGACGTCGCTGGCGAGCCGCAAATTCCTGGAGATGACCTTCGGCGATCATCCCTATGGACGGCAGACCAATGGCACGCTGGAGAGCGTGCCGGCCATCACGATCGACGACATGAAGGATTATGTCGGCCGCGTGCTGGCCAAGGACACACTGAAGGTCGCGGTCGTCGGAGACGTCGATCCAGACACTCTCGGCAAGTTGCTCGACGACACCTTCGGCGCCCTGCCAGCCAAGGCCAATCTGGCGCCGGTCCCCGACGTCGAAGCTGCAAAGCCGCCACAGCGCGCCTTCGTGCCGCTCGACGTGCCGCAGACCGTGATCACCTTCGGTGGTCCCGGCGTGAAGCGCAACGACCCGAACTTCATGGCAGCTTATGTCGTCAGTCACATCCTCGGCGGCGGGATGTCCTCGCGGCTCTATCGCGAGGTGCGCGAGAAGCGGGGCCTCGCCTATTCGGTGTTCGACTCGCTGCAATGGATGCAGCATTCGGCGCTGTTCATCGGTAATACTGGCACGCGCGCCGACCGCGCCGGCGACACCATCGACGTCGTCGAGAAGGAGGTACGCCGCATCGCCGAGGCGGGCCCGACGCAGAAAGAGCTCGACGAGGCCAAGTCGTACCTCAAGGGCTCGCAGATGCTGGCGCTCGACACCTCCTCCAAGCTGGCCTATGCGCTGCTGCAAGATCAGCATGATCAGCTGCCGATCGATTATATCGAGAAGCGCAACGCCATTGTCGATGCGGTCACGCTGGACGACGCCAAGGCGGCCGCCAAGCGACTGTGGGGCCAGGGCCTGCTCACCGTCATTGTCGGCCGCGCACCGCAAGCCGCGGCGCTGCCTGCCGGCGTTCCGGCGCCGAAGTCAGACTGATTGGCGCACGTCGATGGCCGGGCTTGTCCCGGCCATCAACGTCAGTGACGCCGCGTTATTGATATGTATGCTTGGTAATTCTCGGCGCCCACGCTGGTACACTCTGCTCCGGGTAGTCCCGCGACATTGCCATCGCCAACCCGACATGCTGACCCGGCTTCGCCTGCGCCTCAAGCGCGGCCGGACAAAGAACAAAGCCGTCGAGCGATATCTGCTGGCGAAGCTTCCCAACTGGCAACTGTATTGACGCCGGCTGGGAGCCGGCCCTTCGTTCGAAAACGATGATCGATATCCCTATGGGATAAGCGTCGCCAGAGACTTACTTTGGAAAAGTGAAACCAAGTTATGAAAGCACAAGGCGCACGCCAATATGGCCCCTGACCTCAGCCCCCGCTTGCCAAAGCAGAAGCTAGATGAGGCGCAGGTTTTCGGCTGATATTTTCCCCGAGCGGCCGATCTTTGGTTCATAGCTGATCTTGTCTCCTTGTGGGAGTAGGACCAAGCCAGCCCTCTGCACCGCAGAGATATGAACAAACACGTCACGGCCGCCATCGTCCGGCGCGATGTAGCCGTAGCCTTTAGTCGGGTTGAACCATCTCACGCTTCCAGTCGCCACTGTCTTTGCTCCCTAAAAACGACACTGAATCGCGCGCTGCGATCTAGCAGCCGCGTTGCTCACCTCAGCAACTCGCGTGCCGCTCCCAACGCGCTGTGAATAGTTGTAGAATACCGTGTGTTTGGTGCGGATTTGCGGGATTCTTTGTCTGTCGTTCTTGAGTGGCACGCAGCGAATGTCTTCAATCCGACAACCCTGGTACGACAAAATACGGAAGGCGATGACTTCGACCGCTCTCTCCTGTACTCATCCGTCCTGTGTAGATCACATCACGAGACTCACTGGATCGGCTTATCCAGGTGATGTTGAAGTTCGTTGCGACTGACATTGGCAGCGATCCAATTGATCAGCAGACCTCTGCGGACCGGGCGGGCCGCTCAATCATTGGCAGACTTGAATCTTATGGGAAGGGCCATCCACCGCCAGACCACGGAACGTGTGCGCTACGTTCCAGATTTTTCTTGTGACATGCTAGGCTGGTGCATTTAGATGGATCACAGGATCGGCACCGTCGAGCCGGGATGCAAACAATGCCACAAAGACTCGATCCGCGTGGCTGGCCGTTGGATCAGACGATGGGTCGTTTCAACGTTTCTTTCATTTGCCGATGGAGAGTCGATGTCTACGAGGCAAGCGGTGTGCCAGCTGAAACAGTTATTGGGGATGCTCGCTGGACTCGCCGGCATTGTTGGGATCTCCGGTGCTATCGCAGCGAGCAATCCGAGATGGGACAGCGCACAGGGATTTGGTGCTGGAACCACGGGTGGCCTGGGAGGCGAAGTTGTTCAGGTCAACTCACTCAAAGATCTGACTTATCAATTGTGTCGTTCGTATAGCTCCGGAATCTGCAAGGACGATAGTCCGCGCGTTGTCCAGATTGTCGGGACCATAGACTTCACAGGAGCGGAAGGGCGCGGCGAGGGTCCGGGTTGCCAATACAGCAACACTTGTCAGACGCCCTACAAGGGTGAATCGCTTCTCCTCTTGGATGGGCTCGACACGCACTGCGACGGCAAGCTCAAAATGGAAGTCAGCTTCGATAAAGCGGGCAAACATCCCTTGGAGGTCGGATCAAACAAGACCGTGATTGGCGTCGGATCAAGCGCTACAATCAGGGGCAAGGGACTGCGACTGAATGGTGTGAGCAACGTCATTGTCCGCAACCTGACCATCGTTGACATCAATCCCGGCATTGTCTTCGCGGGCGATGCGATTGCGATTTCGCGAGCGAACCGGGTCTGGATCGATCATAACCGTTTTCATAACATCGGGCGCCAGATGATTGCCGGCGGCCTTGGGGAGACGACGAATATCACGGTCTCGTGGAACGATTTTGATGGCAGGGATAACTACTCCTCTTATTGCAACGGAGCGCATTACTGGAACCTTCTTTTTCTTGGCAGTCCTCAGTCGATCACGGTTGCCAACAACTACTTCCATGAGGTCTCCGGACGGGCTCCGCACGTTGACGGTCTACGGTCGGTCATTCACCTGGTGAACAACTACTTCCACAACACCGAGCTGCTGCAGCGCAATGGTTTCTTCCACGCGCTGGACGCCGGACCATCTGTTCAAGGCCTGATTGAGGGCAACTACTTCGACAACATTGAAACCCCAATCAGGGCCGAGAGTGGGCACGTCTTTGGCGCGCTGGGAGGCGTAAATCGAGAAATGCAAGACCTCTGCCTAGCCATGCTTGGACGCATGTGTGCGGGCAACATCGCGAGGCCCGCGCCGCGGATCAATGGATTCCGGCTGGATGAAAGCGTCATTAGATCTTTTGGCGCTCTTCCGAAGGCGGCTATTCATCGTCCCTTCCAGGCGGATGATGTCCCGGCATTGGTCACCGCCAACGCAGGTCCCGGCCACATTTGAATTTTCCGATAGGATCCAGCGAAGCTGCGACCGCGCGCACGCATCTGGCCGAAGTACCGCGGAATTCTCCCTCTTCCGGGCAGACCAATTGCCGGTCCGTGGCAGCTGCGCTTCAAAGAGCGCCTTGAGCGTTCAGGCCAGTCGATCCTCACTCCGAGACGCATCGATTTTTTGCAAGCGCGCAACTGCCTCGAAGCTTCGGCGGGTCTAGTTCAACCTCCTGCTCGCCCAAGTCACCGTCCACGAAACACGATATTCTCCGAACTGATTGAGACCTCATCGGCAGATGCGATCGGTTCAAAAACAAAATGCCCGGCATGTGTCGACGAATGCAGCTCTTGCTGCGCCGCGCTGCTTCGATGGGCTAACAAAAAGACTTTCGGATGCGGCGCCCTATTCCTGCTGTTGCAACCAAAGAACGCATTTTTCCATCGTGACTGCAGGGCATTTAGCGGTCTTGCGGCACAAATAAAGGAATATCTCAGATTTGAGAGGGCTGGCATGAGTAATTTGGATCAGCAGTCTTCCGGAGCGACGGCTTGACGCCACGCCCAAGGATCCCGGGCAGCCAGTAAGAGTGTGTTATGGGGCGTGAATTCTACAGAAAACTGGCGCAGCAGGCGCGTGATCTCGCCGAGCGGGCCGATCCGTTCACCAGGCAGCGGTTGCTGAAGCTGGCCGGCAGCTACGACGTGAAGGGCGGAAATCTGGCGCGGGCGCCACGCCCGACGGAGCGTCCGCTGCCGAACCCGCGTACCGCGCCGCCCGCATCGATCTTTTCAGGTCCGGGCGAAGCTGGATGAAGTTCGGTGCAGGCCACCCGTTCGCCGATCCGGAAGCCGCGGCACGCAAGCGATCGCCGGCGGCATCGAGCCCAACCAACGGCCAGTTCCTTTGCGATGCCAGCCGCACCGGCGGCGTTTTCCAAACGGGCCTGACATTGGCGGTTGAACGGGACTGGATCAAGCGGCATGGGTCCGGGACACATTTCAGACCGGCCGAGCACGGAATTGGATCTCAACTAGTTGTCGAGCGCGAAACCAAGCGCTCTCGCTCTCGGCTGCTTCGCTTGAGCCGACTGACCTTCTTGAATTGATCGGAAGCTCAGGCCGATCAGGCAAGCGAAAGCATCATCAACGAGCATTGGAAGGATGACGGCCATGATGGACGACAATTTGGCGCGCATGCGCACACATCTGAGCGCCATCCAGCGCCACCGAAGACTGCTGAAGACCAAGCTCACCGAACACGACCGGCAGTACGTCTGCAGACGCCTGTCGGAGGAAGAGTGCGCGCTCGAAAGCTTGCGAGCGTCGATTTTTCCCATGGTGTTCGAGAGCCCCAGGCCGATGATATCGGCCTCCTAGCCGGTACGGCCGTGTCGATGGCGACGGCCTACGCGCGCAGGAGCGCCGCTATGGCACTCACGTCAACGAATTCATATATCGGCTACCGATATTGGAGCCTTTTTTAGATGCGCGGCCTGCTAATCCTCTTTGTGACCTTTGTGATTATGCTGGCGGCGCGCAGCCAGCATCAGATTGGTTTCGTGCCGCGCCCCACCGCATCCATGCCACCGGTCAATGTACCCTAGAGCCGAAGGTTTGGCGCAGACAGCGCGGATTGCGCTACAACGTGCTTCCGTCTCTCTGGGAATTCGGACCGGTTTGCGTTAGGCGGAGCCTCGCTTTCCAAGTTGTCTGAGGACCTGCAGGAAGCGGGCAAGCCATGCCTCAAGCCATGCGTCAGTTGAGGCCACTTGCGCTGCTGCGATCGTGCGCGCGCTCGTCTCATCAACAAGGAAGATTTGAGGACGGCAGTTTTGGTTTCTGACTGGATCTTGCACTTCTCCCACCCTTTCGCGAGGAGCGTGGCGAGGAGGTGTCCGGACCTCCCAAGCCACGCAGCCGCAACAGCTCAGTCGGCGAGCGGTTTTGGCATGTGCAAAACAGTATCGGTTCCCGGGCAGGTTGAATTGATCTAGCGCAAACACGAGAGCCGTTCGTCTTTAACCCAGCAGATTTGTGGATTGTCCCGGTTGTGTAATCCGAGAAGACCAGCTGCGTTTTTCTGGGCGCATTTTCACGGCCGCGCTTCAATGGTAGTGCAAATAGCGCGAGTTTCCTGATCGTGGTCCTCTTTTTCTCCCCCTGCGATGGAGTGTTGTCCAATCAAGCCTCTAGAGCACGCCCTCGAAACCAACGGGACCATGCGAGTAGACCGGATTATCGGCGCGGGCTGACGCCTGCCTTGATCCTGTGAACCTGCGGTCCGGCCGAATGTCCCTTTTGTGCGAGCGGATCAGGAAGCGTTTGTGCTTCTTCGCGCGTGGTCGGAGCGGCGGCGCTGCCGCCGCCCGTGCCGACCTGAGCGCGCGAGCACCGGCAGCGGGGCAGCGGGGATGGAGCACTCGGGCGGACCTTTTGCGGGCTCCGGACGCCTGGGGCGCGCTTCCATGAGCTCCAAGACGGCGCGTCCCTTTTCCGTTATGCGCCACCCGCCGTTGATACGTTCAATCAAGGCTTGCGAAAAGATGTCAAGGTCGGGCACAAGCGAACCCAGTCGTCGGGTGCGTTCGGCCCAATCGCTACCGCTGGTCGCCAGGATCGCCATGTCGCGCTTCAAGTCCGCCATCACGGCAAACCCATCCGGATAGCTCACCAGGATCTTAAGAACCGTGACCTGGAAGTTCACGCGGCACCCTCTTGTGACTATCGCCACATCGTCGGCGCCTTCGAGAGCGCTTCGCGGCGAACCTGCCGTACACAGTCGGTCGACGTCTCTCCCCCGGTGGTTGCTCCCAGGACTTTTGAGGCGACATTGGTCCGGCCGCCGGTGTCGTACCGGGACACATACTCGCAGATCTCGTCAACAACCCTGCGCATCCGAGCAAGAATGACCACCTGAATGTCCATAAACTGGAATAATGGGCGGGCTATGCTGGTATAAATAGGACTGGCCGAAACCCAAACTACGCCTCGCGATCGCAAGGTGCAACGGCCCCTCGACGATACCTGCATAGTCCGAGTAGCCATACCGAAGCAACTCACCGACTGGGGCGCAGACCACGTCCGTTCCGCGCAGTGCCGAGTCCTTCCCACGGCATTGCTGCCGATGACAGGCCGTTGGCTCAAGACGTCAAGAACCGCCGGCCGATCGGTGCCGATCATCAACGTCCGTATGAGTTCGCGGGATCCAGGCGGCTGCCGGTTGCTGCCGATTACCCCAAATGATGATGCAGCTGCCGATCCGACGCCGACAGCGCTGTCATGACAACCATCATCATCGGCATGTCGTAGGCAGCAGTGTCACAACGGCTAGAGGCGCCATCCGCCACACCAAGGCGGCGGCCATTGTCCGGCTTAGTTCGTTTCGGCGCAGTACTACGGCCGGAAGCGCAAAGGCCACGATCGTCGCATCGCCGGAATGAATGGCGTCTTTCCTCGGGCTCGGTGAAAGCAACGTTCGGATCGCACCAATTCGCGCGCCGCGGCGTCCATTAGGGTTTGCTTTTTATTTTTGCGTTACCGATCGCGACGATTTTGACGTCTGCCGCCGACGGCCATGCCTCGCCAACGCCTCGACTGGCGGCAAGACGAGCGAGATCCGCTTCGTCTTCGCCAACGATCCGCACGTCTGGTCGTGACCGTCGTCCCGGACAGCGTTTCCCAATTGGCGGCTCCCTGCCAGGCGGGTCAGCACTTGCTCGGCTGACAGCCAACTGTTGGCCGATGAGCTTCTTACGGCACGCCTACGCCGGCTGTGGCAACCTCAGTCCGCCATCCGTCCTCGCACCAACGCCACGTAGCGCGATCCACGGCAGCTGACCTCATGATGTCGCGACTGCGTCTTTAGCAACCTTGAGCGGCGACGCCTTGACCGACTTGCTGGCTGGCTTGGCTGCGAATTCCATCGGCTCCTTCGTGAAAGGATTAACTCCGCTGCGGGCTTCAGTAGCAGGCTTGTTCACGACCGACATCTTGACGAAGCCGGGGATGACGAACTCGCCAGACTCGTTCAACTCCTTGTAGCCGACGGTCGCCAACTGCTCGATGACGGCCTTTACGTCACCTTTGGAAACTTGCGTTCCTTGAGCAATTGCGTCAATGAGCTGGTTCTTGGTCATCTTGGCCACGATGAATTCCTTTGTAGCGCCGAACGATACAGTGCGTGATGTATCGCCGGCTCTTTTCCTCTTGTTCGAGCACGGCAAAACTACACGAATTACTTTCATTCACTGAGGTGATGAAGTCGACCGGTTTAAAACCTATCGGAAGCAAAAACACAACGATCTTTGTTTCCAGCATTCGCTCACGCGTCACAGGTGGACGGCGCATGCCCTATTCGGTATGCAGGTCAATGTTTGAAATTGGCCGATGCAGCAGTCAGCGCAGCAATCAGAGCCAATCCCTCTTGGATCTCGCAGACGAGTGATGATCGCAGAGCGAGCCTCATTTTATTTCAAACTTCGTAACGCTCGCGCGGACAGGTCACCTCTGAAGGAAACTCGGGGCCCGCGAATACTGGTGGCGTCGGGACAGAAGCACAAAGCTGATCCCCTCTCTCTTACCGGCGATGCCCTAGAGAGATACCGAGCTTGATTGCCTTTTGACGGAGAGAACCTTCCGTCCTTTTCATAGACTTCGCGATCTTCGCTACCGGCACCCTAGCCTTGGAGTGTGCGCGAAGTTCTTTGACGTCCGCCTTCGTGTACTCGCGGCGGACTACCTTCTTCACTTTCTTCGCCATTGGAAATCTCCACTCGTTGTTGAGCGGGGCTTCTAGCACGAAAGATCAAATTAGCAATGTTGCGACGCGTCGCATTTCGTGCGATTTATAAACCGCTTTTGCGAATTCACTTCCGTCCTGATATCTGCAAAAGTGCTGCCTTCTATTCAGTCAACTACAATTGAAACACTGAAGGGTTTTCCGGACACAATGGCGGCCCGATGTTCGGGGGCGCGCCATAGTAGCGCCGTCAAGTGTGACTCGCATGCGATAGGAGCCGATGTGGCACTGGGACCTGGTCGCGCGGCGCTGAATCATCTCGGTGTGCGCCTGCACTCGGATGCAGTCACTCAGGAAACAAATTCCTAGCTCACCTCGATCTCGGCGGCCTCGTTGTCGGTCAGTTTGGCAAATTCCTTTTCCCGGCCACGTATCGACAGAACACCCTTGTTCTGGTGGAGAAGCGAAATAATAGATCGACAGTGCCGCCCCGCATGTCGACGATCTCCGTCACGCTACGCCTGAACGTATCCTAAGATACCAGATATCTCGTCTCCGCCGGAAGATCTGTATCGATTGTCCTTGCCACGCCATTCATAGAGAAATTCGGCGTGAGGCGTGGCAGTGGCATCGAAGAAGCGTTAGAAATCTGCCGTCTCGTTGAGGACGCGAACACTCCGTTCGCCCGTCGCCTTCCATTTGATGAAGGGGAGCAGGCGGACAGAATAGCTTTCAAGAATCCGCTGATAAGCGTTGATGTTATCCAAAATGGCCGCGGAGACCGGAAACATCATGCCCGGCGGATTGAAGCCGCGTTCCGCCAGAACGTAATGGATCAGATAGCGATGAAGGCGGCCGTAGCGAACTTGGTGTTGAGCACAGCTTGGCATGAAAAGGCGTAATTTTCCATGAAATCCGTAACTTTTGCACCATTTGCGTGAAATATGGAGCCCCGAAGTGACAAGAGGGGTGGTGTGGAACGGCCATTTCCTTGCTGACCTATAGAGCACGGTCGTTTGGGCAGGAAATGCGCCGATGCAAACCGCGTGACATTCAGTCATCCGCACATCTTCGGCCAGCAGCGGTGTGAGGATCAGACCATTCAGGAGGCGGTGCATTTGCGCTCAGTTGGATCGGCTCAAGCTGGGGTTTGAAGACGAGCAGATGAGCGCCGGCCGCCCTCGCGTTTGGACCGCGGCGCAAACGACCTTTTCCAAGTCGAAGGCGTTCTGACTATCTGCGCAAATTCAGCACCGTCAGAAAGCATTCGCCCTGCTCGCGGGCGACGCGCCGGCGCTGACGGCGTACGCGCCGACCGTGATGCGTCAACGCGGCAAGCTGCGATGGGCAAAGTCTGGAGCACTCAGGTTGAGCTTTTTCGGCCGCCGCGTTGAATCCCTACGACGAGCTTCCATACTCTCCGACACGGCGCGTCCTGTTTTCGGTTGTGCAGCACCCGCGGTTCGTACGCTCGATCAGCGCTTATGAAAAAATGTCAGATTGGGAATGTGCGAAGCCGGTCGTCTGGCCTCCGGCCTAATCCTGGCCGCTGGTCGCCAAGATCGCATTGGCGTGCTGGAGGCCCGCCATCGCGGCGAGCCAACGCGTGCCCTTAAAGCGGCTCGCGCTCGCATAAACCCTCAAGTCCGTCAGCTGACGGTCAGCTACGCTGACTATGACCCCTCGCCGGCTTGACCAGCCTTGGCGCTGTAAACGATTCACAGAGGAACCTGATCCACCATGGACCGCCGAACCGACCGTTACTTCGACCTTAAATGGCGCGCCGGCGTTGCAAGCCGAGATTGTCCGCTGGGCGATTCCGACGAACGGAACCGGATCGGACCAAGCTAGAGCGTCTCCTATGCAATGCGGAGCTGTCAGAGGTCTTCGAGGCAGTCAAAGCGATCCTTCATTGATCTGGCAACGAGCCGCAGGATGTCCAGCTAGAACATCATCAGGTCGACAGCGGAGTTCAGCTATGACGAGCCCGGTCCGTGATGTTCGAGTTTCTCGACATGAGCCGAGCTCACTTCCTGCCTCGTGCTGCAAAAGCCTGATCGTCTGGCTGCGCGCGACCTCGGCCGCTGAGGAGCGGGAACGAGCCGACGAAGACATTTATCGCGGCACTCTTGGGCAATAATCGAGCCCGAGAACCAGGCGCTGCGCCGCATGACTGGTCGGTAGCGGGTCGCGTTCGTTCTGGCCGACGAGTTCGGCCCCTCGTCGACAATTGAAGCACACGAAATAGGAGATGAATGATGCACTGGCGCACACCAAGACTACACCTGAATGAGGGCGACGGCTATTTATCTCCTGATGCCTCGCAGCCCCTGAGAACCTGGACTCGGTGGCCGCTCGCGGCACTTCTCCTCAGCTTGGTGCTTTGGGGCGCTCTCTTGCTCTTCGCCACGTTCTCGTGAGCGCCATGCCACTCACCGGCTCCGGCGCTCCCGAGCGACTTGCGCGAGCAAGCATCCACGATGGATCGAGATATCCGCCAGGTTTCGAGTTCAGCGACACGCCCTCGTCAGGGCTGAAAAAGCTGTGTGCGTTTCACAAGCAATCGTTGGTTCCAGGACTGCCTCCTGCTAGTCGCAATGCAGTTGCCAGCACGATTCGCAGGTAGCCACGATCGAACTAAGCCGGCCCCGCCATGCCATAGGCGCGAATAAGGCCGCCAACTGCGTCGATGCGATTGGTCCGACCGGGCTGCGTACGGAAACCGCCGCGAGCGCAACTCTCCTGAGCGATCACGCAGCAGCGGCTGCTTGCGCTCTCTAGCGCCAAAGACGCAAGTTTCCCGCATGACCGGCATCCGGACTCTATTGGTGCCCGCGGGTGGACGGATGGCGGAGCCATGTTCATGCAGCCCGTCGCTAGAGATTGCAGCGAGCGGTGATGTCCAACCTGGCTTGTTCCCGGACTCTTGCGCAGCGCTTGCAGCTCCTGAAGCACACTTCGTCAGAAGGCTGCTCCTGACCGACGGTTGTCCGTGTATATGCCATTGTCCATCGAGATGGCGCAGCACCTTGGAGTTCGGTTCAGTCCGATTGAAGAAGATCGCGTGAGACATTCGTCCTGCCAATCGACGCATTGATCATCGACTGAACAATGTGTGATGGCGTTTTGCGCGAGAACAAGGCGGCCGCGGTTCAGGCGTCGTAGTTTGGATTGATCCCGAGTGCCACGCCCGGACCTGCGCTATACTGGTTGCGAGGTCGCGCACGGCCGGGCCGTTTTCCTGTTCACTCGAGCCCAGCAGCATGGGGCAGATATGCGCACCATCACTTTCCTCTGCCCGATCACACGAGTTATGGTTCAGCACCGGCTAATTGACGACGATGCGGCCGAACACCAGTTTCAAGGCGTGTTTTGCCCCGCCTGTTCCCAGCTGCACTTCGTAGATCGCAAGACCGGAAAGCTGCTAGGCGGGAAGACGAATGACGGCGCGTCCTCACAGAGCGGCTGAAGTACCCGCCGCCGAAAACTAATCCGGTGGCGAACGCGAGCATTTGGCTTCCGAGTTCCATCAGTCTTGAGGTGCAATAGTCAGTATCAGGAGAGTTCAACGGCAGGCTTTTTGCATAGAGCCACCACGTGATCAGCCTGCTCGGCACATTTCGTTTCCTAAATGCGTTGAAAGAACACTGGACCTTAGGCCCGCAATTTTGCACTACGAGAAAATCCGCCGGATGCCCGTGGCGGCAAGTCTCTACAGTGACATTGGGTGACCGCGGCCTGCTACCGTGTGAAGTCGGTGCGCCGGCGTAGGCTGCGGCGGCGGACGTACCGGCGGCACCACAAACACCGAGCGAAGCGAAGCAATCCAAAAGTCTTTCCGCGGTAATAGTCCGGATTGCTTCGTCGTTTCGCTCCTCGCAACGATGAAGAGGAGAGAGGGGGAGCACTAGCAATGATCGACCACATCTCCGTCGGCGTCAGCGATCTCAAACGCTCTGCAAGATTTTACGACGCCACGCTCGCTGCCCGCGGGCTCCCGCGCCTGGTCACACGGCAGCGCACAATTGGCTTCCGCAAGGCCTATCCGGAGTTCTGGATCAATCTGCGCGAGGCGATGCCGTACGTAGCACCGGAGAGCGGCGTGCATATCTGCCTGCGGCCGAAGATTACGGCCGAGGTCGACGCGTTTCATGCCGCAGCCCTTGCGACCCGCGGCGCATCCGACGGCGCGCCGGGCATGCGCCCGCACGACCGCGTGCGTTACTACACAGCCTTCGCCTTCGATCCCGATGGCAACAGGATCGAAACGGCGACGTTTCCGGCTGAAAAATCTTAGAGCTTCCGCACGATGTCCGGCTCGAGCTGCTTTTCCGCCTCGGCGATCTGGGCCGCCGCCGATTTCAGCTTCGGCAGGATGTCCTCGACGCGATCGGCCTTGAGGATATCGACGGAAAAGCCGGTGCGGATGAACTCGATCTGGCGCATGTGCGACAGCAGCAAGAACAGCGGCTCCCAGAAATTGGCGATATTGGCGAGGAGCACCGGCTTGGCGTGACGGCCGAGCTGCTTCCAGGTCAGTTGCTCGACCAGCTCCTCCAGCGTGCCGACGCCGCCCGGCAGTGCCACGAAGGCGTCGGAGCGCTCGAACATCAACCGCTTGCGCTCGTGCATGTCGGGCGTGACGATCATTTCCTGCACGCGGGTCAGCGCATTCTCGCGCTTCCGCAGGAATTCGGGAATGATGCCGGTTACCATGCCGCCGTGATCCAGCACGGAGATGGCGACCGAGCCCATCAGGCCAAGCGAACCGCCGCCATAGACCAGGCGGATGTTGTTCTCGGCGAGCGTCTTGCCGAATGCCTTGGCGCCTTCGATGAAGTGGGAATTGGTCCCGGGACCGGAGCCGCAATAGACACAGACGGTTTTGATCGTGCTCATTGGTACCATGATGCTTTGCAGCGAAGTCTTTCGCTAGTCCAAGGTGTTGCGTTGAATGACGGGAGCCAGTTAGCATCTGAACAGGCAAGCTTTGGGTTGACGACTCCTGATCGCAAACGGCGCTCTTCGGCAACGCGACCGCACGAGCAAATGTGTTGCACCTTCGTCCGGGGCAACGGATCTCCTGGCCAGATTGCAGACCTGAATTCTTTGACGTGTCGCTTCATTGCAGTTTCGATTGACGGTCGCAGGTGTCGGCCAGGGAGACAAGCTTGTGTCGTGCACCGATCGGTCCATCTTCAGCCGATCAGAGGTGTTGGCCACCATTGATCGGCACTTCGACGCCGGTGATATAACTGGCGTCATCCGAGCACAGGAAGAAGATGACCTTAGCGACCTCTTCAGGGGTCCCCACCCGGCGCAGCGGAATGTTCGGTACGACCCGTGCTTCCGTATCCGGTGACAAAATATCCGTCTTGATCTCGCCCGGGGCGATTGCATTCACACGAATTCCATGCGGCGCGTAGTCGTGAGCCATCTCGCGCGTGAGACACGCAAGAGCGGCTTTCGAAGTCGCGTAGGCACTGCCGGCGAAGGGGTGCACCCGCGAGCCTGCAATTGAGGTCACGTTGACGATCGATCCAGACGCGGCTTTCAATTCGCCAAAGAGCCCCTGCGCAAGCAGAATTGGAGCCACCAAATTGAGATGGAATACGTCCATCCAGGTCTCGATCGATGTCGCCAACGATGTTAGTCGTGCGCCGCTCGTCGTCTTCGGTGACATCGCTGCGTTGTTGACCAAGGCGTGCAACGGCGCGCCCGCGAGGCGCTCTTTAACCTCGGTGATAGCGCGCGGCAGCAACCGATGCTCGCTGAGGTCGAGCTGGACATGATTGTCGGATGCGGCCTCCCAAGGACATCGCCGGGCATCGATCGGTTGCCGCGCGCAGGAGATGATCCGCCAGCCTGCTTCCGAAAACAGCTTTCCGGTGGCGTAACCTATCCCACGCGATGCTCCGGTCAGCAGCAGCGTCTTTCGGTCTCTCCGCCGGCCGCGTGCCTTGTCCGATTTGAATGAACTGCCCTCGTTGTCAACCGACATTCGTCTGGCGACCGCATCCTTGTTCGGCAGATCGGCCCTCAAACACGCCTCCTATCAGGTTACGCTCAACCTTCTTGGTGCAGGATTTGGGCCATCTCTACCGACAGTGTGATTCACGCGTGTTGCGAAGCCAGGCCCCGTGGTTTACGACCTGCTTGGCGAGTTCCAGACATCAAGTCCGTTGGCTTTCCGACAGCGGCAACGCGAGGACCGCGGCAAATGACCTTCACTCTTTTCGCGCACAGCTGCGCAAAACCTCGTTCAGTAGATCTGGGCTGAACGCGCGAGTGAAGGTCCTGCCGATGTTGAATGCCGCCGCACGCGGCTCGTCCCGATCCTCGCGGAGCTATTAGCAACAGGAGGGATGGCAGCCATCCGGCTATCCAATAGTGCCTGCCAATTCAAGACGCCCGCTCGCTGGCAACCCCAGCGGTTCATACCGCTGCTCTTGCCCCAATCCACCAAGGGGCATTCGAACGCGGGCGCCGAGGAATAGAAGGCCATCCTCAGGCGTCAACAGCCTCAAAGTACCTGGCGTAAGGTCCCTCTTTGAATTGGCGACGCAACTCATCAAAATCCTCTACGGTTTGGTCGAGCGGCCGCACTTCCTGGCGCTGAAGTTTGACGCGACCGGAAACATTCCGCATACGAACCCCGAGGAATTCCCAAACCAACTCCAAGCACAGGTGCGGCTCGCGAAGAAGCGTCTCATACTCCAGCTCGAGGATTTTGGTCGACGCGAAGGACTGCCTGATCCTATCGTGGAACTCAGCGGTGGTCTTGAAGTAGGTTTCGCAGGTGCTGACGCTTAGGCTGACGAGTGGCGGTTGCGAGTCGTCGCTATCAGAGCTGTATTTCAGCCATTCACCGGTTTGCCTCGCCTGCACGAGTGAGCGGAGCGATTCCAGCGGATTTCTACGACACACGATGACCTTAAGGCGCGGCCAACCGGCCAGCTCAGCCATCATCCCCGGACGGTCATGAAACTGCGGTTCGTTGATCTTGCAGCCAACATGAGTCACGTCGATTTTGTCGCTCGGCGTTGGATAGCGCAAGTAGGCGCACTCCAGAAGCTCACGATCGCTACGTAGGAGCCGCGCCTTGTCGGGCCAATTTGGATCATACTCATTGAGCAATTCCCCGTTGCTCACCACGTTCGGATGTTCATTGAGCAATTCTTCCAGATAGTGGGTGCCGCTTCTCGGCATCGCGAGGATGACGAATGGCTCAGGCGATCGTTCCGATTTCAACATTGTGACAGCTCCTGATTGACTCGATCGAGACAGTTGGGCCCCTAACCAATGAGGCTAGATCAGCCCGCACGTGATACTATCGTTCCACAAGGCGGGATATATCGGTGAGATACGAGCATTCTTGCCGCTGGCTTCCACACCCGCAAATTTCCGCAGAACTGATTCACACTATGTGGGGCATGGTTTGTTCAACGCATCAGCCGGCGGCGAAGCAGCAAAGCCGATACGACGAACGCGACCACAGTGTATATGCAAAGTACGCCCACATGCAGACCGACGCTGCTGGCGTCCCGGTCCAGCATTGCCGGCCGAATGAGGTCAATCGAATGTGCTAAGGGCAACGCCTCTGCTACGCGCTGCAGCGCGATGGGCAGTTGAGCAACGGGAAAGATCGCGCCGCACAAGTACATCATGGGTGTGAGAAAGAGGGTCTGATAGAACACGAAGTAGTCGTAACTGGGCGCGAGCGCTATCACAACCATGGCGAGGCCGGCGAAGGCAACACCAGTGAGCGCGATAGCTGGCAGCGCATAAGGGATGGACGGCCACGCCGCATAGCCCAGCGCGGCGGCTACAATCGTAATTCCCGTTCCTGCCAGAACAGCCTTTGTCGCTGCCCACGCCAATTCACCGAGAACGACGTCGCCAAGCGTGAGTTCCGTGCAAAGGATGGCGTCCCAGGTGCGCTGGGCGTTCATCCGAGCGAAGGCCCCATAGACGGTTTCAAAGGTCGCCGAAATCATCGCGCTTGTCGCGACCATCCCAGCCGCCAGAAAGGCGACGTATGAAATGCCATCGACTTGGCCGATCATCAGTCCCAGGCCGAAGCCGAGACCGAACAAGGCGCTCATGGGCTCAGCGAGGTTTCCCAGAAGCGATGCCAGCGCCGCTTTGCGCCAAGCCATATAATTCCGGCGCCATACGGCGCTCCAGTTCCACGCATTGGCGGGCAGAGCCGCCGCATACTGCTCCCACATCATTCAGTCCCTCATCTCCCGACCGGTCAACCGTAAGAAGACGTCCTCGAGGTTCGGTGGCCGCTGAAGCAGACGAAGACCGGTCCGCCCACGCAGCCGCGCGAGCACCTGCTCTGGATTTGGCGCATAGCAAAAGAGCGTCTCGCCGCTGATTTCGGTGCGTTGAGCGAGCGGCTTGATGAGGCCGCAGAGCTCGTTCGGATCGCCACCGTAGACCTCAATGACTGGGCAACCGATCTGTTCGTCGATCAATGTGTGTGGCGGCCCTTCGGCGATCTTGCGTCCTGCCTCGAGGACGCATAGGCGATCGCACAATCGCTCCGCCTCCTCCATGAAGTGCGTCGTCAGAAGAATCGTCTTGCCGCGCGACAGCAGCGCGCGCAGCCGCTCCCAAATCAAATGCCGCGCATGCGGATCGAGCCCGGTGGTCGGCTCATCCAAGATAAGGATCTCCGGATCGTTGATGAGCGCCCGCGCCAGCGTCAGACGCCGCTTCATGCCACCGGACAGTTCGGTCACCCGCGCGTCTGCCTTGCTCTCAAGGCGGGCGAACTCGAGAAGGGACGGAGTGATCTTCTCGACATCCTTTGCTGTCATCCCGAAATAGCGCCCGAACACCAGCAGGTTTTCGCGTACGGTGAACTCGAGATCAAGATTGTCAGCTTGCGGAACGACGCCGATGCGCTTGCGCGCCAATCGAGCGCGTGCCGGCACTTTCTCGCCGAGCACGGTTATCTTGCCAGCCTCGGGCGTGGACATCCCGAGAATCAAACGCGCAATCGTGCTCTTGCCCGCGCCGTTCGGTCCCAACAGGCCGAAGCACTCTCCCGATGCCACCGTGAACGACAGCTGGTCGACGACCACCTTCTCGCCATAGGACTTTTTCACGGCCGTGAAATCGATAGCCACGTTCGATACGCGCCCGGACCCCCTGTCAGCCGGCGTGACCGGCGCCGGCTCCATCGCGATTGTTTGCCTTGAGATTGGCGCTGCTTCGACGCCGCCAAGCATTTTTTCTATTCCTTCTGCTACAATTTGTCGGCCGGACCAGCTCGCTGATCTCGCCTTCAACAACCGCAATGCGATCCGTCTGCGATACGGCAACTCTGACATAGTCATTTGTCAGCCTCCGAAGCGGGTTGCTTATGCAGACGGCCTCCGAAAGCTGGCGATCAAGCAATCTTCGTTATCCGACTCACCTTGGCAGTGGACACGCTCGATCTCGACCAACGCTTCATTCAACATGGCGATGACCGTCTCTGCACCGGCCACGTGTCCCCAGCGTCGGCAGATGTGGTCGCGCGCCGATCCGAACACCACAAGCCCGCCTGGCGCGAGCATTCCGACCAAGTTGTCGACCGCCGTGCGCATCTCCAGCGTGTCGCTGAGGTAATAGAGGACTTCTGCTACAACAATAAGGTCGAACCGCTCTGGTGGTGAAAAGTGTTGGAGGTCAGCGACTTTCCAGCCGATGTGTGACCATCTCTCCGTCCGGCAACGTGCGCGGCTAATGGCCTGCGGCACGACGTCGACGACCGTGAGCCGTTTGCAGTGAGGCGCGAGCATCTCGGTGAATGCGCCCGCAGCGCACCCGACCTCCAACGCGCTTGTGATGCTTTGGCGGGAGAGCGACATCCGAAGCATTTGCGTGTATCGCTCCCGCTCGAACGGATTCGCGTCCAGACGCCACGGATCATCGGCGACCAGTTCTCGCTCTAGCAACTGATAGTTCTTGTCTAGGCTCACGAGCTTCTCACCTCTTTGACGCGCACAATTACGCGTCGCCTTCAGGCCTGTCAGGTACCGTCAACGTCAAACGCATGTGCACGTGTAGCCGTTTCGCCCATCGACGGTGCAATACCCGAATGGCCTGTGGCATCTAACCTGGCGCTCTGCCTCGGCGTGCTGGCCTGACCTTCACCTGAATCTGGCATATTGGCGGACTTGCGCGACAACCAGTCACTGTTGCTCAACGTGCACAACGCATATACCTTCACAGGAAGTAACAGGAACATGCTGATCGGTTTGTGTAGAGCGAAAGCGAGAAAGCGAAGCTGTCGGGCACGAAATGCCGCCAAGCTGCAGCGAACCATGGTCATTGACGCGATGATCAGTGCCGTCGGCCACGGCAACTCGCTCGTCAGTGCGATTTGCGCAAGCGCGGTCAGTATTGAAACGCCGAGCAGAAGCGGAAGGAGGTTCTGCCCGACAATGTCCAGCGTGATGTAGAAGTCGAGGCGTGGCAGCAGGGGTAGCGCAAGCGCCGTATCCCGGAAGGTACTCCGTGCCCACCGCAATTGTTGACGCAGATATGGCACCAGCCTATCCGGAACGACGGTTGCTGCGATCGCATCAGGAACGTACTCAGTTCGAAATCCGGCCGCGAGCATCAGGATCGTGAGATGGCGATCCTCGCCAAAGTCGCTTGGCTTTCCTCGAAAATACTGCGTCTCGTACTCGTGGAGGACCAAATCGAGCGCCGATCGGCGATACATGGCGCACGGGCCACAGCAACATAAGACGGCTCCGAAGCGAGCTTCCGCCAAACGCTCTTCATTACAGGCTAGCCAGTACTCCATATCTATCAGCCTGGTCAGCCACGTGCCGCTTCGATTGCTGGCTGTGAGCTGCCCCATAACAGCGCCAACCGCTGGATTTTGCATCTTCCGTACAAGCTTGGTCACCACGTCGACGGCGATTGTCGAATCTGAATCGACGTTGAGAACCAAATCGCCGGACGAGCGGCGCAGCGCTGCAATTTGCGCCTTGCGCTTGCCAACATTCTTTCCCAGCCACATAAAGTTGAACCGCGGATCATCTGTGTAGGCGTCCTGTACAGGGCACAGGTACCTACGATTTTCCGAGCCGTCATCTACCACGTACACCCGCACTTGCCCTTCGTAGTCTTGGCTTGCGATCGACTCCAGGCACGCCGACAGCGTGCGCGGGTCCTCGTTGAAGCAGGGCACGATCACATCGACGCTCGGCAGCGGACCAGTCTCGGAAGCGTCGTCAGTCGGGGACGGGATCTGTGTTCGGAGCGCGTTGAGCGTCTGCATGCTCCTGTAGATGGCGGACAGCAGGGCATAGGACGACACAGCGACAACGCTTGTTGTGGCAAGCAGATTCATGGGGGCGGCTCTTTTTTAATGAGATTGAGGAAGTGAGCAGATGGCGAATCCTTGCTCGCCCAATGCCGGAATAAGCCGGGAAAGCGCCTCGAGGGTCTGATCGCGACCGCAATCGATGGCTTGTTGGCGCTCGACGGGAGGACATCCGTCGTGCAAGAGCACAACAGCACCGGGCCGGACCGACGCCAGCACTGCGTCAACAATCGCCGGAACCCCGGGACGAGACCAGTCTCTCGGGTCTACTGACCAGTGCAAGGGAACCAGTCCGGCTTTGGTTGACATCGCGAATACCTGGTCAGTCCAGATGCCATACGGCGCACGTATGTGCCGCAGTGACGCCTCGGGACAAACCGTCCTGATGACGTCGCTCGCCGACTGAATCTCATGTTGCACCTCAGCTGGTTCGCATCGGGAGAGATCGGGATGTGTCATCGTGTGGTTTCCGACTTCATGCCCTTCTGCGATTATTCGTTGGATCAGTTTCGGGTGAGCTGCCGCGCACGTCCCGATGACGAAGAAAGTCGCCGGAGCCTCGTGCTCGGCAAGAACATCAAGGATAGACGCCGTCCAACGTGGATCCGGACCGTCGTCAAAGGTCAGGTAAACGTTACGATCTCCGGTGGCGCTAACGTGCTCGCTTCGCGCTTCCGACAAGCGGCCGGGGCAGGTCACAGCTCTGGCCCATTCCGATCGATCATGGTCCCGACCGGCCATTCGCTTATCGGACGTCCTATTGGGAAGACCAGAACCACCAAGTCGTCGTCGGTACGGGTCGGCGGCAAGTCGAGATGAATATCCGGCCGCGTTGAACGCACGCTCACTCCCGGCAAAACCGTCGCGAGACCCTGACGGCCGACCAGCTTGGTCACATGCTTCTGTAACGCCTGCCGTACTGCACCAAAGCCAAACGGGACCGCGAGCTGCTGCAGCACCGGATACATCACCCGCATTGAGTGCGTGATCCCCAGCCCCTCCAGATCCGGACGAACACCGTACAATCCTAGCTCAGCCACGAGCAGGTCGACGTCCCCGACTTTGATGAAGCGGCGCAGTGCGCCGATATGAGCTGCGATGCCGTGCGCATCGTAGCCGATGACACGAATCTCGGGCCTCGCGCCGGCCCAGCTTCGTCCGCCTTCGAACGGCTTTGCATTGAATTCACCGGTAGGCCCGTACGTCTTACGAAAGAACTCGGACAGTTCGATGTGTTCAGCAAGTTGCAACTCGTTTTCCCAGCACACCCTCCACCGGACTTTGGAGTGCGTGGAGAACACTCCTGTATCGTTGGATATGGCAATGTTCATGGTGGCCCCCGTTGCGACGTTCGAGATCTGATCTGGTACTTTGTGCACGCGCGTCACTCATTCTCGCCGGCGCATTCATGCGCCAACGGGACACCTCGGCGCGCGTTGGCCAGTGCCCACCGGTCGGAGGAGCCGCGTTCACGATGCAGATGACATTGAGGCGCGGCGCCATTCGCATGAGATCGGGCGGATATTTCAGCCGCGCTTTGGGCAGATCGCCTTCGAGCCGCGATCCATTTGGACGCGCCGCCAGCGTGCTTGACATCCGTACGCGGATGGAGGAACGGCGGGGTCGCGTTCGAGATGAGCCGCGGTGGATACTTAGAGGATGCTAGATGATCCCTCTCGGGGCTGGTCCAACGATTAATAATCATTGTGGTACGCCTCACTCCGATCCGACATTTTTGGTATCTCGCACTGCATCAAATTGGTAAAATCGATTGTTTCTATGGTAGACATCCACGGGCTGGATACTTCCCACCATGCGTTTCAAAGGGCTTGATCTGAACCTTCTCGTCGCGCTCGACGCTCTGATGACGGAGCGCAATCTCACGGCGGCAGCGCGCAGAATCAACTTGAGCCAGCCGGCCATGAGCGCGGCGGTTGGCCGGTTGCGTTCCTACTTTCGCGACGATCTATTCGCGATGAGAGGCCGAGAACTCGTCCCGACACCACGCGCCGAAGGACTCGCCGGCCCAATTCGCGAAGCCCTGCTGCACATCCAGCTGTCGATTATTTCGCGGGATGCGTTTAATCCAGCTCTATCGGACCGCAGGTTCAGGATCGGCGTTTCTGACTTCGTCATGGTCGTGTTTTTTCAGGCCATCGTGGAGAGAGTCGCACGGGAGGCACCTGGCGTTGCGTTCGACTTTCTGCCCCTCGCCGACGACCCCGATGAGCTTCTCCAGCGCGGTGAGATTGACTTCCTTGTCTTGCCGGAAATGTACATGTCGCGCTCCCATCCAAGAGCGACGCTGTTCGAGGAAAAACTCGTATGCGTGGGGTGCCGGAGCAACAAGCAGCTCTCACGCAAGCTGACGTTCGAGAAATACATGTCGATGGGACACGTAGCGGCTAAATTCGGGCGTACCCGAAGGCCTTCGATCGAGGAATGGTTCTTGATTGAGCACGGTCTCAAGCGACGCATCGAGGTTGTCGTGCAGAGCTTCAGCATGATTCCACCCATGCTCCTGGGCACTGCTCGTATAGGCACGATGCCCTCGTTGCTGGCCAGGCATTACGGAAAGACGACGCCCCTGCGGATCGTCGATCTTCCGCTGCCAATTCCGTCTTTCACAGAGGCCGTTCAATGGCCGGCCCTTCACAATACCGATCCGGCGAGCATCTGGATGCGGACAATATTGTTGGAGCAGGCTTCGCGCATGTCTTCGGCGCGCGCGACTGCAGCAACTCGAAAGGCCTTGGTAGAGCATTCGCCTTCCAAGTGAATGGAACACTATTGCAAAGTTCACATGTGAACTGAAAGCGACCTGCTAGTGAACGGCGGCAGAAGGAGCCAAACGTTCTCTTGTTGCATCTTCGCGTTCAACTGTTTCGCCCCGCCATCCGAGCCGGCGCATGACGCCGAGCCGAGAGCGAAGGGCTGCGCAGACGCAACACACTCGGGCTGCTGATGGCGCCAAGGTGTGTTGCGTCAACATCACCCAGTCGCCGCGACAATTTGACGACGCCCCACTTTGGTGATAGCCGCGCAGTCCCGTCGTTCTCATCGACATGCAATGTGTCGGTTGTGATCGTCGCTAGGAATGGAGCCAACATGTCATTGGTCTCTGACAGTGCAGATTGATGTCGATCAACGACGAAATTGCGAATCAGTTGGTGCGACTGGCGATGCGCAATTTGCGGCCGATTCACATGTTGAACACGCCAACGGCTGTACGGACGTTCAAGTTGATCTCGTTCCAGATCATGCGAAAACCGCCTCGCGCCTGCGCCAGCCGGTGCCCCCCCCCTGAACTCACCACCGCGCAGATATCAGCCGGTCATCCGGCTCCGGTATCCGCATGGGCACGGGAATGATAGTTCGAAAGTCCTTGGCCCCTCGCGCAAAAGAGCGCCTGCTCTCCCTCAATGACAGGCCGCAAACCTCCCGCTCTCATCGGTCGTTCTCGCTTGCCATCACCGCGCACCGCCGGCCCCTCGCGGTGATCGTTCAGGCGCCGCGATGCGCTGACCCGAACAGTTCGCCGTCAGTTTCGCGCACCAGTCAGCTGGGGATTCCGCAGAGCATTCGATTGTTCAGATTCGTCCGGCATCGGCTGCCTGGATTTCAGGCAAGGCAAGTCCGTCGCTGTTGCACAACCGCGTCACTTGAGTGCGTATCGCGCCTTCCTCGCTGAACGGCGCCGCTCTGTCGTCTTTTCGCCCAACGGCGCAGTCAAGCGCTTCGGCCAGCTAACGATCACAAACAGGGAGCCGAACATTGCTGCAGTATAGTGGTGTCTACGATCCGGAAGATCTCACGGTCCTCGGCGCGATCTTTGATAAAGCCATCGCGTCATTGCCGGCATCTATGCGAACGCCTGAAAACCGGATCACAATCGCCAAACTTGTTTTGGAGCGTACAGCAGCAAGCCAATCCGGCTTGGCGTCCCTTATGCTCTTGCTCGACGCCCTTCCATCTGCCCACTCGGTTGAGCGGCGATCGGAGCAGAGCCAGCCTGCTTGCGCCAGAATGGACGACTGCCCAACCAGCTAATTCAAGTAGCTTGATTCTCACGTGACGTCAGGTTGTAGGCTTGCCAATTGAACATCATGATCAAAGCTACACCACGAAGGCGTCGCTGGCGCATTGGAGAACTTGCGGAGGCTACCGGGGTAACGGTACGCACGCTGCATCACTACGAGCACACGGGTCTGCTCAGCGCGTCCGAACGCACGGACGGCGGTCATCGAATGTACGAACGCGAAAGCATTCAACGAGTGTCGCAAATTCGCGCGCTGCGCGAGCTCGGCTTTTCGCTGAATGATATTCGCACGGCAATGGGAGGCAAGACGTCACTTACTGACCTCCTGCGCAAGCATTTGGAGCAAATTGAACTTCAGGTCACGCGCACGACCCAGTTGCGGGATCGTTTGCGTAACATGACGACGGACTCTGACACGCAAGTCAGCATGCATGAGCTGCCTGCTGCTCTGAATGCAGCTTCGCGCGCTGAAGCGCGCCCCCAGACTGCGCGATGCACGTGCGCGCTCGGCGTTGATCGAGAAGAGCGCTGGCGAAAGATCCGGGATGAGTTGCGCGATTGTGTCGATCGTGGCGAGCACCCTTGCGGTGAGCGGGCCGCTGCCGTGGCGCTGAAGGCGCGCGCGCTCATCACAGAAATTGCGGGGACCGACCCGGCGGCCTCAACCATGCTGAAAGTTCTTGCGCGACTGAGCACGCCCCGCAACCTGGCCGGCTGGAACCATAGCTTGATGCAGTACCTTGATCTCGCAATGGCCGCATTGCAGGACAGGCACTAACGCAGCCGCCGATTCAGATGCATGCTTCATTTGAATGATTAGCGGCCGCAGGTCGCGACTGCTGCGTTTCCGGCTCGGCCTATTCCTTCCGTGCCTCCCCATCAACCTGGTTGCTGTCGCTCCTTCCACGAGAACCACTCACGACCTCGAGAGATTCCTATCTCGAACAGGCTTGAATCGGACGTAACGTCAGATTGTAAGACTGAATCGGGCTGACGCCGGCTTAACGCGCGGAACGCTCTCACGGGCGATGGTTGCCCTCGCCCCGTACGCCTGGATTTCCAAGCAGCTGCGCGTTATCGGCGTTCGACAAGCAATGAAGGATCGTTATGGCCTACCGGAGTCCGATCAGCGCGAATTCGTTTGCGCCGACCGCGAGTGTGGCTCGAGCCAGCTTTCCTCTGACCCTGCCCGAGTGCCTGCCGGAAGAAAGGATCTCTGGGGCATCCTTCGCCCATGTTTCGCTCACCACTGCACGCGCGCGAGCGCCGGACGGAGAACGGCTCACAGCAAGGGGTGCCGATCCCACGGCTGTCATTGCGGGACGCCTCAGCAAAAATAAATCCAGACAACACCTGACGCAAACTCAAGCCCGCATGGGGAGCTCTTAATGTCAATCCATGGCGCCATTTCTCTCGCAGCTATTTCACTCCTTGCTTTGATGTCCGCTGCATCTGCGGCCGACATCAATATTGCTGTGGCAGGACCGATGACTGGAAGCAATGCTGCGCTTGGAGCGCAGATGCGGGACGGTGCTGCTGCCGCCGTCGATGATTTGAATGCGTCAGGCCTCCTTCCAGGAACGAAGGTCGTGTTGAGTGTCGCCGACGACGCGTGCGATCCCAAGCAGGCGGTCGTAGTCGCCAGTCGGCTTGCATCAGATCAGGTCAAGTTGGTCGTTGGCCACTTTTGTTCTTCCTCGTCGATACCGGCTTCCAACGTTTACGACGAGGCGCAACTTATTCAGATATCGCCGGGATCCACCAATCCCGCGCTCACAGAGCGTGGCATCAAATCCGTGTTTCGCATCTGTGGGCGCGACGACCAGCAGGGTGTCGTGGCGGCCGAATATATCCGACGGCATTTCCCCAACACCAAGACTGCCGTCCTTGACGACAGGAGCACCGCTGGCAAAGGCATCGCCGATGTCGTAGCGGCTCATCTTCGGGAGGTTGGGATATCGGATGTGAAGCGACAAAGTTACGTGGCCGGGGAGAAGGATTACATGGCCCTGGTTTCGAGGATGAAAGCGGACGGAATCAAACTTGCTTACATCGGCGGCTACTACAATGAGATCGGGCTGATCGTGCGTCAGGCCTCAGAAGCAGGTGCAGGTATGACCGTGATGGCCAATGATCCTCTGATGACCCACGATTTTTCGATGATCGCGGGCAAAGCCGGAAACGGAACACTGTTCACCTTTATGCCGGATCCCACCAAGAATGCTGAGGCGGCGAGCGTCGTGGCACGTCTCAAGGCCTCCAACCGGTCTTCGGAAGGTTATTCGCTTTACGCCTATTCGGCTGTGCAGGCATGGGCGAAGGCCGCAAAGCGCGCCGGCACTTTTGAGTCATCGAAAGTGGCAGCTGCGCTTCGTTCGCAGCCAATTGACACGGTGATCGGTGCCGTCCGGTTCGACGCCAAGGGCGACAATTCGGCTCCCGGCTTCATTGTCTACCGTTGGCAAGACAACATCGTCGAACAGGCCGAGTGAATTGATCGCGACTCATCACGGCTCGATGGGTCCGTTCAGCCGCTCGATACCGTGATGCACATGTCAAGGGGACGAGCGCACGCTCGTGACTTTCGTACCCCGTAACAGGACTTCCTCGGCACTCTCAATAGTCGAGCCAGCTGGTCAACTGGTGCGGTTCTCCGCGCTTGTTGACCTGGGCTGCACCACACCAAAACGGAGGCTCTCCAATGCGTAAGATATTTGTCGCTTGTAGCATGCTCGTTCTCGCTCAAGCTCAAGCCAATGCTCAAGCTTCCCACCTTCTTGCCGCGGTGGAGGAACATGCCGCGCCAGGTGAGGCTGATGATCGATCGCCCCAAGCAATGTCTGCATGGAAGCCATTTGAAACGCCAGAGGCTCCAACCCCAGTTCCGACTGATACCGCGGAGCTGGGGTCCATTGACGCGACCGTCGCGTTTCTCGCGGACGTTTATGGACCCGCGCCACAAACAACGCAGCGTCGCACTCTTCGTTATGAACAAGCCAAGAGATATATTGACGCGCATCCGGGTACGCCTGGCGTGCTGTTCATTGAAGACGTCATCGATCATCGTGGCTCGAACGGCTTAGCACTGCAACACGAACTCGAGTATCGGGAGACACCGGCTCACTATTACGTGGGCGGCGGGACCTTAAATGACACAGTATTCGGGTTCGTTGACGGACCGTATCCTCCCGTGTGGACGATTGAAGCGGCACCGGTCTATTCCAGCCTCATCTATGTTGATGCACAAGGCAACGAGACGTACGTTAGCGAGAGCAAAGTCCGGCAGATGAACGATCTCGCCCCCGAGCTGCTGGACGAGATGATGCGACGCCAGGATGCGGATCGACGTTATCATGCCAGTCAAGGCTTTCTGGCAGATGAGATTCAGCGAGCCGCGGATAACGGCGACAACTTACGCCTGGCCCAACTCACCGAGCAGCAACGGCAAGCACAAGCTGCGCATTGTGCGGCGATGCAGATGCGTCAGCAGCGCGACGCGGAGATCGATCGGATCTATGACCTCAACTTGAAGGCCGACGCCGGTACGATCAGCACTCCCGAACGAGGGGAACTCGACAACTTCTCCAAGCGATCTGAGTTGATCGAATCGACTGCACCGATTTCTGACCGCGATGCCGCCGGTCCTCCGCCAACCAGCTGCCCATTGTGTCGGAGCACAAACATTGCGGTGTTGCGAAGTCGACATTTTACCGGGACATTCCAGTTTACCTCTAGCGATGATCGGTCTGTGGTCATGGCTTATCGCCACGGCCACGCAGGTCCCATTGGCGTGCTGATCGGTCTGCCGAAGGATCTGTCAGGACCGATATTTGGTAGCTGGACCAACGCGGGAATGACCTTGCCGCCACCCCAGAAGTGACAGCGGTTTGGACCGCCGCCCAGCCTTGTCTGCGCAGGCACGATCAGGACTGATCCGTCACTGCCCGTGCGAACCTAAGCCCCTGCTTGCTGAAACACTCGGCGTCCGCTCAACCCTTCCTTGGCGGTAAGGAAGCTGCGAAATTGGCCGTCCACGGGCACCGCTCGCCACGGCGACGTGCGGCTCAAGGCGATGTCCACCTTGGTCGGTTGCACATCGCGGGCAGGACGGTCGTCCCTTACCGAATGATACTGTCGGTGCAGGGGCGGGCCGGGTATTCAAATGAGGTTTTGGCGAATGGCCTTTGCAATTCCGTGGGTCCGGTTTGAAGTCCCGAGCTTTCGTATCGCGTTCTTGAGATGGAAGTTGACTGTATTCTCGCTCACCTCGAGTATCTTGCCTATTTCCCAGGAGGACTTGCCCTCTCCCACCCATCGCAAGCAATCTTTTTCCCGCTCAGACAGTGCAACTTCGCAATTTGAGCCGCTAGCGGAGGGCCGCGAGATCTCCGCAAGGGCAATGTGGAAGTGCCAGGCCAGTACGTTGAGATGACTCATCTGGCACTGCGGATCAGCATCGTCGAACGGGGATGCAAAGGATGCCAGAGCCACTTGGCCCAATGGTCCGTACAACGGCACGCTCATACCGTGCTTCAGACCTGCCTCTTTGGCTTCTGCGAGTACGCGCTGCTCGCTGGGTTGCAATTGACATTTTTTGGCAAGTTGATCCCACAGGAACGGCCGCGAAAGCGTTGGCGCCCGTCGTACCACCGGATCGATGACACGGTACTTGCGTTCAACGTACCGGCCGCACCAATCGGACGGGAAGGTTACCGTTACCCCGGAGGGCAGATATTCAGGCAGACCACATGCCTCCGCGAAAGTGAGGGCTCCATAAGCGACTTCACTGAAGCCTTTCTCGCTCGCACAGCTTACGAGAAGGTCGAATAAGACCTTGATAGAGTGAGTTGCCTTGGCGCATTCGATGAAATTGAAAAGATCCATGTAGCGCCTCACGAGGCCCCACGGCCCAAAAGTCGTACTGCGTCATTGCGCGCAGAGCTTGGTGAGGGCGGGCGTCGTTCACTTGCCTTCACCGTTGGGCTTCGCGTCTTTGCAATGCGAGCGCTCGAGCGCTGCGGCACGCAGTTCCAGAGCTGGGTAAGCTCTCCCGAAACGCGCTCGGAAGGGATAGGCGCCTCGAAGCAGCGACGAGTCGCGAAGGCCGCGGACGCGTGTCGACGGATTAAGCCCGCCACGTCTCAACTGTCGTGTGGACAGCTGCGATTCGGCTCGTCGCAGCGCGCAGGGCCGGCTATCATGAACAGTGAGAGCGGCCGCTATCGGACTGCCGGCGAGCTCCTCGCTGAGTTGAGGATGACCGACTTCTAAAAGAGTGCGGTTGTGCAATCGCAGGCGCCATAGCGGTGGCGGAGCCTCGGGATGCCTATTTGCGTTTCCGCAACCCGGATCCACGGTAGAGCAAAGCGCATCCGCTCTCTTTGTTCGATGCTGGTGAAGACGCCCTCGGCGAGCCGCACGAGATGCCCGTTGCCGAAGACGAGAACCTCGCACAAGAACCGCATGCCATCTCAAGCGCCAATGACCAAGCGTTTCACCTCGTCGCACGCGGACCCGCGCGCAGCCGCAACTATGCTTCATCGGGACGAAACGGTGCATGCGGGACTCCGGAACTTCCGAGCTGGCTCTTAGGACAGCAAGTGTCGTACCAATTCCCGGCAGTCATGAATTCACGTCTGAAAGCAGTGTGTTGAGCCACTCGTCGGTCGTTCGGCGGGTCGGAGGATCGAAGCAACTCCGACATTCGTCCGAATGCGACACTGCGCTTTGCTACAGAAGCGACATTTGCAGGTCAGCAAAGCTGCCAACAACAAGATACGTAGCCCGTCTGCGGCACAAAGGGGCGCCCCTGTAATCCCATGCGCGGCGAAGCGTATGGTCGAGAGCTGCTGAGCGCGGCCGACCGCCAGAGCGGGCGCCGTTTCAGTTCCAGCTAACAGCCATCGAACATCCCGGTCCGGCACCAATGCTCTGGGTTGCGATCAGCGATCGCGCTCCCACTCGATGGCACTGCATACTCAGCCGTTGGCTGGTCGACTTGCGGATCGTCGGCCAACTCGCCTTGACTGGATGCTGGACGACACACGCGGCTGAATGGCCGCTACCTTCAAGATCTGTACGATAGACCGGTGCTCATCGCACGAGGAACGAGCTGCCGCCGGCCTGCGCGGTTTCCGACAATTTGGCGTGACGCGCTGGCAATCTGAAGCGGCACTACTCCTCGATTGGGCTTATCAAGCCGCGATCGTGTGTCACGCGGCGGACCAAACGTCGCAATGGTTGCTGCCAACAGGCCCGGTTGCGTTGCACCAGATACAGAAAGTGTGACGACGGGGATTGTGCCGCGGACCAGCATCGCGTCATCCTGGAACGTTACCTCGCGCCAAACGGGAATGCGCCACAATCCAAATGCGCGACCCGCGAGCAACACCCTCGGCGCCGTTTACATCCGACGTACGCCGAGGGCTTTTGCGTGCACGGACAGTGGTTCCGCTCGCAAACTCACATCAACTCTATTGGTTGCTCATTGCAACTCACCGGTATTAGGACCGACGAATTCCAGAATCGACTCTGCCTTCTGAACCTCGTGCGCGAGGCGCTTGAAGATTCGAATGGCAGACGCCGGCGTAACAAGGAGTCCAACTCTCTTGCAGGCGAGCTCGAAATGATGCGCAACCTTTTCGTTACTGGGGGCAACCCGGGTCTGAAGCGCGCATGTAGTTAGCGAGGCGAGCATGTGCTCGACGACATCCATTTCAGCCTGACTCACCCCTCTTCCTTCTTTCAGCTGTTGGCCCGCCCGCAAACGTCATCTCGCGAATTGACGGCCAAGTTATGACCGACAAAACAGCGAACCGTCCTGCGGCGGCGCCAGCCTTGCGACGGCCCTAGCATGATGTGCGCTCATTTCACAACCCCGCGGTGGCTTATGTCGACGCTCATGCTGCACACTTGGCTGCGCAATGTCGCTCAACTGTAGAGCCGTCGACACGTCCATCAAGGTAACACTTCAGTCGAAAGCTCGCTCTCTTGATTCGACCGAGGCACGATGCCATCTTTCGGCCAAGCTGGTCCTGCCGCCGATCCAGTTTGTCTAGCTTTCGCGACCGCTCTCATTTTGCCCAAGATATCTCTGCGTGGTCCCCTCGCCGGCAAGCGAGCAGGCGGCATGTGACGCCGCACCGTTGGCTCTCTGTTGCCCATACGCGATAGACGCCGAACGTGCCTGGCGTTCCGAGTTCAAACCTGACGTCACGTCAGATCGACGACGAAGGCCGCAGTCCGGATTCTCCGAGCTGTTAGATGGCCGCAAACCTGACGTAGAGCGCTGCCACGTCAGACCTCGCTCGCATAAATTTGCAAAACTTCGACGACCTCTTCTTTCTGCCATGTTCACGTCCAAAGCAAAGACTGTCGATCGCGCCTCGCGGTTGGCGTAGCGCGTGTCTTAAAGGGAATTCGATGGCGAAGCCGGTTGTGATTGTGGTGGGCGCGGACAAGGGTGGGGTCGGCAAGACGACCGTATGTCGGACGCTTCTGGACTATTTCAGCGTGAACAAGGTGCAGACCCGCGCCTTTGACACGGAGTCACCGCGAGGTACGCTGAAGCGCTTTCATTCCGACATCACTGAGATCGTCGATATGACGACGACGGCAGACCAGATGAGGATCTTCGACACCCTGAACGCCGGGCTCTCGGTCACCGTGATCGACGTCCGCGCCGGTTTGCTATCGGTCGCTCTGAACTCGTTGCGGGACATCGGGTTCCTGGATTCAGTAAAGTCTGGTCAGATCACCTTTGCCGTCTTTCATATCCTTGGCCCTTCGATCGCCTCTCTGGACGAGATCGCCGAAACTTCCAATTTCATGAACGGCGCGAAATACTTCCTCGTCAAAAATTTCATAAATGATACCCAGTTCTTTCAATGGGATCAGTCGACTTACGACTCGTATTTTCGCCGCATCAAGGGCGCCACCGAACTGACGATTCCGAAACTCAACGAGATGGCCTATGAGCAGGTCGAGGTCGCTTCCGTTTCGTTCGTGAATTTCGTCGCAAACAAGGGACCGCTCGATGAGATCGCGAACTACTCCTTTGTGCTGCGGGGCTATGTCCGGCACTGGCTGGCCAACGTCTGGTCCGAGTATGACCGCATCAATTTGACCGATGTGACTGGCGCCACATCAAGGCCCCGCAGCAGTGAAACGTAGCCCTTTTGGTATGCACCTTGGGGAATATACGAAGTCGTGTGATGTCGCTGGAGATGCCGCCCACGCCGGTCTACATCATCTGCTCTCCTGGCCTGCAGGTCGGCAAGACTCTGATCGCGCGGCTCTTGAGCGAGTTCTTGTTGCTCAAGAACGGATCCGTGCTCTCCTTCGACATCAGTTTGAGGGAGCCGTCGCTGGTCGATTACCTGCCCACAATTACCGAGACGGCAGATGTGACAGACACTTGGGGCAAGATGCAGTTGATGGACCGGCTCATCCTGGACGACGGGGTCGCGAAGGTGATTGATCTCGGTTTCCACGCATTCGACGAGTTCTTCAAAATGTGCATCGAGATTGGGTTCATGAGGGAGGCGGTACGCAACCGGGTTGCACCAATCATCCTCTTTGTCGGGAGCGCCGATCGCGTCTCCTCACGGAGCTATGAGGTGTTGCGGCACCAGATCCGGGCACCAGCGCTGATCACCGTCCATAATCAGTTCGTGCTGCGCAGCGAGTTGCCCGAAGCAATGGACCGCGCTCCCGTGCTGCGCATCTTCGCACTGCCGCAATTTTTGAAGACCTATATCGATCGCCTGACGTTTTCCTTTACGGGGTATTTGCGCCACGAGAAGGATTCGACCACGGAGCTGCATCAATGGATTCGGCGGAATTACACCCTGTTCCGAGACCTCGAATTGAGCCTCATGCCGGCGCGCTCATTTCGAGGCCAAGCGATGAATCGTTGACCCGTGCAGTCGACGGGCCCTCTCCATCTCGAAATAGGAGACGTGGACTGACGAGGTCCAGCGTCCGAGTGCATTGGGCCGGGCGCCAACCGCGCACACATCCGATTACGATCGTGCTCTCATTTGTGCCAACAGCGACGCGGCCTCGGACGGTCCGAGGCCGACGACGCCTATAAAGGATGCCGGTGGCCTTGGAATATTCTCACGAATGGGCTTCCAGAGGTGCAGGCAGTACCTGCTGTTGTTCACGTATTGCGAGTATGGAGGGTGCAGCTGCATGACGCATTCCTCTTCGTCCCAAAACAGGTCCTTGACGAAGCACATCTCTTCCCAGTTCGGACAACGCCGCGGCGTCGAGACGGAGACGTGCTCCCATCCCGGACGGACCAATGCTGCGATCTGCAGTTTACAGCCGCAAGGTCCTTGAACAAAAAAGAGACCACAAGGACCTGACCCGGGCGCGCTGGCGAACTGCCCATGCTGTACGCGGCCGGCCTCCAGTCTATCTATGATCTGCGCTCTCACGCGTCCTCCTTGGCTTTTCAGCTCATCTGAAGTCGGCGCACACGAAGGCTCCGCCGGTGCTTCATCGACTCTACTGCTACCGCACAGTCAGCCTGAAACAATCCCAATACGTCATCTATGTGGCCGCAGCCGTTGAGTTTGTCCGGTCAATCAAGCTCGCGCTCGCCATTCGTCGCTGCATCACTCTCTCTCGGATGATCAGTCTGTGGGAAAGTGGCGTTCAGCGACGCATTCCGAAAGACCTTGGGCAGCTGCAGATTCGAATATCTCCGCCGGGACGCCTGGAGCAAGAACCAAATCACGGGCTGCGGACGCGTCAATCCAAAATGTCGCGGACTCCAAACCGCGGGATTCGAGCAACATCGATCTTGCGTCACACGAGTTTAGTTGACGCAAACCATCGGAAGAGACCGCCCGCGCACCGCTTAGCATTCACGTCCGGTTCGTGACGAAGATGTCGGAAACCGGACCATAAGCGCGACACCATTTGCCACGGCGACGCCAAACCCTAGGCTTTCTTGCGTCAACGAACGCCTACAGCACCGCTTCCTGCGGCACGCCAATTGCTGAGCGGAATATGCGGCAGCGAACGCTTGCGCACAACCCAGCAACGCGGGATCACTCGATGACACTTGCTCGACCCACGCCGATCAACACGCGGACGAATCGCGGCTTGGCAATTGTCCGAGATGCACTTGACGGTCGTCGCAATCACGATCGAACCGATACCTGCCTCGACCAATCCGGAGATTGGCCAGGGCTAGGCTTGGCTTAACGTCCCAATCGGCTGTCGATGAGGTCGGCCGGGCGTTGGCCGCTCCGATCTTCAATTTGGGAGCATCGGGCCGCCGTTTCGCCTGGCCATGGTGACATCCGATTTCGCGCGGATGCGACGCTCGCTCGATTCACTAGGGATAGATGAGTGCTGATGATGCACTGGCGTGAACCAAGACGACGCCTGATTAACGCGCAGGACGCGCTGCGAGCGGCGCGTTGTGATCTCCCCCTGAAGTCGGGCACGCCACAACTTTGGTCGCTTGCGGCAATTTTCGCCGCGCTTGTCTGGATGAGCATCTACGGGCTTGCCGGGGTTTTTCGATGGGCGACTGCAACCCGCCACAGGTGCGTGCTGCGCTTAATGCGCCGACGACCCGGCTCGCCGAGCCTCGCCCGCGCCAAAGACAGATGCAAGTGAAGTGGGCCATCGCGTTTTCGGTAAGCTTGTGGGCCATGCTTATCGCTTACTGCGCTGACAGTCCTGAGGCGTTCATCGCGGCGAGTCTTGCCGCAGCGGTAAGCCTGTGCCGACTCTTGGACTAGCCAAGTACCAAGAGAATGACGCAAATCTTCCGACGACAGTTGCGCACGAGCCTCTTTTGCGGCGTCGGGATGGGCTGCCTCACTCGCCTAGGGCTTGCGGCGTTCATCTTCGCTCCGCGACCACGATTGCCGTCTTGAGACATTCAGCCCCGCTACTGGAAGATAGATCCTGAGCCGCAGCACTGCTCGGCTCGAGCCGCGCCCTGGTCCCAAGAGCGATGTCGGCGGTCGATAGCAAGGATGAGAACGATCGCAGTGCCTCAACATAAAAAAGCCCGACGCCCTCGGAGCAGGCTGGAGGTGCGTCGGGCCCAACCTGGCGAGGTTGGGGGCATCGACGTGCCGCTGAGGGAGCCCACGTCCATGCCCACGATGATTGTTGCAAATGATGTGCCGCGGAAATTGGCCGAGAGGTTTCGCGACGGTCATTGAATGTGTGCCGCGAGCTGTCGTCGGTACTCCTGCATGAAGGTCTATGTCTCGCCTGCCCGACAACGTCCGAAGTTCTACGAACCCGATACGACGTGCGTCGATGTTCAACACGGCCAGGGATGTCGCATGCTGGTTGATACAGCTCATTATGCGTCTCTCGGCTGAGCAGCACGAAAAAGCCCGACGCGCCTTGCCGGGTCAAAAGGCGCGTCGGGCCGGCGAGGCATAGGCACTGGAGAGCCTTTCCCCTCAGAAGGCTTCAGCAAAACACGTGCCACCCTGAAGGCTGCCGCGATGATCCGTCGCGTCTGTGAATGGGCGGGAGCGACGCGCGTGCCCACTTCCAGGTACGCGAGCCTATCCGAACGTCTAGTTTGATGCCGCTGGGCGACAGCACGCGTTGTCGTCGCATTGCTAGATCCACTTAAAAGATCCATCGAATTCGAGTTGGAGAGACATCCTTCGAGTTTCCGGAGATCGAAGGCGACGTGCGGATGACGGGGGTGTCAGGGGTGCGGTCGCATGGGTCGAGGTCACTTCAAATGCTGCGGGCCAGAGCCGAGAGAGATCTTCTCGGAAGGCCACCAGATTGAAGATATTCATTGCTCCTCATCGGCATCTCTTCTCAATCTTTCCCGCTCGTCGGCCTACCGTTCCAGCTTTTGATATTCCTCGGCGATTTTAAGTAGCTTGGCTTTTGACTTTGGACAATCGAACGACTCCGCCTTGGCAAGCGTCGCTTGAGCTCGCTGCCGCCAGTGTGTTGGACCGCTCGATGGGCCTTTGCGTTTCATGGACATGGATATGCAACGGCTAGACCAGGTCAAGCGGCGCCCGACATCCGTGGTGATACGTAGGAACTTCTCGGGCGTAGGTCACACTATCTTCAATATGGGAAGCGGCGCCGTTTTTGGTCAGGGCGGGCATTATTGATGTCACGAAGATCGTTGGCGGCAATGCCTGAGAGGCAAAACTAGCGCAGGTCTCGGTTGTCTGAACGGACTCTCCGCGCTGACAAGTGAAGAGTCGTCGGCGGTTGGGCCGCCCTGCGGACCGGGATCTGGTGACGACTTCTGCGCGGCGAATTGTCCGCAGAACGGCGTTGAGCCCGAACACACTCGCACGACCTTCATGGGGGCTTGAATCGCACGTGGCGTCAGATTGTACGGTTTTCGGATCAGGCGGGCGGGCCATTGCTCGCCCTCGATCTCTTCCCGCGCAGTCACAGGGGTTGCACATGTCTTGCAGTTTTGGGAGCACCGCGCACGGGCTGCCGGTACGGAGTGGACCTGCGCATGACTGGCGGACGGCGGCGTCGCAGTCGTGCTGCGGACGACAGACCCTTTGGATGATGGCGTTCCTCGAGTCACTGCGCCTCGTAGCTCCGCCGCAGTGGATCTGTCGTTTCGTGCTCGTGACCTCGGGTCTGATCGGCTGTCCGTCAGCTACAGCATGCGCAGGACGTTAATCCTGGCTGCAGTCGCAGCCGCCACAATGGGTTCTCAAACGATGACGACCGCTCGATCTGCCGATCAGAGATCGTCGGGTATGCCGGCGATCGCCGTGTCGGCGTCTCCGCACCTCAAGCTTGACCGTCCGGCGCTCCCTCCTATGGCATACACCATGTTCTGCCTGCGCTATCAGGATGAATGCCGCGTCCGCCTCCTGTTTCGCGGCGGTCCGGTCCACCTGACCGAGGCACGGTGGGCAGATTTGAAAGAAGCTAACCAGACGGTGAACAGCGCCATTATCCCGGAAGCCAGTGAACCCGGTCCCCCGGTGGAAGCCTGGCTCATTGATCCGGAGCGCGGCGACTGCAACGACTACGCCGTCAGCAAGCGCCACCAGCTTCTACAGCGTGGATGGCCGCCGCGAGCCCTGTTGCTCGCCGAGGTCGTGACCGCCTCGGGCAAACATCATCTGGTTCTGGTGGTACGGACTAAGAGCGGCGACCTCGTGCTGGACAATCTGACCCCGCAGATCCGATCGTGGTCGCGTGCTCCCTATCGCTGGGTTCGAGTTCAGTCGCCAGGCGATCCGCGATATTGGCGTACTATCGCGCAGCGCGGCGAGTAAGCGCCTCACGGAGGAGATCGGAGATGTTCCCGGCTAGCGCCACGGGCGCACTACAGATGATCGAACCCCTGGGTGAATTCGTTCAGCGCGCCACCGGTCGGTCTCCGACCGGCGCCGCAACTGATCTGCGGTCCGCACTTTGATCGGCGGCCGTCAGCTATGGCGATATCGCCGGCAATCAGACCGCATCGCGCGCTGGTGAGATCGCTCTCTCAAGGCCCCGTTTTGATTCATCCATTCTCCTTGTCCCTTGGATATTTGCCTGGCGTGGTCGCGCGTCTTGGATCTGCGGAGCTTCGCAGGCAGAGCCGGCGGACATCACGCCTCTTTTGGCCGCTCCGAGAAAAGAAGGATGATCACGATGAAGGAACGTCACCGCCGATCTGACGCTCTCACGGACCGCGATTTGCGGTGCCGTCGGTATTGTCCTCCTCCAACCTGAAGGAACGGATTCGCTATCACTGTCCCCCGCATCGTATCCCCGAAGCATTTCGAGGAGATCGGCTCTTCAAGCCCGATTTGGCAGCAGCAGACGAGATGCATGGTTTGGAGCGAAAGGCAGATCAAGCGGATCGATCACGCTGAACCGTATCAGGAGAGTTCACCTATGCGCTGCCCGAAATGTGAGGCCGACAAATGGTACGAAGTTTCAACGCACGATCCCTGGAGCGGTCGGCCGGTGATCGCCTGCAAGATCTGCGGCGAATATGCCGAGCTCGAGGCGCTCAAACGTGAGGATGCGCACGATGTGATTGCCCGGACGCTAGCGGATGACTTGGTCGGTGAGGGGCAGGCTGACGCGCGGGCCATTGCGAGCAAGATTCTCCAGGCGCTGGAGAATGCCGGCCTGACAATCAGCCGCTCCTGACGCGATTTCCCTCGACCCTACCTCATTCCGTGCCCGCGGAATCAGACACGATCGGAGTCTCGTTACACTGGCATCCGCGACGAGTTGATGTCTGGCAAGACTCGATGATCGGTTGCAAAGCTGAAACCCGGCCCATTGGACCTTGACGGGGCGTGTGGAAGTGCCCGCAGACGTGGTCTCGACCGTTAGCCATGACGATGGAGCCGCTTGTCTCAATGCCGGTGATTGCGAGGAGGCACATTTTGTTGTTTTGAGAGTGAAAAAAGCTCCACTCGGCCCTCGAAAGGGCTTGAACCTTACGCTGCGTAAGATTGTAGGCTTGCGGTTGCGGCGAAAGCTGGCTTGGCTTGCCACCGCCGAGATTATTGAGCCGGCAGAATATCTGGCTATTCGCTTGACGTCGGCGGCTGTTGCTAAGGAAGAACAGATGATACCCGGGCGAATGACGACAACGCTCACCTCAATCGACCGCATGTTTCTGAAGATTCGGGAACTGATCGACACAGACGACTCGATCCCGCTTGAGCTTCGTGCGTCGCTGCACACGACACTGGACAGACATCTTCGCCTGGCAAAGGAAGGATTCTTCAAGGCGCCTGTGAGGAGCCAATAAGCGGCTTGCGTTGCCCGGCTCCTGCTCGGTTTGCCCGAGGAGCCCGGTTTTCGGTGAAGTTGTCCGAATTCACAACCATTTCCGCGGTAGCAAACGTGGACTTTGTGACAGTTGCCTCAGCGGGCTTCACCGCACGCCGATATACTTCTGCATTTGGATGCTGACGCGCCAGTTGCGTACAGTTGCCTCTCGGATGCACAGCTCCGTCGCTTTTCGGCTTTGGCTCAATGGTTGTAGCCATATCTCTGGCTTGAGCGCGTACTCGATAGGCAGGCTCAGCAGGTTTCGGATGTCGGCAGGCTTGCCCACCGGGTGTTTGATCTCATTGGCACGCAGCAAGGCCTCACCGAGAACAGATCGCCGACCCGGCATGCCAACTTTCGGACTAACGGTCACCCATGTGTAGGGATGCGCCTGAATGGCTTGGGTGCCCGACGTCTCCAATTGCACCGAGAATCCGGAACCGACGAGCAGCGTGGTCAGTGGCCGCAGGTCGTACAGCGCGGGCTCGCCACCCGTGATCACGACATGCCGGGCGCTGAACGCCTGCACAGCGAGCAGGACGTCCTCCGGCGACATCATGGCCCAGGTGTTGGTGTCCTCGGTCTTGATCATCATGTCGGCGATCGACACTCGCCGCTCTGAATCGACGAACCAAGTGTGCTTGGCGTCGCACCACGGACACCTGACCGGGCATGCCTGCAACCGTACGAACACGGACGGTGTGCCCGCCTTGCAGGCCTCCCCTTGGATGGTTTCAAATATTTCGTTAATCGGCAGCACGGCCTGCCTCCCGATACATGGCGCTGTTCGCGCCGTGCTCCTTCACCTCGACTGACACCAGCCGGCAACGCGGAGCAAGTCCCTTTTCCGACAACCAGTTGCTGCCGACGCGGTAGACGTGTTCGGCAAATTTTTCACAGCCAACTGCCGGTAGGACAATGATGTCCGCTAAACCGCGCCGTGCGGCTTCGCGAAACCATTCAATCTCGGGGTCGTCCGCGGCCACGACTGTCTTGTGGTCGAACGTGCCTTCGAGGATCGCCCTCAGCTCCTTGAGGCCGCCACAATCGACGACCCAATTCTTGTCGTCCAGGGTGCTGGCTTCGAACTCGAAACGAAACGACAGCGAGTAACCGTGCAGCAGGCGACAATGCGACTTTGCGCGCCACTGGCGGAACGTGGCAGATAGGCCGACCTCATGGCCGTATGTCTTCGTCGATAGGTATGCCACGCCTAGTCCTTGATCTGCGCCATAAATTCGCTACGCATTGACTTGCTGTCGCGGAAGGCTCCGCGCATGATGCTGGTCGTCATGATGGTTCCGGTTTCGCGAACACCGCGCCAGACCATGCACTGATGGTGTGCCTTGAGGACGAGGGCCAATCCCTTCGGCTTGAGACGGCCCTCGAGCTCGTCCGCCAGCATGACGGTGGCTTCCTCTTGCAGGTGGGGTCGCGACAAGATCCAGTTGGCGAGGCGCACAAACTTGCTGATACCGATCAGCTTGTCACCAGGCAGAACACCGACCCACATGCGGCCGGTGACGGGGACAAGGTGGTGGGCGCACGCAGAACGTACTGCGATAGGGCCAAGCGAGTAGACCGCATCCAGACCGCTGTCGTTCTGAAACTCCGTGACCTCGGGCGCGGCCTCAAAGCGGCCGGCAAACACCTCGCGCACGTACATTTTGGCAATTCGCTTCGCGGTCCCCTGCGTATTGTGGTCGTGATTGCTATCGATGACCAGGGCATCCAGCACGGCCTGCATGTGCCGCTCGACCTCGGTCTGTATCACCTCAATGTCACCGGGCAGCAGGTGTTTTGCGATGTTGGCGTTTGGCGCAAACGACACGCCAGCTTCGAGGAGGCGTTTACGAATTGCCTGCGTTGAGCTTATCAAAACTTCCTGCCTGACACTTTGCCCTGTTTCCGCCGAGGACTGATCTGCAGTCCGATCGCGTGATCCGCCCACGCCATCTGATCCGTCGGCCGAAAGAACTGAGAAATGGCCGCCTGGAGAAAAGGCATTTGGGGCATAACCTGCGATTGAGGGCACTTCAAAGACCGGACGCTAGTCAGCGGTGCAGGCGAAGCTTTTCAATGCACAAATTCGATACATTTGAGATGGACTCCTGGGGTGGTCGCTCCGAGGACCGCAATTGTTGAAATGGGTCTTCTCATCTCTAGCAATCAGCATGCCGGATACGACTCTGCGCGAGGTTGCCCGAAGAAGACCACGGACTTTGCACCGCTCGCGCGGATGGGATACGCCGTCGCGTTCGTCCCCAGACATGGGCGTCTTCGACCCGACGGCGACTGATACGACGATACGGCCACTCTTCTACGACCCAATCGACTGCCAGAGACATGACGCCCCCCTAAGTGGGGCTGGAGTCCGCGGCCGAGCGGCTCGATGTGGAAACCAAGAGGCAACGCAAGATGCAACGCCAGAAAAGGAACGTCTCGGCCGCAAATGTGCGAGCCGCCTTCTCACCGACATAGTGTGGGCCAATCGCCATATGTGGTTGACGCTCCCGTTCATTGCAGCGCATCGGCTCTGAGCTTCACGCTCTCAGATGCTTCAGCATCGAGTTGCAGGCCTGCTCGGCGTCGGCGAACGTTGTGAAGGGCGAGCCAGCGATCTTGATTGCACTACGACTTCGATGAAGCGGGCGCCATGACGCCACATAGCCGGGACGTCCGCGAAAGCCGTGGCCTGCGCGGCTCGCATAAGCGATCACGAAGGAGAAGCCATGTCCGCTTGCACTCCACACGTCCAAATGCTCGACGGCGCAGTGGAATCGCAGGATCATCGCCACTCGTAGCCTGCGACGTTCGGCTTAACGCTCTGTCCACCCACCTGCTCTGCCCCGGCGTAAGCTCGTCGACGGCCGCTGCTCGTCCTTGCCGATCGCCCGAACCTCTCCCCGGGTCATGAGCCTCGGGCGAGAGCGGCAAGCTCGGCTTCAAGCTTGGGCTTCTGCTTGAAAATGGTGTCGATCAAGGCTTGCGCCGGCTGCTCGGCAGCATCCACGATGGCTGCCTTCTCTGCGCGCGCCGAGGGCGCGAAGACGCGTTTAACAACGGTGGGCGAGCCCCTGAGACCGCATTTTGAAACATCCTCGACGCCAGCCTCCTGGGCGTTCCATTTTACAATTGGCGCTCGAGCGGCGCGCAAAGCATCTGCCATTGCGCCACGGCGAATCTGGTTGGTGGCCTCCATCATGGTGATGAGCGACGGCAGGCTTGCGCGCAACACCTGGGTGCCGCCCTCGCAGCGCCGCTCCGCTTCGATTGTGCGCGCGGTGAGATCGATGGTCATGATCTTGGCAACATAGGTTAGCTGTTGCACAGCAAGCCGCCTTGCGATACCAGGCCCGACCTGCGCGGTGTCGCCATCGATCGTCTGCTTGCCCGTGAATATGAGGTCAGGCTGGCCATAATCCTTGCCGATCTTGCGGATGGCGGTCGCGAGTGCGTAGGTGGTTGCCAGGGTGTCCGCACCCGCGAAGCAACGGTCGGTCAGCAGCACCGCGCGATCGGCGCCAAAGGTGAGGGCTTTCCGAAGAGTGTCCTCGGCTGAGGGTGGGCCCATTGTAAGGACGGTGATCTCACCACCAAACTTGTCGCGCAGATCGAGCGCAGCTTCCAGCGCGAACAAATCGTAAGGATTGATGATGGTGGGCACACCCTGACGCATGATCGTGTTGGTCACAGGGTGCACGCGGATCTGTGCGGAATCAGGGACCTGCTTGATGCAGACGACATTGTGCATGTGCTTCTCCAGAGACCTTCGAAATCCGGAGAAAGCACAGCAAATGTCGTACCATTTGCGGTTTAAGGCATGAGTCGATGTAAACAACAAGTTCTGAGAGCCTGACGTGCTCCAACACGTGCAGACGCATTTCGGACATTCGTCGTCATCGCGACAGCGCTATGGTCGCACCGCCCCCACACCGCTCAGAAACGCTTGATCTCGATGCCGTATTTCCTCAGCGCGTAGCCAATCTGGCGGGGAGTAACGCCAAGCAGGCGCGCCGCCTTTGCCTGAACCCAACCCGACCGCTCCATGGCCGCGATGACGCGCTCGGGATCGGTCATCTGTCCGGTACTTACGAGCGCGGCGCCGGCTGGACCCAGCCCAGCCTGCGCGTCCGGGACAGGCGGGACAGCGCCGGCGGCCGACCGACCAGCTTCAGCGCTGCTCGGCTTCGGGGCCCCTGCGCAAGTTGGGCGCGCATGCGGCGCCACGTCTTCAGATCCCCCCTTCCACAGCATCGCCGAAAGGCACTGGCCGTGGCAGCAGGCGAAGTCGTCTCTGCAGATCGAAGGTCCTGGGGCGAGGGTCGCTGTCCGCTGCACGCAATTTTCGAGTTCACGGACGTTACCCGGAAACCCGCAATTCATCAAAATGTCCGTCGCACCTTGATCGAATGTCAACGTGCGGCCGTTTTCGCTGTTGAAATTCCTGAGAAACTCGGCGGCGAGCAGCGGAATGTCGCTGCGCCTTTCGCGCAGGGGCGGCAGCAGCAAGGGAACCACGCTCACACGGTAATAGAGGTCAGCGCGGAACCCGTTATTTGCGACCGCTTCCTCCAGGTTTCTGTTCGTAGCTGCAATGACGCGAACGTCGACTTTCATGGTCTGATTGCTGCCGACACGCTCGAATTCCTGCTCCTGCAGGACGCGCAGCAGCTTTGCCTGAAACGAGGGCGAGATCTCTCCGATCTCGTCCAGAAACAGCGTACCCTTGTCGGCCAGCTCAAAGCGCCCCTTGCGCGAACTGAAGGCGCCGGTAAAAGCACCTTTCTCATGGCCGAACAATTCGGACTCCAGAACGGTCTCGGGGAGCGCCGCACAGTTGAGCTTGATGAACGGCCGCTTGGAGCGCGCCGAGAGGGCGTGAATAGCCTTGGCCACCAGCTCCTTTCCGGTACCGGATTCGCCGCGCAGCAGAACCGTGCTATTCGATTTGGCAACCACCGCGATCTTGTCGAGCAGCGCGCGCAGCGCCGGACTATCGCCAATGATGCCTTCCACATTGACCTTCTTGCGCTCGCGAGCGGGTTGCTGGATTTCGGCCAATTGCTTTTGCAATCGATCCTTTTCCGCCATCAGTCGCTCGCGGTCTGTCGCAAAGAGCCGATGCAGCTTCACGGTCTGCCCGACCAGATTGGCGATCATGGTGAGAAGTCTCACGTCGTATTCGAGCCGTATGCTTGAGCTGTCGTCCAGAACACGGTCGATGGTCAGCGCGCCAACTGCTTTCGCGTCGATCCGAATGGGAACGCCGATGAACGACACCCGTGCGTTATCGCTGGCACCGAGCACCTCGAGGTCGGCCGTCGTGAACGCCGAATGGACTGCGATGTCCTCGGCCACGAGCGGCATGTCCGTCGCCACGATCTGATCAATCGCTTTCGGTGGGAGCCGCGTCCGGTACCGCTCGTCGCTGCCTTCGGTCCAGCCAACGCCGACCGTAATGTCTGGCTGGCCATCATGGTCGAAAAGCGAGACGATGCCGTGCCGCATCTGAACAAACGAATGCAGAATATCCACGACGTTGGCCAACGTGAGCTCGAGCCGGCAGGGGGCGGCGAGTATCTTCGAGATTTCGAAGATCCCGACAACGGCGCTTTCGTGCAGCGTCACAATGGGTACAGTTTGGCTCGTCTCCGACACTGAGTCAGGCCTTTCGTGTGCGGAAGCGATGTTCAACATGACGACGTCTCCGTTATTTTCAGCATCCTCCCTACCATCTTGTTTGGATTTTGCGAGTTTGATGCTGCGCCTGATGCTCGTGCGCAATTCAGGTCGCCAGCTAGACATAGCGCTCTTTCATGGCACTGCTATAAACGCATCGTGGTCCTAACGTCCTTGTTATAAGGTCGTCCTGCGTTCACAGCGCACGGCACGAGTTCCATGGACCTGCATCAACGATTTTCCGACTCCATCTGTAGCCGACCGCGATCCGTCGGCAACCTTTGAATAACAACTTGGCGCATGCGTCATCTTTTTCCCGATCAGAATGGGATTTTTTCCCGGCCAAACATTGGAATGCGATGCTAGCGGTCTCCTCTGGTGCAGTCCCATGCGAGGAGCGCCGATGTTTTGCAGGGATGCTCATTCCTCACCTGCGACAAAACGCCTGCTCTCGCATGCAATCGCATTGCTCGGAATCTGACGCGGTGTGTTGGTGCGTGCGATTTCGCTCGTAAGACTCGGTAACCTCGCTTTGCGAGGGGCTGATCGCAGCTTGCAAAGGCCGGCGAACGCGCAAACGCCGGCGATCACAGTATCGATGTCGGCGTAGCTCTTAGCTGACGAACAACAACATGCGGTTCACATCGGGTCCCCGATTCAAGTGGAATAGGCCGAGCGCAGTCTTGACTGAACTCGTCAACGGCGAGCTTGGTGACGTCCGGCGACGTCGCAGGAATGCCGCCACTGTCGATCGATGCATGCGATAGCGCTCGCGAGCCGTTCATCGACGTCTAGGGCGCCGAATAATAGCTGCCGATATCTGCTGCGATTGACCTCGATCTTGACACTGGTTGCAGGGTCGCACCTGAATCGCTCACGTTGAAGCGGCGGATGAGTGCAGCGAGCCATCGGCCAGCCGGCTGCCCGAGACGGCGCTCCGGCGAGGAGCTCGGGATTGTGCGAGGCCGCGGCCGGAACCAGCGTCTTGCGTCCTCGCTCAGGATGTTACCTTCGAAGGGCGTGAGGCCGATGGGCGCCAGTCGTCGGCTCCGGCCGACCGAATTTCCCACGTTCTTCGCCAAGATCGAGGCACAAACACACACCTTATTCCCATAGCGCCACCGGTGAGCGCGTTGCAGGATCTGGGCCACTGCGATCAACAACGTAAGACTTCGCAGCCAATGTCGTCTCGTGAAGCGGCGCGGCTCAGGACATGGGCTGTGTTTGCTTTCTGACAAAGGGCAGAATTCCAACAGTCGAGTGCCCGAGAGCCGTCCGGCGCTCGCCCCGGCGACCGATCTTGCCCCGTGATAGCTCCCGAACCGCCCTTGATTCGCCGCACGCGCTCTCAAAGCCCGAGCTAGGCCCAACGAACGTTCAGCCACAAGCTTGCGCGAATTCGTGCGACGAGCACGTCGACAGGACTTGATTCGCACGTAGCGTCAAATTGTAGCTTCGGCAAACAGGTCGCCACGGCCTTCAGAAAAGCCGGCGTAGGTCAGTGCCTCGCCGGGGAGCATCGCATGACGCTGCCAATGTACCGACTTTCAAACCAAGGCTTGCGGCTCGATCGTGCTGGGACTGCAAGGGCTGGCTTAGCGACCAGACTCGGCTGCGCGCAGTCGGCTGAGATTGACAGAGCGATCGCAACGTCGCGAACAAACAGCCAGATCGTTCTTGCGATGCGCTGCATTCTAACCGCCGCCTTTTGGCTCGTGCATCGCCAACGAGCCAGGCGACGCCACGTCAGCTGTGCGAAACGGATTTCTCGCTAGACCGTCAAGCACACTCTTAATGGCGACTGCCGTCTGCGTATCAAGAGGGACAAGAATATGGTCGATGCAAAACTGCAAAGTGTGCTCTCTTCTCTGGCGCAGCCGGCTAAGGATCTAGAAGCCCAGTCGCCCGGCCAGCGGGCGCCAGATGCGCGTTACGTGAAACTAAACACCAATGAGAACCCATTTCCACTACCAACAATGGTATGGCGAAGTGCGATCTCGGCGCTCGAGCGTCAGTATCTGTATCCGGAAGACGATAACATCGGTTTGAGGGAGGCTGCCGCCAATGCCTACGGCCTCTCAAAGGACCATGTGATCGCCGGCAACGGATCGTCGGAGCTTCTCGGCCTGATCTACAGGGCCTTTCTTGCGCCGGGCGATAGCGTCGCAATGCTGTCTCCCGGGTTTTCGTTCAATCGTAAGCTAGCTGTGTTGCAGAGCGCCAAGTTTCTTGAAGTTTTGTGGAGCGGCTCGCATTCGATTCCGATTGATCAGCTGCTCTTCGGTCCGGCAAAGGACGCCAAGTTCATCTTGTTAGCCAATCCCAACAATCCGACTGGGACGTTCGCCCCCATCGCCGACATCGAACGCCTCGTGACACAATCTGACCGCTTGGTCGTGTTGGATGAAGCCTATGTCGACTTCGCACCTGATAACGGTCTACGGCTCGTCCGCCGCCACCCCAATCTCCTGCTCCTCAGAACGCTTTCAAAGAGCTATGCGGCCGCCGGCATTCGGGTCGGCTTTGGCCTTGGTCATCCAGAGCTGATTGGAAGACTGCGGAACATCCAGAACGTCTTCAACATGAATGTCATAGCGCATGCGGTCGGCGTCAGCATCCTTTCACATCGCGCGGCCTACGAAGAGAACCATAGACATATCAGGCACGAGAGAGAACGAGTTGCGGCCGCACTGCGTCAGTTCGGGTTCCACGTCGCGCCCTCTCATACCAATTTCTTGCTGGCGCGTGTCCCGAACGGACAGGACGGCAGGTGGTGGCACGCTGCACTGGAGAGAGAAGGAATACTCGTTGCCGCTTTTCCAGGTGACGGCATCGACCACTGCATCCGCATCAGCATTGGCACAAACGAACAAATGGACTCGTTTTTAGCTGCCGTTGCCGCGATCTCAGAACGCCTGAAGCGAGGTGAATAGCCAACCGGGCGTCGATGTCCACTCTCTTCGTTATACTGCTGATGAAACAGGAAGCCGATGATAGCGGCTCGAGCCAGGCAAGGACCCATGCAGGTGACGGCTAAGTGACCGCGCATTGAGTGCTTACGCCTGCGCGTGTGGCAGGGCTGAAGCGAGACAACGATCTCGTGCGCTCGACGCACGGGCACCCATCGAAGTTCAGACCCGACGGTCGTGAGATGTGGCCATAATAAATGCGGCGCCTTTAAGCCCTCCTGGGGAACGAGCAGGCATTCCGCCCAAAAAGGATCTATGCAAATGACACAACAGCCTTCGTCAAAACTCACCTGCGGGATTTTCGATCACCTGGACGACGACGGCCGCGATGTTGGTCGTCAATACGAAGATCGCCTTATTTTGGCGGAGGCATACGATCGCCTCGGCTTCTATGCGTATCACGTGGCAGAGCATTGCACGCCCCATGGAAGAGGTCCTTCGCCGGGTCTTTTCCTGTCGAGTGTCGCCCAGCGTACGCGGCACCTTCGTCTCGGCCCATTTGTAATGCTGCTCAACTTCTATCATCCGCTCCGCGCTTTTGAGGAGATCTGCATGCTTGATCAATTAAGCGGCGGCAGGCTCGAGCTGGGTCTCGGACGGGGGGGCCTTCCAGTCGAGTTAAGCTGTTTCGGGATTTGCGAGGACGTGGCGCCAAGCCGGTACGAGGAAGCCAATGACATTTTCCTAAAGGCCATGACGGGCGGAGCCTTGTCGTACCAAGGCCGACATTTCCACTTGAACGAGGTTCCTCTGACATTAACGACTCACCAGCGTCCATCTCCCCCGATATGGGTGACCACCAATCGGCTCGACACGGCAATTTGGGCCGCTGGCAATGGCGCGAACCTCGCCTGCGTGGGTCCCTCCGCCGGTGTTCGCAAAATTTCCGATGCTTACCGCACACATCGAGAGCGCAGCCCCAGCGCCCCTGATCGCGGGCCACTTGTTGGATTGCTGCGTATGGTCGTGATTGGGCGATCCGAGACGGACGCTTATTCGCTGGCCAGATCCGCCTACGAGCAATGGCTGCGGAGCTTCAAATTCCTGTACGAGCTCAATGATATCCCGACGCCACAGGCCTTTCCGCTGACATTCGATGCGGCAATCGAGAGCGAATTGTGCGTCGTCGGAACACCAACGCCCGTCCGACGCCTTCTGCTCAATCAGCTGGAGGAGGCAGGCGCAAATTACCTGCTTTGCCAGCTCGCATTTGGGAATTTACCACTAGATGCATCCCTATACGCCGCAAGAACCATCCAATCCGAGCTGCTAGGCCATCCCTAAGTCGTCATTTGGTACACCAAGCCACCGTTACTCGTTGCCGTTTTTCCAGATGACGGCCTTGACCACTGCATCCGCATCAGCATTGGCATTAGCTGCAGTTTGCCGCGATCTCAGAATGCCTGAAGCGAGGTGCATAGCCGACCGCGCGTCGATACCACTCATTTCGTTATCCCACTGGTGGAACGAGAAAACGATGATAGCGGCTCAAGCCATGCATTGACCTATTACAGCTGACGACCAAGTGGCCGCGCATCGAGCGCTTACCCCAGCGTCACGGAGGCGGAACGGAACAACGATCTCGTCGCTCGACCCCACGGCACCTACAAAACTCAGACCCGACGCTCGCGAGATGCGGCTGGCCCTTAAGTCCCGCCCTGAAAACGAGCAGGCCTTCCCCCTCAGCAAGGATATATTCTAATGACACAACAGCCTTCGTCAAAACTCACCTGCGGCATTTTCGATCACCTGGACGACGACGGCCGCGATATTGGCCATCAATACGAAGATCGGCTCATGTTGGCGGAGGCATACGACCGCCTCGGATTCTATGCGTATCACGTGGCAGAGCACCATTGCACGCCCCATGGAAGAGGCCCTTCGCCGAGTCTTTTCCTGTCGAGTCTCGCGCAGCGTACGCGGCACCTCCGTCTCGGCCCATTGGTGATGCTGCTTAACCTCTATCATCCGCTCCGCGCTTTTGAAGAGATCTGCATGCTCGATCAATTGAGCGGCGGCAGGCTCGAGCTGGGTCTCGGACGGGGCGCTCTGCCGGTCGAGTTAGGCTACTTTGGAATTTGCGAGGATGCGGCGCCAAGCCGATACGAGGAAGCCAACAACATTCTCTTGAAGGCCATGAAGGGGGGAGTTCTGTCCTATCAAGGCCGACATTTCCAGTTGAATGAGGTTCCTCTGACATTAACGACTCACCAGCGTCCATCTCCCCCGATATGGGTGACTACCAATCGACCCGAGACGGCCATCTGGGCCGCGGGCAATGGCGCAAACCTCGCCTGCGTTGGGCCCGCCGCCGCCGTCCGCCAAATTACCGATGCCTACCACACCCATCGAGAGCGCAGCCCCAGCGCCCCTGATCGTGGGCCATTTGTTGGATTGCTGCGCATGATCGTGATTGGGCGATCTGAGGCGGACGCTTATTCGCTCGCCAGATCCGCTTACGAGCAATGGCTGCGGAGCTTCAAATTCCTTTACGAGCGCAATGACATCCCGACACCACAACCCCTTCCGCTGACATTCCATGCGGCAATCGAGAGTGAATTGTGCGTCGTCGGAACGCCGAGCTCCGTTCGAAACGTTCTGCTTCATCAACTGGAGGAAGCAGGCGCAAATTACCTGCTTTGTCAGCTCGCATTTGGTAATTTGCCGCTAGATGCTTCCCTCTACACCGCGAGGACGATCCAATCCGAGTTACTCGACCAATCCTGAGTCATCATTCCGCCGTTTCAACAGCAGCTCGCCTTCAATGCTCGTTCCCGTTTGGTCAAAGCGCGGAACCACCCGCGACCTCGACCTTCGCCTACTCCACCCGGCGTTGGTCGCGTTGAAACGGCATCACGACGAATGCGTTCGTCCGCGTTTGCAACGCGCACGTTCAGTCCAATTTTCTCCTCGTGCACGCGCGATCTCTGAATTGCGCGTGTCCTCCGAGGCAGGAAGGGCGTCAGCGGTCACGATCGCCGTTGCCACATCGGGCAGATCGGCCTGGCGGCCAAGGCGTGCATGCAGCGTGATCCGATCGAGCTCGCCTTCCCACCAGGATACGAACACAACGGCAACGCCATTGCCGATGATATTGGTGAGTGCGCGCACCTCGCTCATGAACTTGTCGATCGAGAACACGATCGCCATCCCTGGCACCAGAGCCGGGTTGACCGCGGACAGGGTCGCTGCCAGCGTGATGAAACCAGCTCCGGTGACGCCGCTCGCCCCTTTTGAGGTCAGCATCGCCACGATCAAGATCGTGAGTTGCTGGTCGAAAGCGAGGTCGAGCCCGAGGGCGCGCGCGATGAACAACGTCGCGAGCGTCATATAGATGTTGGTGCCGTCGAGATTGAAGGAATAGCCGGTCGGCACCACGAGGCCGACCACGGGCTTCGAGCAGCCCAGCCGCTCGAGCTTCTCCATCAACTGTGGCAGCGCACTCTCTGAGGACGATGTGCCGAGCACAATCAAGAGCTCGTCTTTGAGATAGGCGATGAACTTGAAGATGGAGAAGCCGACGAACCGCGCGATCAGGCCGAGAACCACGATCACGAACAGCGCGGCGGTCGCGTAGAACAGCGCGATCAATCCGATCAGATTGGCCAGCGCCGAGGGTCCGAACTTGCCGATTGTAAATGCCATGGCGGCGAACGCTCCGATCGGCGCGGCCTTCATAATGATGGCGATCACGCCGAATACCGCCTGCGCGGCGTCGTCGATCGTACTGCGCAGCCTCTCGCCGCGCTGTCCGAGCGCCATCAGAGAAAAGCCGAGCAGAATCGCAAACAGCAGCACCTGCAGGATGTCACCGCGCGCGAGCGCGCCGACCACGCTGTCTGGAATGATGCTAAGAACAAAGTCGACGAACCTGGTCGCCTTTGCCTGCTCGACATAGCTGGCGACTGCGGCCGCATCGGGCTTGGCGGCAAGGCCGCGACCAATCTGAAACAGATTGCCCATGACGAGACCAATCACGAGCGCGAGGGTGGAGACGATCTCGAAATAGACCAGCGCCTTGATCCCCACCCTGCCAACCTTCTTCGCATCCTGAATATGAGCGATGCCGGAGACCACGGTGCAGAAGATGATCGGCGCGATCACCATCTTGATGAGCTTGATGAAGCCGTCGCCGAGCGCCCTCATCCAGTCAGAGGTGGCAAGCGACGGCCAGCCCCAGCCGACGATGATGCCGAGGAGGATGGCCAACAACACCTGGACGTAGAGGATCTTATACCATGACCGAGACGCCCGCGCGGTTGGCGCAGCTGCAACGGTTGTCATAACGCTCCTCCCAGGTTTGGCGGCGGTCCCGCTCGATGGGGTATCGGAGCTGCTCCGACACCATCCCGCGAGCGCACTTCTGGCCAGCAATCGTGGGCCAGAGCATCTCGATGACGAGCGGGTCTCGCGCTCTTCATCAACAAGCGCCGATGGCGTTCCCTTTACTACTCGTTCACTGCCGACTTCTCTTGGCCAAGCCAAGGTTCGGCTTCGAGTTGACTGCGCTTAAGCTCGTTTGGAGAGATCAGCGACAAGCGCATCATCATTGTCTGGATCAACGCGACTGCTTCTTGTCTCGCAAGCCGCATCAAGCGCCTGATACATATCCGAGATCAGGTCGCTTGCGTCCTCCAAGCCCGCGTGAACCCGAATCAGTGGTCCAGCGAGTGCAAGCGATGGTTCCGCGCGTTTCAATGGGTCGACATGCATCACGAGGCTTTCATATCCGCCCCAGGACCAGCCGATGCCAAAAAGCCGCAGCCTATTGAAGAAAGTCGAAAGCTGCGGCTGCGACATCGGTTTCAGCGCAACGCCAAAGAGGCCGCTCGCCCCCGAAAAGTCTCGTTTCCAAAGCGCATGGCCAGGATCGCCCGGACACGCCGGGTGCAAGATGTTGTCGACAGCTGGATGCGACCGAACGCTTTGGGCCAGCTTGAGGCCATTGTCCCAATGACGCTTCATGCGGACGGCCAGGGTACGCAGTCCCCGCAGGGCCAAATAGATGTCATCCGGCCCAGCGATCTCCCCGAAATCGTGGGCACTCGACCGCAGCGCCGGCCACGCCGATTCGTTGGCAGTGGCGATACCAAGCAGCGCGTCTGAATGGCCGACGATATATTTGGTTGCCGCTTGGATCGAGATGTCGATGCCGTGCACAAACGGCTTGAAATACAGAGGCGTTGCCCATGTGTTATCCATGATCACTACCGCATCGGAGCGACGGGCGATGGCAACAAGCGCAGGAATGTTTTGCACCTCGAACGTGAGGGACGAAGGTGATTCCAGATAGATCGCCCGGGTCTTCTGGGTGATTCTCGCTGCAAGGTCTGCAGGCTGCGTTGGAGAGAAGTAATGCACCGTGATCTGAAGTCTTGAGAGAACCTCGTCTGCAAATGTCCTGAGAGGTGTATAGACGCCGTCGCTGATCAGAACGTGGTCGCCTGCGCGCAGAACGCCGAGAAGCGAATGCGTGCAGGCAGAGAGCCCCGACGGAAACAGGAGCGAGCGATAGCCGCCCTCCAATCCGCAAACGGCAAGCTCAAGTGCGCGGGACAGAGGCGAGCCAAAGCGGCCGTAGTTCGCCGTCGGATCGCTCTGCCTGCGCGATTCGTATTCCTCCAGGGTTTCCGAAACAATTGTGGAGCCCCGGTAGACGGGCATGTTGACCATCCCGGAATGTTCGGCGGGCGCACGGCCGAGACGAGAAAGCCGGGTCTCGATGTCCAGGTCCTTGCTGTCCTCCAGGTATTTCATTGCTTCTCTCTTTTGAGATTGTGTTCGGCCTGGCCGGGGGGAGCGGCACCAGGTGCGGTTCGGATGGGCCTAATCGATGCGCGTCGTTTTCGTAGGTCGCCTTCTCGTTCCAAATGAAATCGGCTCGCTCCTTCGCACCAGAACCACCTGCGTTGCTTGCGCCTCATCAAGATTGGTCGCACATCAGGACGGCGCAGTATCAAAGCACGCTCCCTCGTAAGATCCGCCAACAGGCCGGCATTCACCGCTGCTACTAAGTCGAGCCAAATCCTTTAAGCGCCATCGAAGCAAGGGGCGGGCCAAGCGTGCTGGGCCCTCGATCGCAACGGCTCATCGTGAATGCGCACGACGTGGACGTCGCGCGCGCGCTTTGTCGCGAACGAAACACATCGTGTTGAGAACCCGCCACTATCGGGCGACTATGTTCGAACTGGCTTTTTCCCGATGATGTTGTGAACGAGGTCAACGAGCAGCGCGCGTGCCGCGTTTGATGCCAGTGCAGTCTTGATCGTTTAAACGTTCAGCCCAGTCACGGACCGTGACGTGATCCGTCATGAGGGACCAGATAGTGGCTGTGTCCGGTTTCCGGGTCGTGACGATCAGAGGAAATGGAACGACATGATAGCGCTCGCTCGATTCTCTACGATCGTCGCTGCTTCAGTGTGCGCGCCTGTCGTAATCGCTCTGGTTCGAGTGCAACGACGCCTCGACTTCATATCGGAGTTGACGCGTACGTCCTTGGGTTCGATACACGATGGACTACTGCGTGTTTGTCGGTTTGATCATGATCGACGAACGCGCAACCTGACGCGGCGTTAGATTTAAGCGCTTCTGGAAGCGAGAATGTTGCGCGACAGCTACAGCAATTCGCGACAGCACTGTTAAGACGCGCGTGGCGCAGGGGACATGTGAAGGAGCGTATTCGAAATGAAGAAGTTGTTGCTTGTGACTGCCAGCATCGTCGCGTTGATCGGGGCAGCGCCCGCATTCGCCGCCGATCTCGCTCAGCAGCCCATCTACACCAAGGCACCGCCGCCGCCAGCACCGGTCGCGGCCGCAATCTATGACTGGAGCGGCTTCTATCTTGGTGCCAATGGCGGCTGGGGTTCCACCCATAGCTCCTGGGATTTTGGAGGCGTCACGCCCGAGGGCTCTCATGACGCGAGCGGCGGAACCGTTGGTGGCCAGCTTGGCTATCGCTGGCAGACGGGCCAGGTGGTTTTCGGTGTCGAAGGCCAAGGCAACTGGGCCGATTTCAGCGGCTCCAATGTTAGCGCCGCCTTCCCGACGAACATCAACCAGACCAAGACCGGGTCGTTCGGCCTGCTTACGGGCCAGGTCGGCTACGCCATCAACAACGTGTTGCTCTACGCCAAGGGCGGTGCCGCGGTGACCGGCAATACCTATCAGATCAACACTCTCGCCGGCGCGCCGCTGGCGAGCACCGACAATACCCGCTGGGGCGGCGTGGTCGGGGCGGGCATCGAACTCGGCTTCGCGCCGAATTGGTCGGTCGGCGTCGAGTACGACCATATATTCCGGCACGACGCTAACGTGAACTTCAGCACCCCCGCGGGTGCGGTCGCTAGCGATCGCGTCGGGCAGGATTTCGACCTGCTGACCGCGCGGCTGAACTACAAGTTCTGGGGCCCGGTCGTTCTCAAATACTGACTCCATCGCGCTAGAGCGATGGATCGAGAGCCCCGGCCCCAGGCCGGGGCTTTTTTTATGATCCTGGTGACCCACGAGGTGATCTCGAGGTTTGCTGGCATCTGCCGCGGCACCGGCAGGTGCAGCTCATGGCCGGCCAAGCCATCCGTACTGACCGTGCGACACTCGCCGGCTGGGTGAAGCGTGCCGCCTGGTCGCTAAAGAGCCTACGGGCATCGCCTCATCATAGTCGTTGATGGCGGCAGCCGCGATGCCGATCGAGAGACTCGGGCTATGGCTGCAGACTTATGTGGACCAGCATCCTGCCGCCTCCAGTCTCGCCGTGCTCGGCCGCAACGTCGCCGCAATCGTGGCCAGACCGGTGTCAATGAGCCCGTTCGACTGAATCTGCTCGCTATCGATGCCGATGCTTTCAATCACGGCGACACCACTGCGTGTACACCGACTTGCGAAATTCGATCGGCTGTGCCGCCAGCACCACCTTGAGGTCAGACCGTAGTGCAATCACCGCATGCCCCGATGCGCCGACAGAACCCTCGAAAGCGCCGCCAGCTCCATTTCCGACTTGTCCCGGATGCGCACTCCACTCATCTCGATCGCGACCAACCCGCAGGCCTTGGTCGACGGGCCGCGATCCGACGGCCTCCTCTGTGCCGACGAAATACGCTCGGACTCATGCTGTCCCATTGGCATCAGACGGCGCTGACGGCATGTCGCATCTGTGACAGCAACAGCCGGCTTCAATTTGCGAGGGCTCAAGGTGATTTGTGAACGCTTGCACCTTCCCGTCAGACGAACTGCGAATTGCACCCTGCCACCTACCTTTGGCCGGCGCGACATCGAACGACGCGCTTCTCCGAGAGGCTGAACCGGCGACAAGGGCCTCGCGCGGGAGCGTGAACTCTGCATTCCAGGCGCGCGAGGTTGTTGCGGGATTCGAGTTCGGCAGTCGCCGCCTTTTAGCAAAACACAAAGTGCCAACTCGCGCAGCACGCCGCACCTTCCGATAAGGCGCTCTCCGCCGGCGGCCTGCGGTCTGTATTTCAGCTCATTCTTTGTGTGACGACTGTCACGACATAACGGCCGCTGTCGTTGGTGCAATCATCGGCGAAACTTCTGAGCAAGTCACCCACCTGGTCTGATGCGACAGCGAATTCTCCATAGTTGGGATCGAAGAGAGTGGTCATTCCATTGGAGGTGGACGTTGCGACTAGGTGTCCGGGCCATCCTTCGGGGAAGCGCAAGCTGAGCAAATAGACAGATGGGTCTTCGGTGACTTCATTCACGATCCCGGCGATCTCCGACGACCTGCTAAACTCATATCCTATCCGTCGTTCGGATGGTTGCAAGCCTGCCTCCTGCAACATTATGTCTTTTGGTTGAGGACCTTCCGCCTCATTACTTTGCAATCGATCCTTGAGTTCCTCATACCGCTGCTGCCGCATGGCCGCTGAGGCGTAAGTTTGCGAGCCAGGCCGCAGTGCGCTCATTCGTGATGACGGACTGCTCGGAAGATTGAGGAGCCACTCTGCCGCCAGACCAGCGCAAATGCCGTCTACATTCGCGCCACGCAATGCGGCAGTCCGGTATGCGAAAAGGGGAATGACCGGTCTTTCTGAAGGGGATGGGCTGGATCCGGGCGACGAAGAGGGTGGGGTCGAGCGGAAGGAGCTAGGGGTAGGAATATGCGCATCAGAGGTATGTGGTTTGCTGCAGCAGAGTCCCATTTTGTCGCACGCACCGCCAGGTGACAGCTTGCCCTGAAGTGCTAGATCAGCAAGTCTTCCCGCAAAGTTGCAATCGTCCATCGACTGGCTCGATTCGTCGGCTTGATGAGCACCTGTGGATGAGGCGCTGATTTGGATATGCATGGAGATTCGCCTATCGCTTCGGTCGTACGTTTCCGCACCGTGTGCGCCCCAAGGCCCTGCTGCGAATATATTCAGTCAATCTGACGACAAGCTGACGCTCGTGCGCAGCTGGAGCGGATGAGGAAGGGATCGCCAATCTGACAGCATCTGGAAGTCTGGAGCTGGCAGCAACATTGTCAGGGCGAATGAGGGAAGGCTTGAATGCTTAGGCTGCTCTCTCTCTCTGCAATCCGACCCATATCGCGGGCCCCTTGTCGGTGATCATCAAGCGTAGCGTCATGGCGTTCTCTTGAACAGTTCTGCAGCAGAGACGTGACGGATCTGCACTCTGGTTTTGGCATGCCTCTCATTGCATCAAATCGTGCGCGAGTGTACCTGAACACGTGGTCAGAGCGCTCACAACCTCACCTACGAGTTTGTGACGTCGGAATAGGCGACAGCTTCGGTTCGCACGGAACTGTGGTTAGACGAGGGGTCTCACCTTCATGTCGTCGTCCACGTCGTTCCGGCTAGCTAGCGCAGACGAGCCTCGTGCGGCGTGGCGCCGCCGTGGACAGAACCTTTCAGGCAAGCGCTCAATAGTCCGCTGATAGAAATGGGGCGGAGCACAGCGGTCTCTTGAACGCCATCCACGTCATCCGGATTTCCTGCCTCAGGTTGGGCCCACGGCTTGATCGGCGGCCCAACGCAGCAATGAAATTATCATAACGCCGCCAGCCAGGAGTGGATGAAGAGAGCGACGTCTCGATCGAAATCGCGACATCCCGCTCAAGGCGCGCCGTAGGTCGTTGGGTTTGGTCAGCGTCGGAGGCGCCAGGATGCGCTGCCGGAACCCGTCCTTCCTCGTAATAGCGCCCTCCTGGCGCGGATAGGATGGAGATTCTTCATCCTGACGATCTCATCTGATGGCTGCAGCTGCATCGTCTCACCGGGCGTCAGCAGCGGGCGGGCGGCGGTCTCAGACCCGCGATACCTTGAGGTGACCGAGGCAGGACGCCAGCTGGCTTCCCGCATAGTTTTTCATAGCCTGATCCAGCCTGCTCTAAGCAAACCGGTCATGCGCAGACAGTCGTGAGTATGAGGTTCACGTTGGTTCAGAAGGGCCGATCCGAGATGCAAATCCCAGCAGCCGTTCGCTTCGAAATGCCCGTGGATCAGAAGGTTAGGTCCCGATAGAAGATTGGTGCACAAGTATCCCACGCGATACCCCACCTACACGATTGGTCACGGCTGTTTGCTCAGTCGGTGCGATTGAGCGGGAGATTTCTGGAAGGGGCAGGAAATGCCCCTCGGCTCCGATCAGCTGGTCGCACGTCGATTTTTGGCGTCACGCTTGCTCCAACCTGCGCAGACGAGCTTTGACCCCATTGCTGATGCTGTCAGCGACTTCGCTAGGAAATGCCTTCGGAAGCGACGCGGTGACCTGTTCGATCGCCGCCAGCGCCTGTGTGCGCAGCTCATCAAAGATCGCGGTTACGAGTCCCGCACCAATCCCGGCCTTGGCGGCGGTCTGGACAAAATGTCGAGGTATGATGCTGTCGACGACGTAGTGACGGCTGTTACCGAAGGCCATAGCCAGCTTCATTTGTTACGGTTAATCTGGCCCACGTCGAGACTGGGCTGCGCCGAGATCACATCGCAGAGTGGGGTCGTGCGGAAGCGACCGCCAGGAGAGTGCACCGTTCCCTGGAAAGAGTCTGCCTGCCGCTTTGTGTCCCTCAGGCTGCGATCTGGTCCGGTGCGGAATTCGAGGAGCATCTCCGCCCTTGAGCGGAGGAATAGCATTGCGAAAACTCCGGCTAGCGCACCTTCACGCCGACAACGTAGCCGTCCTCGCGTTTGGCTTTGATCGAAAGACTGAACGGCAACGTCGGGTCATCGAGGATTGATCCTGCGGAGAACGGCGCTTCGAACAATTCCCCGTAGTTGAAGTTCGCCGTCGTTTTGGCCGGCACGATTCTCACCGGGCTCTGTCCAGTCGGGATGACGGCATCAACGCTATAGACAAGGACACCGTCGCCGGTGGTTGTGCCATCGTGGCCTCGAATCGGCTGTGCAAGTTCGATCGCGTACACTTTCGATGGATTCAACGCGCCGTCGGCTGGTACCACAATCATCGAGGTTCCTGTGCTGCCTGGCAATGGTGTGAGGACAGTCTCACACTCACCGTGCGTCAGGTACGCCTTGCGCTCGTCTGCAAGCCAGCCAAGTTTGTGGCGATGCCAGCCGATCAGCGAAGTCCCCCGAAAGATATCGCCCATGATGTCCCAGGAGCCGGTTGTAAATCGCGGTGGCTCGAAGTTATAGAGATCAGGCAACCCGAGGGTGTGGCACATCTCATGACACAGGTTCATGTGGTTGTTGGTATAGCTGTCCTTGCCGAAGGTCACGCCCCAACGAACCGGCCCCGTTGGAGTCATAGCTGCATTGATCGGCGTGGCGATAAATGTTGGTGAAATAGCAATCCCGTCGGTCTTCGCGCTAACGACAAGCAACAGGGGGTGGGTTCGGACATCGAGTTCTGGGAAAAGTGCTGCGGCGTCTGAGATATAGTCCTTCTGCTGCTGGAATGTGAAACGTTTGTTGGCGCCGGTGTAGCTGGTGGAGGGCTTAGGCATGCGCCGCCAGCCAGGAATTCTGGCAATCTCGAAGGTGAGGCGCCCGTACGATTGGTCCCTAAACCATTTCTCGGCCTTACCGTGTCCGGTGAGATGATCTTCTATCCCTTCCGTGCCGCTGACATCGCCGGGTGCGTCAGCGAAGTCTACAAACACCATCATCGCTCTCAGCGCCCCAATAGCTGGGAGGCTTCGAGGGTCCGTCTCTCCTTCGCTCAAATAGATATTCGACTTTCGGTCAAGAACCGGGATTCGGTCCGGCCCGGCGAATCGCGCCGGGCCTCCGGACATCACCGGAAGCCACGCTGAAACTCCAAGGGCTAACACATGACGACGCGTGATCTCTGACATGCTTGTCTCGAAGTCGCCTCCAGTCCGGGCCTGACATCGCCCAGACTTCATTTTGAACCTGTCGAAGGGTAGAGCGTCATCATGAGCACGCTGTTCTGTGCAGCGCGGACGCGAGATTTTTCCGATCTCTCGCGATGAAGCTGCAACAAGCTGAGTGCCTGTGCGAGGAGGGACTATAGAAGTGAACCGAGCTCACGCTCCTCCCAATTATGGTAGGGAGCTGTGACCCGGCTTCCGATATTCTTTCATTCAAACCGATGAATCGCTCGCAACCGAAACCGCCGCAGCGGGTGGAGAATGACGGGTCGGTTCGAAGAATGGCGAGACGCTCTCAGAGCCCCCGTAGGACTTCGCCCAGGCGGGAAGGAAGATGAGAGGTCAAGACCGGAGGGCGATCATGAATACAGTATTGGCAGGTCACGTGCGCGCGGGGGGCATCTGATGTCTCGCTGAACAGTCTGGATGCGAGAGAGGTCAAGCCACTACAAGATGGCAGCAATGGCCTTACTTCGAGCGGTTGCGAAGGGAAGATCGCGGCCACTATTGTAGAGATCGTCTCTACGGTCCGATTGGTCCATGACATTGTCATGCGCTTGAGCTGTTAGCGCATCCGGCTCCTCGACATACAGAGAGACCTAGGCGGAGGGCGAAGCCTAGTGGAACGACTATTGCAGTGGGCGTTATGTCGAGAAGATGCTCGCAGCCCGCCTCGAGCCCGGCCCCAGCATCTTGGAAAGCGTCCTTATGCGCAGCTTGTCGCCACGGATTGGCCATCGCTCTACGTCTTCACCCGCCGCAATGTGCAGCGTCAGCATCAATGCGACGAGCTGCAGGCCTCACGGAGGGAGAATGACTGGCTCACTTTCAAGGAATTGGGGTCAGGCAGAACGCAAAGCACCGTGAGGTTCATAGATCGGCCAACATCTGCAATAAGAGAGTACCGGTCGAGGCAAGAGCCTCGGGCTTACGTGCAAATTGAAATATGGAGACGTGGGGTTGCGAACAGATTTTTCGCGTATCAATCAGGATAAAGCTGTCTTCGATGACATTTATGCTTCGGATGATCCAAGAGCGTATTTCTCCGTCCTGGGAGACTTGGATTACATGATCCCGGATGTGGCTGAGCCGGTCGTGCGTCAGATTCTGGCAGCGAAAGCCTCGACAACCAGCGTTAAGCCGATCGTGCTTGATGTCGGCTGTTCATACGGCATCAACGCGGCGGTGCATCGGTTTCCACTGACCTTCGGCGGCTTGCGTCACCGCTATGCCCGACGCGAGATGAGGGCGATCAGTTCCGAAACACTGGTGCGTCTCGATCGCAATTTTTATTCGGCGTGGCCTGATGTTGGACTTGCGCGGTTTATCGGTCTCGATGTATCAGCACCGGCCGTCAGCTATGCAACGGGCGTTGGTCTCCTTGAGCAAGGTATTGTCGCCGACCTTGAAAAGGAACAGCTTTCGACCGAAAGCGCGCGTATTCTCCGCTCCACCGACGTCATCATGTCAACGGGCTGCATCGGCTACGTCACCGAGAAGACGTTCAGCAAAATTCTCGATGCGACAGAGAAGCGTCCATGGATCATCTCTTTCGTGCTGCGGATGTTTCCTTTTGATTCCTTGGCTGCGACGTTCGCGAAGCGTGGTCTTGTGACGGAACGTCTTCCTGGCGCGACATTTATTCAACGTCGATTTCGCGATGCTGAAGAATTTGAAAGGACTTTGGCCACGTTGGCGGCTCTTGGCATCGATGCGACCGGACTGGAATCGGAAGGTCTGTTCCATGCGGATCTGATCTTGTCCCGCCCTGAGGCGGATGCACGCGCCGCTCCCCTGGAAGACATTGTCACCGTCGCCAGCGGTCGAGGCCGGCCAATCGGGCCGCGTTACGTTCACGTTGGAGGCGACGAGGGCTTGCAGATCGCACTCGAGCCGTGAGAGGTTCGCGTTTTCGAAGATAGCCGCGCGTGCGCCCCGGAACGGCACACCGAAGTGGATCATGCTCCCGTCCTTTCGAGGTGGAGCATGATGAGGCTTGACTGCGCGGCTGCGACAAGCATTTCCGCCATGCACGGCGGTACCGGATCCGGGCGGTAGGCCCGCATCGAACTGCGCGCGAGGAGATGGCCTGCCCCGGTGCAGGCCGCGTTGTGATTCCGCGCACATTTTGCCATTGAGGCGTATGGCGCGCCCCAAGACGCCTTCATTCGCCTGGCGCCTGCACGGGTGTTCTCGCTCTGCATATCCCATGAGCTCGCGGCAACGGCAAATGCGGACCGCCTCAAGCATTGGGCAGGTACTTTGTTCGGCACAGACCCTTCTGGCAGCGTGACGGTCTCGACCTATTCTCGCGAGCGGCTCTCAAGGGGCTTGAATCGCACGTAACGTGAGTTTGTATCATCACGCAGGTAAGGCGGCGGACCACGTCCGACCGTCGGTCACTTCCTGGCGCATGATGAGAATAGTGAACCTCACAGACTCTCTAACCTGCATCGCGACACCCTGTTCTGATGCCCGTGCACTTCCCACACGGCCAAGCGGTCACCACGCGCGGACCGCAGGTCCGACGGCCGCTCGGGTGAACCGGGCACCTGAAATCGGAGCGCGGCATTCTCGCATCACGGCGGGGCTTGAACGCAAGCTCGCCCATCGCACGATTTCCGATGCGAGGGCGGAACATCGGAAGCACGCCAACCGCTCGTGCAGCTGAGAGCGACGTCGGCGTCTCTTACGCGCTGGTGTCGTTTCCGACAGCATGAACAATATCATAGGCCACACCGACAGAGGATAGCCATTGAACCGCAAGCAGCGAACCACCGGGTCGTCGCGCCCCACAGCGCATCGCTCTACGATTGTTCTTTTTGGCGTTGCAATGACGACAGCTCTGTGCTGCGCAAGTGCAGGTGCGCGAGATCGGCCGGTCCCAGCGGAGGCGCGACAGGCGTGCACACCGGATGCGTTTCGCCTCTGCGGCGCCCACATACCTGATGAGGACGCCGTCGCGGCCTGTCTCAAAGCCAATATCCACCGCTTGAGCGTGCCATGTCGCCAAATCATCTCAGTTCGGGACGCTGCCACAGGAAATGGCGGCTCGAGATGAGGTATGCGCGACAGCTGGTTTCGCTCGATCGTATTCGTGCCGCGGCACGAGTGCGTGCCGCAGCCTTAGACCGATCCGATCAACGGTTGTGATACGTGACGCGGGGCTGACAGGACGATCGTCGCGTCCAAGCGCAACGTCTGTCGTCGAGCACACCATGCAGCAGAAGGTACGGACATGCACGAACTGCCTTTTGATACCGTTCTGATCGCCAATAGGGGGGAGATCGCGGTTCGTATCATCAAGACCCTTCGCAAGCTGGGGCTTCGTTCTGCGATCGTCTACCACGACATTGATGCCGGCACGCTTGCCGTCTCCATGGCCGATGCAGCCATCGCGATCGGAGGACGCACGCCGATTGCGGCCTATCTCGACATCCCGCAGATTATCGCCGCCGCCCGAAAAGCGAACGCTGGTGCACTGCATCCAGGTTATGGATTTCTGTCGGAGAACGCGGAGTTCGCCAGGGCCGTTACGAGCGCCGGCATCACGTTCATCGGACCTGCCCCCGAAAGCATCGAACTGATGGGCGACAAAATCCGGGCTCGGAACTTCGTACAGCGGCACGGGTTTCCAGTCGCTCCTTGCACCATCGAGGAAGATGATCCAACGACCTTCGTGCGCAGAGCCCGGGCCCTGGGAGCCCCTTTGGTCGTAAAGCCTTCCGCGGCCGGTGGCGGCAAGGGCATGCAGATTGTGCGCGACACCGGCGCCCTGGAGGATGCAATTGCGCAGGCGCGCAGCGAGGCGCAGCGCTACTTCGCAGATGGGCGGCTTTATGTCGAACGATATATCGAAAGCGCGCGTCATATCGAAGTCCAGGTGCTCGGCGACGCATTCGGAAACGTTACTCATCTGTTCGAGCGGGAGTGCTCGATCCAGCGTCGGTTTCAGAAGGTCATCGAAGAGGCGCCCGCGCCGGGGCTGTCGTCGGAGTTGCGTCAACGGATCTGCGATGCCGCCGTCGGCATCGCCCGCGCAGCCAACTATCACAGTGCAGGCACTGTCGAATTCATCCTTGGCGGAGAAGAGTTCAATTTTCTGGAAATGAACACACGTTTGCAAGTTGAGCATCCGGTGACCGAGATGATCACCGGCGTTGATCTTGTTGCCGAACAGATCCACATCGCTGCGGGCCGCCCACTCAGATTGGCACAATCGGACATTGTGCCGAACGGACACGCCATCGAAGCCAGGTTATGTGCCGAAGCGCCGGAGCGCGGATATGCGCCGACAACAGGTAAGGCCCTTGTGCTCGACTACCCCGACGGCGACGGTATACGCATCGACAGCGGCCTTTCGCGAGGTCAGAGGGTCACGACAGCATTCGACCCCTTGCTCGCCAAGATCATCGTGCATTCCCCCTCCCGTATCGAGACTGCGCAAAAGGCGCATCGCGCGATGCGGGACTTGGTGCTTCTCGGTTGCGCAACCAATGCAAGCTTCCTTGCCCGAATCCTCGCGGACGACGGATTTCTGCGTGGACACATTCACACAGGTTATCTTGAGGAACATCCGCAGATCGCCGCAGGCGACCCCCGGGCCGACTTGTCGGCCTTCCTGGTAGCAGGCGCCCTCCTGACCGGACCGGTCCGCGAATCGGCAGATGCCGTGTCCGACCTTCACGCGGCGCTGGGCAGTTGGAGAAACTAACGTGAATCACTCTTTTGAGGTCGATGGCGTCGAATACCAGCTATGGCTGTCACGATGCCGAGAGGACTACCGTCTCTTCTTGCATGACAGGGTGATTGCCCCGGTCGCGTTCTCCCATCGCGGTGACGGCTGCGGTGTTGTTATTATTGCGGGTGAAAGCCAGCCCGTCAGGTTCGTCATTGATGGCGAAACCATTCACGTGCACATGAGTGGCGAAACGCGCAGTTTGCATTACCGCGACCCATTGCGAACGCTTGCTGCGTCGAAGCAGGAGATAAGCCAAGCCGTCGCTCGCGCGCCAATGCCGGGCGTCGTCATTGGCGCCCGTGTTTCGCCTGGTCAGGCCGTTTTTGCCGGGACGGCCCTGATGACGATCGAGAGCATGAAGTTGGAGACCGTCATACGTTCTCCGCAAGATGGCATTGTCGAGCGAATTCACTTCAAGGAAGGCGAGAGCTTTGAACAGGATGCTGTACTGGTTACGCTCCTAGAGGAGCGGACCTGAAATGCAGCAGCTCTCGTCTCTGGTGGATGTCAATTCGGAAGACTATCGGCTCAACGAAGTTCATAACAGGCGACTTGCAAAAGAATTGGAGGAGCGCCAGCATGCCGCCCGCTTCGCGCGTCCGGTACGGGATCTTGAGCGTCTCAAGCGGCAAAACAAGCTGTTTGTGCGTGATCGGATCGAAGCTTTGCTTGACCCGGAAACCCCGTTCCTCGAGCTTTCGACACTGGCGGCTAACAAAGCCTATGATGGTGAGGTGCCCGGCGCCGCTCAGGTCGTTGGGATCGGCATCGTCGCGGGTCGAGAGGTCGTTATCCACGCAGATGACGCTAGCGTCAAAGGCGGGGCGTGGTATCCGCTATCGGTCAAGAAGATCGTGCGGGCCTTGGACATCGCGATCGAGAATCGCCTGCCGGTCGTTCATTTGTGCGACTGTGCCGGCGGCTTCTTGCCCTTACAGGCGGAGTTCTTTGCTGATCGCTATCACGCGGGTCGAATCCTTCGCAATCAGTCCATTCTTTCAAAGATGGGAGTACCGCAGGTCGGTATAGCCATGGGCCATTGCAGCGCCGGCGGCGCATACGTCCCGGCGCTTAGCGACTACAACATCATTGTTGAGGGCACGGGAGCGATCTTTCTGGGCGGTCCGCCGGTCGTCAAAGCTGCCACCGGTGCAGAGATTTCCGCCGAAGCACTCGGCGGCGCTCACTTGCATACCAGCGTATCGGGGACGAGCGACTATCTTGCAAGTTCGGAGCTGCATGCGATTGCAATTGCCCGAGATATTGTCGCTCGCTTCAGTGATCCTGTAAAAGCCCTGATCAACCGGGCCGCTCCGGAGCCGCCCGCCTATAGTGCATCCGAACTGTACGGTATTCTTCCGAGGGATCCTCGGACGCAATTCGACATGCGGGAGATCATTGCCCGTCTGGTTGATGGCAGCCGGTTCCACGAATATAAGTCACGTTATGGCGAGACTCTTGTGTGCGGCTTCGCGCGTCTGCATGGCTATCAGATTGGTATTCTCGCAAACAACGGTGTGCTGTTGAGCGAAAGCGCTCTGAAAGGCGCTCACTTCATTCAACTGTGCGACAAGTCGCGAACACCTCTGCTCTTTTTGCAGAATACGACCGGCTTTATGGTGGGCCGCGACTACGAACGGCGTGGCATAACCAAGGACGGCGCCAAGCTGATCATGGCTGTCTCCGGGGCGTCGGTGCCAAAATTCACAATCGTCTGTAACGCCTCCCACGGAGCTGGAACCTACGCTATGGCGGGACGGGCTTTCGATCCGCGTTTTGTGTTCACTTGGCCGCAGTCTCAGATTTCGGCGATGGGCGCCGAGCAGGCAGCGGGCGTGCTCACACATGTCAAGGCAAGACAGCTGGCCCGTCACGATGGGCACCTCTCCACGGAGGAGTTGACAGCCATTCGCCAGCCGATCCTGGAAGAATATCGGGAGCGGTCGAGGGCGTACTATGCGACATCCGAGTTGTGGGATGACGGCATTCTTGATCCAGTCGATACCAGAAACGCGCTTGCAATCGTTCTGAGTGCCTCGCTCAACAGCCCAATCACCTCGCCGCATTACGGCGTACTCCGAATGTGACGTCCTGCCGATTTGGATAGGTTGCGAGCACGAGAGAAGACTCGCAAAGGCGCCCCGCCCCGACGAAATTGCCAAAGCGCCTCTGCCGCGAGTAGGTCAAGAGGGCCGGTCGTCGTCTGTGCATCTGCTGGTGGAGTGGCGGTGATCACCGATTCGGTTACCGCGTTCTTCCTGAAAATTCCACTCATTGCACGAGATGTTCGTTCCGCCGATCGGCAGATCAAGTTCGCTGATTTCGATCTATTCGCCCCCCTCGTAGAACAGCTCGAGGGGCAGGCCGACCAGCGATTTGCCGATCCAGTCCCGGGCAATGATGTTCGAGGGTCCCATCGCGATGGCTGCGCGCGCGTCGCGGAACGCGCGCTCGATCGGCCCACGGTGATAGCCGTAGCCACCCGTCACTGTCAGTGCCGTCGCAGCGACTTTGTTCGCGACTTCGGCGGCATGGACTTTGAACTCGGTCAACGGGATCAGGATTTCGCTCTGTGGCTTGCCAGCGCGCCACAGCGCGTCAAGCCTTGCGGCCAGTTCGAGACGCCACGGCCGCAGCGTCTCGACAAGCACCTTGGCCGCACCGAGCTCCTGACGAATTGCTTGGTAGTCCGAGAGACTCTTGTTCCGGTCCTTATGCACGAAGCTCGTGGTGTGCGCGACCGCCGCGCTCAAGGCGCCGCGGGCCACGCCTTCCCAGACCGCGCCGAGCCCGATCAGATAGACTGGTGATACGCCGTTATAGATGATTTCCTTGCCCTGCCCTTCGGCGCCGAGCCGATCTCGTCGCGGTACCCGCACGTTCGTGTAGCGGATGGGGCCCGAGTGATTGCCACGCACGCCGAGGGCATCCCAAGGCTTCGCTTCTAGACCCGGAGACTTGCCGTCAACAATGAAGAAGACGATATCGGCCTGGTCCTTGGCGCCGGGCGTGCGCGTCTGCACCACATAGAAGTCGGCCTGACCGGAACTCGTTGTGAAGGATTTCTCGGCATTGACCCGATAGTCCTCACCGTCACGCGAGGCTTCAGACAAATTATACCACCAGTGTCCGCCGGTGGCGCGTTCACTGGTCGAATAGGTGCCAAGCAGGCCGCCATTGCGGGTCTTGAGCCAGCGCTCCTTCTGATCATCGCTGCCGAACAGATTGATGGTCTGCGCCGCACCGACATGCATGATGTAGACGAGGCCGGTCGACGCGTCAGCTTGCCCGATGCGGTAAGCGGCTTCCGCAAAATCGACATGACCAAGCCCAAGTCCGCCAAACCGCGGCTCGTTCAGCACGCCGGTCCAACCAGCCTCAGCCAACGCCGTTAGATTTTCCCTGGGAAAGCGGCTTTCCAGATCATTACGATCGGCATTGACCTTTACGGTCGCATCGATCGCGGCATCCAGCCGGGAATAGACGTCCTGATCGATCTTGCGCGCCAGATTCTCGTTAGCCATGGTTCTTCTCCCCTGTGTTGATCAATGTCCAGCAATGGCGCGGATGAGCGGTTTCTCGCCGACATCCGTTTGCTGTGAACCGCCGAGGTAAAGTGCCTTGATGTCATCGCGGTTGCGCAACGCGACGGATGCGCCGGACAGCACGCTGCGGCCGTTCTCAAGGACGACCGCATGATCGGAAAAGCGCAGCGCGACCGTCGAATTCTGTTCGGCGACGAGGATCGAGAGGCCCTGTTCGCGGTTGAGCTGCTTCAGCGCACGGAAAATACCTTCGACGACGAGTGGCGCGAGCCCCATCGACGGCTCGTCGAGCACCAGCAGTCGCGGCCGCGACATCAGCGCGCGGCCGACCGCGGTCATCTGCTGCTCGCCACCCGAGGTGAGCCCGGAGATTGTCTTGCGATGGTCCTTCAACCGCGGAAAGAGCTTGTAGATGTCATCGAGATCGGCGCGGATCTCGCGAGATTTTGCGTCGCGGCCGATCGCGCCGGTGATCAGATTCTCTTCCACCGTCAGCGATGGAAAGCAATGCCGGCCTTCAAGGACCGGAACAATCCCGGCTCGGACCAGTTTCGCGGGCGATGCGGATGCAATGTCGCGGCCCTGAAAAACAATGCGTCCGGCGGCCACTTGGCCCCGCCGCGCCGGCAGCAGCGCCGAGACTGCCTGCAGCGTAGTCGACTTGCCGGCGCCGTTTGCGCCGAGCACGGCAACGATCTCACCGGGCCGAACCGCGAACGATACGTCATTCACGGCCCGAATGGCGCGATTGTAGGTTGCGGCCAATCGCTCGACTGAAAGCAGAACGTCACTCATGCCTGACCCATTGATCTGAACCTGCGGGAGCCTCTGCTCCCGCAGGTATTGAGCGTCGCGTTTACGCTACTGGCCCACCGGATCGTCACCGGAGGTACGGATCTTGATGGCGTGCTCCTTCGCATAGGCCGTCGACGATTTCTCGATGATCGGCCGGAGGAACGCCCAGTCGGGCGCGATCCAGTCCGAGACGACCTTCCATTTGCTGCCGTCCCACTGCTGGAAGGTGACACGGCCGTCGCCTTCATGATTGTCCCAGGTGACGTTGATCGAGTGGAACAGGCCCTTCGCGCCCAGCGCCTCCACCCGCGCCGGATCGAGTTGCAGGTGTTCAAAGCCCCAACGGACCTCGTCACCGGTCAAGGTACGCTTACCGAACCTTGCCTGGGCAATCCGGACTGCTTCGACATTGAGGATGCCGTTCACGATCCCGAGGTTGTGATAGACACTGCCGATCCGCTTCTTATCGTCGAGATTGCCCTTGTTCGCGCCATAGACGGTCTTGATCACCTGCTGCAGCACCGGATACTCAGCGCCAGAGGCCTGGGTCGTGATCGCGATGTAGCCCTTGGCCGCATCGCCGGCGGGAATGACGTCCTCCTCGGAATTGGACCAGACATTGCCGATGATGTGGTCAGCGGGGAAGCCGACCTTCTGCGCGGTCTTCAGGGCCACGGGGTTCATCACGCCCCAGCCGCGCAGCACCACATAATCCGGCTTCGCCCGACGGATCGAGAGCCATTGCGATTGCTGCTCGTTGCCCGGATGCGGCACCTCGATCTGCTCGAGGCCAAACCCGTATTTGTCCGCCAGCAGCTTGTAGATCGGAATCGTCTCCTTGCCGTAGGGCGAACCATGATAGAGCACGACGATCTTCTTGCCCTTCAGCTGGTCCGGACCGCCCTCCCTTGAGGCAATGTAGTTCACGATGCCGGAGGTCTCGCTGTAGGGATTGAGCAGCAGCGGAAACACGTAAGGGAATATACGGCCATCAGTCGAATCGGTACGACCGTGATTGATGGTGATCAGCGGCACCTTGTCCTTGGTGATGCGGTCGATCATGGCATAGGCAATGCCGACCGACAGCGGATTCCAGGCCGCGATTCCTGGGCGGCTCTTCAGCCGCTCATAGACTTCGATGCCACGCTCGACCTCGTACTGGGTCTCGCCTTCATCCCAGGTCAGCTTCACGCCGTTGACGCCACCATCCCGGGTGTTGACCAGATTGAGATAGTCGATGAAGCCCCCGAAGAACCCGGTGCCGCCCGCGGCATAGGGGCCAACGCGATAGCTCTGGAGCGGGAAAAACTGTTCGTCGGCGTGCGCCGCCAACGTACCGGTTAGGCCTGCAACGAGCGCCGCGCCCATCGTCACCTTCAAACGTCTCAACATGTTCATTGCAAGCTCCTTTTGATGAAGTCCATCTCAACTCGGGATCGCTGGGCGCCTCATGGGCCGAATGGCGGACCAGGCACGGTCCCACAGGGCGATCAACCCGCGGGGCTCAGCGATCAGAAACGCAATGATGAGCGCACCGATGATGATACGCTGGCTCATCTCCAGCACACCGGAATCGAAGACGCTGCCGAACAAGGCGGCGCCGATCCGCGACAGTAGAAGCGGGAACACGACGATGAAGGCCGCGCCGGCGAAAGATCCGCGCAGCGAGGCCAAGCCGCCGATGATGATGATGAACAGGATCTGGAACGAGCGATCGAGGTTAAAGCCGGCCGGCTCGACCGTGCGCAAATACGCAAACGTCCAGAGCACGCCGGCGACGCCGATGAGGAAGGACGAGGTCGCGAAGGCGAGCAGCTTGGTACGCAGCAGCGGCACGCCGATCACCTTTGCCGCGATCTCGTGGTCGCGCACCGCGACGAAGTTGCGGCCGGACTGGGAGCGTACAAGTCGCAGGGTCAACAGCATCAAGACGACCACGATCGTCAGCGAGAAGACGTAACGTTCGGCGGCGCTGGTAAACGTGACGCCGCCAATATTGAGAACCGGCGCGTCGATCACCCCGGACGGATTGTCGTTGGAGAACCAGCCGAACTTGGTGAGCGCCCACTGCACGAAGAATTGCGCGGCCAGCGTCGATACCGCGAGATAGAAGCCACGCAGCCGCAGGCTCGGCAGCCCGAACACGATGCCGATTGCCGCCGCGGTGCCGCCGGCCAGCACCAGATCGACCAGCAGCGGCAAGGCCGGGACGCGAAGCTGGAGGTTGTAGGCGGCATACGCGCCGACAGCGAGGAAGGCCGCCGAACCAAGCGAAACCTGCCCCGCATAGCCGGTGAGGACGTTGAGCCCGACCGCGGCAAGCGCCAGCGCCAGGAATGGCGTGAGCACGGCATCCAGCACATAGTCCGATCCAGCAAGCGGAACGACGCCGTAGGCGGCCAAGATCGCGATGCCGATCCACAGGGTCTCGGCCGAAGGCCAGCGCAGTCTGGCGGGCGTAAGAGCGGTCATAGCCTACACCCTTTCCACCAGCTTCTGGCCGAACAGGCCAGATGGCCGGATCAGCAAGAGCGCGAGTGCCACGACATAGGCTGCCCACGCTTCGATGCCGCCGCCAAAGAACGGCCCGACATAGACCTCTGCCAGTTTTTCGATGGCGCCGACCAGGAGACCGCCGACGATTGCACCGGCGATCGAATCGAACCCGCCGAGCACCAGCACCGGCAGCGCTTTCAACACGACGAGCGACAGCGAGAACTGCACGCCGAGCCGTGCGCCCCACAAGAGGCCGCTGACGAGAGCAACGATTCCGGCCACCGTCCAGACCGCGGCCCACACCCGCGGCAGGCGGAGGCCCACCGCAAGGAACGATTCCGGCCACCGTCCAGACCGCGGCCCACACCCGCGGCAGGCGGAGGCCCACCGCAAGGGCGGCAAATTGATCATCGGCTACGGCACGAAACGATAGCCCGGTGCGGGTATAGCGAAAGAACAGCGCAAACAGCGCAACCAGGCTGCCCGCGACGGCCGCCGCAAACAGGTCGAACTGACTGATCAGCACGCCCGCCACTTCGAACGGCGTGTCGCTGATGCCGATGTCGAGACCATGCACCTGCGTGCCCCACAGAAGCTGCGCAGCGCCCTCGATCACGTAGGAGAGACCGAGCGTCGCCATGAACAACGTAATCGGTGGCTGGTTGACCAGTGGCCGCAGCACCGCCCGCTCAATGACGATGCCTAACAGGATCATGATCGCCAGCGTTGCCGCCAGCGCCGCGGCAAACGGTGTACCACGCTCGACCAGGCTAACGAAGGTCAGCGCCGCAAACAGCAACATCGCGCCTTGCGCGAAGTTGAGCACGCCGGAAGTCTTGTAGATCAGCACGAACCCGATCGCCACCAGCGAGTACATCACCCCCGAAAGCAGGCCGCCAATCAGAACCTCAATCAGAAATTGATAATCAAACATCAGATCGCAAGCTCCGTATCGTCCTCATGCGCGACGCCGAGATAGGCATCGATTACTACTGGGTCGGCACGGACCTGGTCGGGCGTGCCGTCTGCGATCTTTCGTCCGTAATCGAGCACGGCCACGCGGTCGGACAGCCCCATCACGACGCCGATGTCATGCTCGATCAAGACGATGGTGGCGCCGAAGCTGTCGCGGGCGTTGCGCACATGCTGCGACAACTCCTGTTTCTCCGCGACCGTCACGCCGGCGAACGGCTCGTCCAGCAGCAGGAGTTTTGGCCGCACAACCAGTGCCCGAGCCAGTTCGACCCGCTTCTGGAGCCCGTAAGGCAGCGTTCCGGCCATGCGATCTTGAACCTCGGAGAGGTGCAGGAAAGAGATCACCTCTTCCGCAGCCGCGCGATTCTCTGCCTCGATCCGCCGCGCCCATGGTGAGCCGACGATCTGCCGCAAAAAGCCCGCGCGCACGCGATGCGCCAGCCCCATCAGCACATTGTCGAAAACGGAAAGCCCCTTGAACAGGGCAAGGTTCTGAAACGTCCGGGCCACGCCATGCGCGGCAAGCTTCGACGTCGGCACTTCGCGAAATGAGCGATCGCCGAACCACACCTCGCCCTGATCGGGTCGATAAAGCCCGCTGACGATGTTGAGCAGCGAGCTTTTGCCGGCGCCGTTCGGGCCGATCACCGCCCGGATTTCGCCCTCGGCGACGTGCAGATCGATATCGCGAAGCGCCGCGACCCCGCCGAATGTCAACGAAATATTCGCAAGTCCAAGCACCGGCCGCGCGAGCGTTTGGCCGGCCCGCTCGGTGCGGCTCGCTATCGCCTCATCCCGTTCTCCACGCGACGCACGCACGTCTCCATCCGGAGGCAGCTCCTCCAGCCGAAGTACGCCGGCTCCTGTCGCAATCCCCGCCACCTGGCTGCCTTTCCTTGCGCCTATTCAGCAGCCTGAACGTGCGCGGGCGCTCTCGCCTCGAGCTCGCGGACCAGCGGGATCACATGCTTGCCGAAATATTCGACCTCTTCCTGGAAATGCAGGAACCCCAGCAGAATCAGATCAGCGCCCGCGCGTTTGAGCTCGATGATGCGTTCGGCGACCTGCTGCGGCGTGCCGATCAGATTCGAGCGGAAGCCGTCGTTGTACTGGACGAGATCCTGGAAGGTGGATTTGGCCCAATTGCCCTCACGCTCGGGGCTGGCATTGCCGGCATTCTGGACCTCATGGTGGAAGCCACGCACGGCATCCGGGATCGCTTTGTCGAGAATTTCCTGCAGGACGTCCCTGGCTTCCTTTTCGGTTTGCCGGACGATGCCGAACGCGTTGATGCCGATCTTGGTTCGCCAGCTCTTGCCGAACGCGTTTTCCTTGCTTCTGATGTCGTCGACTTGCGTCTTCAGGCCGTCTGGGGTGTTACCGTTGGTGAAATACCAGTCGGAGACGCGGGCGGCCATGTCGCGGGCAGCGCGCGAGGAACCGCCCTGGAAAATCTCCGGCAGCGGGTCGAGCGGCTTCGGCTTCACGGAGTAGTCGCGAAATCGGTAGAAGTCGCCGTTGAAGGTGAAGCTCTCCTCGTTCCAGATCCCACGCAGCGCGTTGATGAACTCTTCCGAGCGGCGGTAGCGCTCGTCATGATCCAGCCAGGGTTCGCCGATCGCATGGAATTCACCGCGGAACCAGCCCGAGACGATATTGACCGCGACCCGGGCATTGGTCAGGTGGCTGATCGTCGCAATCTGCTTTGCGGCCAGCGCCGGATTCCATGGGCCGGGAAGGATGGCGGCGATGACGTTGAGCTTTTCGGTGGCTGCGAGAAGTGCGTGCGAGAAGCTAACGGATTCGTGCTGCTTGTCGGCACCATAGCCTGCGGTGAAGCGGATCTGGCTCAATGCGTAGTCGAAGCCGGCCTTCTCGGCGATCTGGGCCAGTTTGCGATTGTAATCGATTTCCCAACTGGTGCGCTGTTCGATCGAGGAAATGACGAGGCCGCCCGACACGTTCGGCACCCAATAGGCGAATTTGATGGCATTGTTGTTCGTGGTCATGCTGTCACCTCACGTGATTGGCTTGTGTTGGGCGAACGGCGGGTTAAGGCAGGCAGCACAGTGCATTCACGCCGCTCGGGACAAGCGGGTGCATACCCAATTCAATCCGACGCTAAGCTAGAAGTCGTAGAACTCGTGGCGATCTGCGGTGCAGGTGCGTTGACGCAGGATGGTCTCATCAACAGAGCCGCGCGCCCACCATAAGACGCGAAGTACTCCGCGTGGCGGAACGATCGGCCTCCTCGACGAGATCATTGCAAACCATCAGCGCTTCCCTTTCTCAAGCACCATTGATTGATGGTCGATAGTCCCAGAGAACCCATGAGCGCGCGAGTCTAAGACCAACTCTTTTTTGAGGTATCCGGGAAACTCGTTTTTTTAGATTCGCAACAAGCGGCTTGTTTGTTGCTGCACGAGCAAGATTCGCGTCGCACAATCACCGATGCCGACACTCCCTGGTCGCGACCGTCTGAAGCGGACGACTCCCGCGTTGGGAGCGCAACCATTCATCTTCAAGCGGTCAGCGTTGCCTCCAACCGTTTTGTGGTGCTTTCACCTGGCCCTGACCCGCGCCGACGGCCGACGCCGCGCCCCTCAGCCGTGGGAGCGCGAGCGCTCGACGGGTCCCACCGCCCCCACACAAGCCGAAACCTCTGTCTACCCTGGGCTTTATGGCGCTTGATTGCCGGCGCCGCGGCGTTGCTCGACAAGTGCCCTCGCCGCGCGTTCCGCAGCGCGGGCGGAGCCGAAATGACCGCCGTCGAGGCTGTCAAAGACCCGCTCCGATGAGAAGAAGCGATAGCCACGTCCGTCGCTGACGACGATACCAGCGGTTCGATCGAATACTTCGATGACATAGGCTTGGGACATGTCTGCTCGATCGCCGGCATCCGGCGCTCCTGCCTGATTGTTGATCAATTCGGATTTGTTGGTACGATCAGCTACAGACGCCGGTCGCAGCCGAGACGGCGCGATGTGGCATGCGGCTTCGCATGTCGAACATCAACCTACCGTTGGTCGTTGGCATTGTGGCGACCCTGAGCAGCACGATCTACTGCTGACGACTATCCGGCAGGACAGCACGATGGTCAATGAAATGGCGATCCAAAGTTGACGAATTGGCGCGGCGCCGCATTCATCTCAGACTCGAAAGGAGCAAAGTTATAGCGACGCCGGCTGCAGAAGGTCGTTGCGGCGCGATGCCTCCTGATCGACACTGGCTCGACGCGCGGCCCCAAGCCCCGCATTCGCACTCGGGCACATGGATCATTACGCGTCTCCCAACCTGCAAGCATCGACACTATGTTGCTGAAATGAATTGTCCTGCTCGCGTTTTTCGAGAGAATTTCCTTTCTGCCAGTCTACCCCCTCACACGCACAAGGTTGAATCGGTTCCCGTCGAGACCGCCGGGTGACGCCGCAACGTTTCGTCCGTTCGACCGAAATCGGCCCACAGTGTTGGCGAGGTCATCACCGTGACGACGACGCCGCCCGCGACGGCATGTGACTTCGATCGACCGCTGGTGCCGGATTGCGGCGCGGCGCGCGCAAAGCAGTGACGTGTCCGTTATGAGCTCGAGTGTGCTTCATCCCGATCGTGCCGATGCACAACGCGCCTGGATCGGGACAACATCGTCTCCAGGCCGCTCGGCAAATATCTGCCGGCGGCAACGCGTCACCCCCCTCGCAAACACCCCCCGTGAGATCATTTGGATGCGTACCTCCCCGCCGATGCACGGCAGATCCGCAAGCTGTCCATGGTGGCGAGCGTTGATTTGGCGTGAAAGCATCCCGCACAACGAGCAGTTGGCCGCCGCCATCTCCGAACGCGCTGTCAGAATTATCTGCGTCGGTCGACTCGCTTGGGCTGTTAAACGCCAACCCACGAGGCAGAAGTGACGAAATTCGAAAGCCGGTTCGCAGGGCGTTGATACCTATGGAGAACCCGAGGTCGCCGGCGACACTCGTCGGAGTCCCACGAGGCCTCCGCGTTCCAATGTCGATTTGAGTATGATGTGAGCACCTCGAATGGCTAACCCCGTGCGTCCGGCCGCGCTCATACAGCTCGTCCATCACGAAATTGCGCAAAGAGTGCTTCCGCGTGCGGGTGCCGGTGGATGCTGACAGATCTATACAAAATCACGAGCTTGCCCGAGCTGGGCCGGCGACGCCTGATGACCGTGGCTGCGGCCGGCTTCACGGCGCGTCTTTGTTGCGGCCACTCTCCTCACGGCAGAATGGCATGCGGTCCAGCTGGATCAGCTGAAGGCGCTTGTATCGCACGTGACGTCAGGTTGTAGGCTGCCAATTCGAGTAGGCGACTTCCTTCGTTCTCCGGATAGGTTTTACACGAGCGTGACAGAGGCCTCTGTGGATATGCTTGATGTCATTGGCATCGGGATCGGCCCGTTCAACCTCAGCCTGGCGGCACTGATTGAACCTACCCCGCTACGCGCGCTCTTTTTAGAGAAACGCGAGGGATTTTGTTGGCATCCGGGACTGGCGTTGCCAAACAGCCGGCTACAAGTGTCGCCACTCAAGGATTGCGTGACCCTGGTAGACCCTACCAGCCCCTATTCTTTCCTCAACTACCTGGCACTACACGGGCGGCTCTACAGCTTCGTCAACAGACGCGACGCCTCAACCTCGCGGCGGGAATTTACCGGCTATTACCAGTGGGTCGCACGACGGCTCAAGACGCTCCGCTTTGGCGAAGAGGTTGTCGACGTAGCGCCCTTCAGGGACGGCTACCGCGTCAACACGAGCACAACCACATACCTCGCGCGCGCTGTGGTGATAGGAGTTGGCGTAGAGCCGAAGATTCCCGCGTGTGCTAGGCCCCTGATCGGCAACGCCGTCTATCATGCGGCCGAGTATCTCGAGCGGGATCCACCTTACGTCGGCGAGCATGTGCTCGTGGTGGGAGGTGGTCAGAGCGGCGCTGAGATTGTTGAGCACATGCTTAGTCGTCCCGTAGCGGCGCGGATTACGTGGGTGACGTCGCGGACAAACCTGTTTGCAATGGACGACAACAGTTTCGTAAACGAGGCTTACATGCCGGGGTACAGCCGGCGTTTTCACGCTCTCCCGCTCCACCAACGTCGTGCCATCGTGGAGCACGAGAAGCTCACAAGCGACGGCATTTCCGTCGAGTTGTGCAATCGCCTCTATGACCTGTTGTACGAGCGCGGCGTGGAGGGCACGCTGGATGACAGTTTTCGTTTGTTGTCCAGCATTGTCCTAACGGACATCACATCCCACAACAAACGTTGGCAAGTCGATCTGAGTGAGATCGCGGCGCCGCGAAATCACAGCATCCTGGTTGATCGCATAGTGCTCGCCACAGGCTTCCAGCCGCGCACCCCGCCCTTCTTGCGAACGCTCCTCCGGGGTGCGCGCATGGAGGATAGCCTGCCTGTCGTCGGCCCGGACTACGCGGTCCGGTTCGATCAACACATGCCAGGGCCGGTATATTTGCAGAACCAAAGCCGCCTGCAGCATGGGCTGCAGAGCGTCAATTTATCACTGGTCGCATACCGCAGCAGCCTCATCATCAATAGCCTGCTCGGACAACCGTTTTATCTGGATACGTCAGATCGGCAGATCCTGGACGGTTATGACACATCAGACATGCCCGAACCATGCGGTCGGGATGCGATGCCGTCCACGCAACACATGGCCGCAATCACATGAGCCGAGCGTCGTTCTCCCCCCTCCACAACCGTCGTGTTGATGCGTCCGCTACAGCTGCGGACGAGCTATCTGTCAGGCTACATCACCGCGCCTTTGGACCATTTCTGGTCGCATCGATTGTTATTGCAGCAGCTTACGGCACGAGCTTCCTATTGCCGGACTACATGCAGGCGCTCGGTAAGAGTAGTGAAACCGCAGGCTTTCTGATCTCCAGCGCCATGGTTGTGACGATCGTGTGCTGCTGCTCGGCAGGCTGGGTCGCGCAGCGCATCGGCATTATGCCGACGGTGGCCGCCGCCTCGATCACCATGGCGCTAGCCATGCTGCTCGTTGCCGGCGCAGTCCTCGATGAGCGAGCAGCTTATGCTGGCGCTATGCTGATGGGCGCGGGATGGTCGGTGGCCTTCATCTTGTCGCCGCTGCAGATCATTCGCCATCTACGGCCCGCCGCACGTATCCAATCTTTGACCATTTTGTCCGGCTCACAAATGACCGGGCTCGGTTTAGCCGCTCCACTCGGTCACTTCCTGGCAAACGTCACCGGCTCTCTGGCCATGGTCTATGTACTGTTCGCGATAGCATGCGTCATCGCGACCATCTGCGTAGAGGTCGCACGACGTGCCATGTCGGGCCTGCCCGCAGTGCCGATGCCACATATCGAAATCACGGTAACTGCGACCGTAGCGCTCGTTCGAAAATCCACAGCTGCCCCCATCGCTATGATTGCGGTTGCCGCCTGCACTTTCTCGGGACTGTCGACGTATCAGAGCGCCTATGCCGCATCACGTCACCTGAATTCCGACTTGTTCTTTTTGATATTTACCGCGTCCAGCGTAGCGCTGCGCTTCTCTCTCGCCCACGTGATGGGCCGCCTGCCGATACACCGACTTGCGCTCATGCTCTTCGCAGCTACTGGTGCGTCACTGGTACTGTTCATTGTCAATACAGGCAGCACCCCGCTCTATATGGTGGCCACGGCAATTTTCGCGACAGGCTATGGGCTCACCTACTCCACCCTCAACGGAATGGCCGTCAATCTTGCTGGCGACCACGAGGTGTCCGTGCCCGTCACCTCACAAATCTTCACGCTGGCATATTTCCTCGGATTGTTCGGCTTTCCATTGCTCGCCGGGCAGTTGATCCGCGGATTTGGTCCCGACGTGATGTTGCTGACGCTACTGGGCGCGACGGCCTTGAATGTGCTGCTGGTAGCTGCGCTTCGAGGGAAGGCTACAACTGGTTACCTGTAATCTTGAGAAAGGAGCTCGCCTATGCTGACCGAGGCGCAAAAAGAGAAATGGCAACAGGACGGATATCTCCGGCTCGAAGGCTTCTTCGATCCAGCCGCTCGCGACGGGATTTCCAATTTCGTGGACGACGTCGCGCGCTGGGATGTAAGCGTCGACAAATGGATGATGTGGTTCGAGAAGACATCCGGCAATCGCAAGATTATCTCAAAGGTGGAGAACTTCCTGGATTACCATGACGCTCTGCGCGCGGCACTGTTGGCCGACGGCCGCATTCGCACGACTGTCGAGACGCTACTCGATGAGGACACGCGGATGTTAAAGGAGCTGCTGATCTTCAAGTATCCTGATAGCGGCGGCTACCGCCCGCACCAGGATATTTATCATATCCCGCACAAGATACCGGAACGCATGGTGCATGCAGTGGCAGCCATTGCCATCGACGATTCGGAGCCTGACAACGGCGGTCTTTTCTTCACGCCAGGTCACCATAAGGAGGGAGTGTTTCCAATGGATGCCGGCGGCGTGATCAATCCAGAGGTCGCCGAGACCTTCACATGGGAACCGGTGTCATGGAAAGCCGGCGATGTGTTTATTTTCGACGACTACGCCCCCCACTACTCACTGCCAAACAAGAGCAATCGCCCCCGCCGCGCGCTTTATCTGGTGTTCCAGCGCGCATCTACAGGAGGTCCAACGCGTGCCGATTATATGCGCATGAAGCGCGCCTACAACCCACCGGAAGGCAAGCTATCAGATCCGGAAAACCTGAACGCGCCTAACGGCATATTCTATCGCGATTGAGCGCCAATTCGGAGGAAGGACCGTCGTGCACACCAAGCAGATCGATCATTCATTGATGCGAACGGAATATGGCGTGCTGGTCTGCCGCCTGTTGGAGCATCTTCCGGATGGTCTCAGCCCCGGGTTCGGCGCCTCGGTGGTGGAGGTCGCACCCGGCGGTGCGGTCGATCTGCACGGGCACCACGAGCACGAACTGTGGGTGGTGATTACCGGGCATGGAGAGTTCGAAGCTGACGGTCAGATGAGGCCGGTGAGCGAGACAACGTTGTGTTACATGCGACCATACCAGCAGCACACTATCCGCAACGTCAGTCAGGACAGTCCTCTCAAATTTCTATCTATTTGGTGGGACTGACATGCGCACTTATTTTGTCTGTCCCGCCCCCCCCTGCCCCAACGGCAAGCTGCATCTCGGTCACGTCGGCGGCGTATACTTACTCGCCGATATGTTTACGCGCTTTCAGCGTATGGCCGGCCATCGCGCATACTATATTACGGGTGCGGATGAGCACGGCACGTACACGCTGGTGAAAGCACGAAAACTCGGCCAACCGGTTAGCGACGTCGCACAGAAGCACATTCACGAGATCTTGCAGTGCTTGCGCGCGGTGCAAATCACGCCTGATGCGTTTGTGCGTACATCTAGCGAGATCCACAAAGAGAATGCGCTGGCGATTTTCCGCGAGCTGCAGGAGGCCGGCTATGTCGACGTGCGCGACGGTGTCCAGCTCTATTGCGAACACTGCGACGAATTCGTGGCCGACTCGCTGGCAGTTGGCACCTGTCCGGCATGCGATGCGACTACCGACAGTAATTTGTGCGAAAACTGTGGCCTAGCTGTCCAGCACGACACCCTACGCGACGCGCGGCACACCACGTGCGGCAGCACACTTGGGCTAAGGCCGATCAAGCAGGCCGTGTTTGATATGCCCCGGCTGGCTCAGGTGCTGGACAAAGCCATCGGACAAAGCGCCTGGCCCGGGGTTATCCGCGACAAGGCGCGGACTTGGTTAGCCGGCGCCGTACATGGCTTGCCGATGTCGCGCCACTTCAGTCATGGCGTCAAGCTAACACAGCCTGAACATTTGATTGGCCAAACCCTACTCACATGGTTTGAAGGCCTGTGGAGTTTCGACACTGGGATTCGCGAGCTATGCGACCGTGACAATCTGGACGCCCACTCTGCATTGCACGATCCGAACACCCAGCTTTTGTTTTTCATGGGCCAAGATAACCGTTTTTACTACACGGTAGGTGTGACAGGCACCCTGCTCGCGCGCGGCTACCCAATTCCCAAAAATCATTCCGTCCAGGACTTCTACAAGCTCGAGGGCGAAAAGTTTTCGACCAGTCGTGACCATGCCCTTTGGACCGATGAAGTGACGCGTGAGGTCGACGCCAGTGTACTCCGCTACGCGCTGGTGCGAGTGGCCAAGCCATTCGACAGCAATAAGAACGACTTCGATGTCGAGAGCCTGATCATGGCAGCGTCACGCCTTCGGATCTGGGAGGATGCGTTACGCCACTCAGCCAACAACGCACGCATAGTCGACAGCAAGCACGTCTGCCCTACTCTCCGCAGCCTGGTTCAACGTTATGCCGATGCGATCGAGTCGCTGCGTTTCTGGGATGCGCTTGATATCATCGACACGTATCTGGAGGCGGCCGACTTTGCGCGCGAGGATAATGGTAAGTGGAGTGCTGCGAAGGTCTCATTGTTCCTGAGTCTGCTTTATCCCGTGGTACCTGAGCTAGCGATACGCTACGGTCAGCATTTCTTCGGCGCAGCCTGGCAGCCGTCCCTCAAGAAGCCTGCTGCAGCAGCTGCCTTGCCGGGCGCGAGGGTGGACTTCCCTTATTTCAGTGCGGCGGTATCTGCGAACTTCATTGCAGCGTACAACACGCGTTTTCGCACAGAACAGGTGAGGCAATCTGTTTGAGAGACAAAACCATGACTTCGCGGGCCTCCAACCGCAGCGCCCTCGCTCAGGGCTTTGCCCCGTTCTCCTACTCAGGTGCGAAGCACGCCATCAATTTCGGTTACGGCCTGCCCGATCCGGTGATGTTTACAGAGCTGGCCTGGCCGGATGCATTTAACCGGGATACCGGGGTCGCATCCGCCGATCTGCCGCAGTATACGGATGCGCTCGGTTTACCCGAGCTCCGTACAAAGCTCGCAGGGCGCTACGGTGTGCGCCATGACCAAGTTGTCCTTACGGGTGGCGCTTCGCAGGCTTTACAATTGATTGCCGACGCTTGGATCGACCCAAGCGATGTCGTCCTGACCGAGGACCCGTGCTATTTGGGCGCACTGCGCACCTTTTCGATAGTGGGTGCGAACGTCCTCCAGCTCGGTATGTGCGCAGAGGGGGTCGATCTGAATGAACTCGAAGCAATGTTGCATAGTCATACCCGCGTCAAGCTTTTCTATACGACGCCAGCATTTCATAACCCGACTGGGCGCCGGATGTCGCGCACCCATATGGCCCGGGTCGCAGCGCTGCTGGACCACTATGGCGTGGCGTTGGTACAGGATCTTGTGTATGCGGAGCTGCCCTATAACGGCACGGTTGATTGGCTGGCACCAGGCGGCAACGTGATCAACATCCATAGCGTCTCCAAGGTCGCCGGACCGGGGTTACGGGTAGGCTGGGTGCTTGCGGAGTCGGACATCATCAACAGGCTTGCACGGCTAAAATGCGATGGCGGCGTAAGCCCCATCGTCAGTAATATCGTTCTAGCGTTGTTGCAATCTGGCGCCATTGATGCGCACATTGCGCGCCTGCGCCAGCATTATCGTGCCAAGCGGGATATCCTGCATACGCTCTTGCAGTCCAGCCGCTTTTGCGAGCCAGAGTATGTCGTACCACGCGGTGGTTTCTCGTTTTGGGTGCGGTTGGCCGCTGGCATCGAGGCTGAGACTTTCATTGAGGCTGCGCGTCGCGAGCACGCCGTTCACCTCATAAATGGTCGCAATTATGGCCCACGAAGCGGCGATCATGTACGCCTGTGTTTCAGCTATCTCCCCACATCGCTCATTGAGCAGGGCCTGGCGCGATTGGGGACCTTGCACGCGACCTAACTAAGCTCCACACACATAACGTCGCCTGCTCCCGCACGGCTTCCAGCGCGATCTTTGCCTTCAAGGTCGCGTCGATCTTGCGCCTGGTCTTCGTCGTCATCATGGGCTCCGCCTATCAAACGGAGCGGCCCCTTCCAATCAAGTCCGTGGCCCGAAAATCGGGGTACATTACAATCCAGCTGATCTTGTCGGATATCATTCAGTGTCGATTGTCGGTGTTGAGACAGTTCGAGCAATGTGACGCGACGCACGGCTCTTGAAGATGCTTGGATCAAGGGCTTGCAGAAGCGCCAGTTTCAGTTCGGCACGCCATTTGCGTATGCCAAGGACATCACTGAGCAATCGGTGATGTAGGGGCGGATCCAGCGCCTGACAATACCCGACGTTGGGCCATCCGTTTGTAATCGGACCGAGGTGGCATGCAACGGTACGCCTGGGCGGTTGCGGCGCGGTCGCGGTCGCTCACGGCCTCGTCGGGATGCCCTGGTTGTACGAACACGAAACCCCGTGCGTACGACAGGACGGTGTCCCTGTACGCAGAAACATTGTGAATAGATGGAAATCCAATGCAGCCTATTGAACGAGCCGCGTTTCCACATCCGGACCACTGGCGCTCCAGGTTCGAAGATTTGCCTTTGCTGATAGAGGGCGAATCGAAGGTGATCCGCGCTATGGACGATCAGAACGTCATCGTGCGTTTAAAGCCCACGTTGTTTTCGTACTCCGCAAATCGCGCTGCCACAGTTGAGGGCACCGACTGGTTACGCCTACGCATCAGCGAGCGGCTTTGGCGGATGCTAGAGACTGAGGGTGTGCCTTCCACGGTCGTTCACGTCGGTGAAGACTATTACATCAGTCGGCGAGTTGCGGCTCCGCCTATCGAGGTCATCGTGAAGGCGGCCTATGTCGGGACACCAAAACATATATACCTCGGGTTGGAGACTTTCCCGACGCGTCATGGCGGATACCTCCGACCCGATCAGCGACACGAACCCTATGTACGCTTCGACTGGCGCAACCCACTACCGCATCGGGACGAATGCATGCCGAATTGGCTCGCGGACCGCTTCATCGATACGGATGCTGCCAGGCATTTGGCTTTGCGAGCCTTCAAGGCGCTGGCGAGAGTCTTGGCATCGTGCGAAATCGAACTCCTCGATATTTGCTTTTTTATCACCGCCGAAGGCGATGCGATATTTGGCGAGGTTTCACCAGACTGCATGCGAGCGAAGCACGCGTCAAATGATCTCGACAAGGACCTTTGGCGTAAGGGCAAAGACCCAGAGACTATCCTCCGCCAGTGGCGAGCGTTTCTGGATCGGCTGAAAGCGCTTCCATGAAGATGAGCCATCCTGGAGCCGTCATCTTCGACTGGGGGAATACCCTTTGCGACTATCCATTGCGAACCGAGGCCGAACAGGTTGAGTTCTTGCATGATTTCCTCACCGATCCGTCCAGCTTTACAGATTTGGCCACTGTCACAGCGCCGAGATCCATCGCTGGCGTAGCGTTGCAGGCGCTCAACAGAGAGCGCGAGGATTGTTGTGTGGTTTCTTTCTCCGACCGGTTGAGATGCGTACTGGCACCCGACATGGATGACGCGGATGCAGCGCTACTCGAGCTGCGCCTCTGCAAACGAATTTTTGCTAGTGGCCAGCTCATGCCAGAAGCGGAGACAGTCATTGCTACAGTTCGCCGAATGGGCTACCGGACGGCGATCTTGTCTAATACGCCTTGGGGAACGAGCCACAGGTTGTGGCGAGCCGAGGTAGGTCGGCACACAAACGTCAGCCGCAACTGCGATCTTGTCATGTTCTGCGGCGATTGCGGTTATCGCAAGCCCAGCCAAGCCGCTTTTGAAGCCTGTTTAGACCTTTTGCGTGAGGCGCCAGACGGGGTCGTCATGGTAGGTGATAGCTTTCGCTCGGATGTTCTGGGCGCACGCGGCGCGGGATGCCGAGCAGTGTGGTTTTGCCGTGACGCCTCGTTGCCAAAAGACGAATCGGTCGCTGTCATGACGACGCTCGATGACATCATTTCGCTCCTCGGCAAGGGCGCGTAAGCAGTATCGGTAATTTTCATTTCTAAGAAGCGTTTGTGACCCGGATGCCCCTGCGCGCACCCAGATTGAGCACTACAGTTGGTGCGCCGGGAAACCGGGAAGGAGTAGGTGGTGGGTCCACTGCGAAGAGGGAGTAGGTGCTGCTCTTCGCTCTTCACCGGCACGAAGCGCATGCACAGTTGCGTCACCGCCTCGCAGATTGCTTCTGCATCGGCCGCGTCGTTCTTGCCGCGCCTGAGGTAGGCCTTGACGTAGCTCGGTGCTCTAGCCGGACCTGTTGGCCGAGCGCGATCAATTCGCGCGCCCAATGGTGCGCACGCCTCGATACCGATCAGGCACCGAGCGAGCCCGGCTAAGAACGACGGCAGATCGATCGGTCGCGCAGAAACGCTGGCGTCGTCTTGATGGCCACGATCACTTGCCAAAACTCGTTCTCGGTCTGACATTCAGCGACGGGATCGAGGTCAGTCAAGCCCCAGTTGCCGCCTCCTGACCGGCCAAGTCGTCACCAGAATTCAGCTATAGCTCGCGATGACGCGGCAACCAGCTGAGCGGTTGGGCGAGGAACGATTATAGCAGTGAACGCAAGCTCACGCGCCTCCCAATCATGATAGGGGAGCTGCGCTCCGGCTTGCGATATTGTTCGACCATTCAAACCGTTCAATCGCTCGCAACCGAAAGCCCCGCAGCGGGCGGAAAATGATCGGTCGGTCCATTCAAAAATCGTGGAAAGCTCTCAGAGCCGCCGTGGGAGTTCGCCCAGGCGAGCTGAGGCAAGATGAGAGGTTAAGGCCGGAGGGCGATCATGAATACAAGATTGGCAGGTCATGCGCGCCAGAGCGCATATGATGTTCTTCTGAGCGATCTGGATGTCAGCGACGTCAAGCGCTTTCAGGATGACAGCATTTGGCCCTATTTCGAGCGGTTACGAAAGGAAGATCCCATCCACTACTGTAACGATAGCCCGTACGGTCCCTATTGGTCCATAACAAAATACCACGACATCGTTGCAGTCAACATGACTCACGGAGTGTTCTCGTCAGAGCAAGGCGTCACGATCGTCGATTTGCCGGAGGAGTATTGGACTCCGAGTTTCATCAAGATGAGTCCTCCGAAACATGGCGAGCAGCGCAATACGATCAGCCCGATAGTGGCACCGGAGAATCTGGCCAAGCTCGAGGGCTTGATCCGTCGGCGGGTCAATGCCATTCTGGATGGCTTGCCGCGCAATGAAACCTTCGACTGGGTCGATAAGGTCTCGATCGAGTTGACGACGCAAATGTTGGCGACGCTGTTTGATTTTCCATTTGAGGATCGGCGGCTGCTGACCTATTGGTCTGACGTCGCCGCCACAACTCCGCGAACTGGCCACGAGATCGACACCTGGGAGAAGCGACGGACAGTCCTGTCCGGGTGCCTGGACTATTTCACAAGACTTTGGAACGAGCGCAAAAATGCCGAGCCCCACGTGGACTTGATTTCGATGATGGCGCACTCACCGGCGACTCGGAATATGGAGCCACGCGAGTTCCTGGGCAACCTCATCCTGCTGATCGTGGGCGGGAACGACACCACGCGCAATTCGATGAGTGGAAGCGTATTGTTCATGAATCAGAATCCGTCCGAGCTCCGGAAACTACGCGGGAATCCTGTGCTCGTGTCGAGTGCCGTCTCCGAGATCATACGCTACCAGACGCCGATCGCACACATGCGCCGTACCGCCGTGGTCGATATCGTGATTGGCAACAAGCATATCAGACGAGGCGATAAGGTCGTCATGTGGTACATTTCCGGGAACCGGGACGATGAGGTCATCGACCAGGCCGACAGCTTCGTCATCGATCGGAAGAACCCACGGCAACATCTCTCGTTCGGATTCGGCATCCATCGCTGCGTCGGAAGACACCTTGCGGAACTGCAGCTGAAGATCCTTTGGGAGGAAATGCTGAATAGGCGCCTCGACATCAAGGTGGTCGGCGAGCCGGAACGAGTCGCATCTAACTTCGTGCACGGTTATTCCGCCCTCCCAGTGCAGATGGTCGCTTAGGGAATAGGCTCCTCCTTGCAATCGATCTGAGATGAGCCGGAGCTTGCAACCGTGAGCCGGTCCGGGCAGCCCCCACGCTGCGAGAGGTGTTCTCGCGATCTTCGAAAGCACCGGCGGATGTCCAGGCACTTGTCGAATATTCGATGAGTGCACTCCCGCCAACGCCGTCGGCGCAAAAGCGAGTTCATTAGGCAATGTCGGCGTGACGACGCTCAACGTCGTCACCCGAGAAGATCGTGCTATTTGCGGTTTTTCGTGTTGGAGAGTTTCTCGCCTGGCCCGTCCTTGGCCTCCCCTTTACCAGCGGATATCAATTTCGACTTGTCGCCGCTGCCGAACGTGAAAGTGTCAGCGCCGGCGCTGATCCCATTCCATACCACGGGCTCGGCGAGCGAGAGGAGCCAAAGCCCTTGAAAACCCGATGCGGCATTGAGCTGTCCCGTCCATACGGTCGTTGAGCCGCAGCCGCCGAAGTTGACTGTAAAGCTGATCGCTGTGCCGCTATTGGTTTGGGCCAGCCAGCCTGTCATCGACTGAGGAGCGCCTTCGTCGCAGCTATTCGTTGCGTTATTTGTATAGGTGCCGGAAATGGCGCCCGTGCTCCGGTCGTAGCTGTTGACCGCCAGAACCGAGCCGTATTGGTTGTTCCAGGTCCAGATGGGCTGCGCCCGTGCGGGTGCCGCCATTAGCAGCCCAAGGCCAGCCAAAGCCATCCATCTTGTGAGTGTCCGTTTATCTTGATGCATCACCGACTCCATATCGCTTCAGAAAGATCGCGCTTTGCCTATAAACCTTTCTTTCAAGTTTACAATCACAGCGAGCATTCTATTAAACCGCCCTTAAGAGTTGCTTTATTCGATATGCCGTTTAGGTTTGGGCCAATCGTGCTTTTCATTCAGCACGGCGAGGGACAACTTCCTCCACAATGTCGGTCGGCGCCGACGCATCGGTCTAACCCATATGTGGGAACGGCCTAGGCCGCGAGATCTTTCCTCGTTGAACAAGAGATGACTGTGCAGTCATGAGTTCGGCGTCGAGTAAGGCACTTGGCCGCTGGCGAACGCCCAGCTCCCTGCGCCATGCTTTCATCAAACAAAACGGCCACTGTAGTAGTGGAACATATTATCTTCCTGTAGACGGCAGTGGCGTCGTCTCGGTCCGAGCGGGCAATATCGGATACTCAATCTTGGGCAGCTGCCCGGTCAGCGAATTCAGAAACGCGACAATATCGTTCTGTTCTTTATCGCTAAGCTTGGCGCCAAGCTGAACTTCTGCCATCACGCCGACAGCTTGCTTAAGGCTCCAAACCTGACCCGAATGGAAGTATGGCGGTCGCAACGCGACGTTGCGCAACGGTGCTGCACGAAAAACGTATTCGTCGCTGGCCATCTTTGTGACGGCGGATCGGCCTTTGTCGGCGGTCGGAAGCAGGCTTGTGCTTGGTCTTTCGACGGCGCCAAATGGAAAATAACCCTGTCCGCCGACGTTGATTCCATTGTGACAGGAGGAGCATCCTGTTTCCATAAAGAGCTTCAATCCTGCTTTCTGCTGATCATTGAGAGCATTTGGATCGCCTTCAAGGTACTGATCGAAAGGAGCTGCGGGCGTAATGAGAATCGCTTCAAAGGCCTCAATCGACTTCGCGAAGTTGTCAAAGGAGACTGGCGATGCCTCGCTTGGAAATGCCTTTTTGAACATGACCACATAGTCGCTCATCGAGTTCAGCGTGTTGATCACATGCTCTGGGGTTGCGTTCATTTCAGCACTCGCCTGCACGGGACCCTTTGCTTGCGTCTTGAGATCCGGCGCCCGCCCATCCCAGAACTGCGCCACATTGAAGACTGCGTTATAGACGGTTGGGGCTCGACGTGGCCCTAGTTGCCAGCCGTGACCAACCGACGTCGGCCCCGCATCAACTCCGCCTGCACCAAGATTGTGACAGGTATTGCAGCTAATGATCCCGCTAGCCGACATTCGCGGATCGAAGAACAGCATCTTACCGAGTTCGATCTTATCGTGGGTGACCGGGTTGTCCTTCACCGCGGGAACGACCGAGGGGATCGGCTTGAACGTCCGCCTAGCAGCCTTCATCAAATCATCTTCTGCACCAGCATCTGACGAGACCAGTATCGCAATGGCCGCAACACACAACTTGCGTACAAAGTGGAATTCCGGGATCGCGGACTTCTTTCTAATAAGTATCATCGGGTACCAGTTCTCATTGATGCTCTGGGGAATTGGAAGGCATGACGCCGCGTTCGGCGCCCCCTCGCGCTAGCGCGCTGCAACCCCACTCGATATTCACGCTTCACGCCCGCAGTAAGCCTTTACAAGAAAGCAAAACGCTTCAGTGTTCGTTCACGCATAGTCGATTCGAGAAGCTGCCCATCTTTCCAACTATGCGCTGGCGTCCGGTGCGGCCGACCTGCGCTTGCCTGCGCGGCTCCTGCGGCCGTACCTTTATCCTGCAAGGCAAAATCCGGTCGCGCGAAAACGCGTCAAGCCTGACCGACGTCGTAGGTTTGCGGTATTCTATCTGATCGTGGGGATCAGGTCGGCGTCTTTTAGACGGACTGCACCGCACGGGAATTCGAGCTGCGACAAATCTGGTAATGGTTCCCTTCCTTCTGGCCGCCGGGTTATAGTTTGCGGGCGCACACGGATCTGCGAAATCGGCAGCCTGCTTGATCGAGACGATACCGGTGCACACAGCCCTCCGTAACTTCCGAGGACCTGGGACGAGGATAGCAAGTCCCGTACCAGTTGCGGCGCTCGCGAAATCAGCGCAAAACACGCGATTGAGACCATCGGCGATCGATCACGTCGCGTCACGCGATCGAAGCAATTACGACCGATGTCGGAAATGGGACACCCCAGCCTCGAGCAGCCGGGGCACTAGCTGAAATCGAACGAGCCTGACCGGGGATGAATTTGCTCAAGCATCTGCGCAAGGGCGAGAAACACGAACGCCCGCAACTTCTACCAGGGGTGCTTCTACCCGATTTGCCTAGATCGCGATTGGCAACGCCACGACTACGCCGAGACGTCAAACGCGCACGATCTTCGACTTTCCGCCAACCAATGATCAATATCTTGCAATTGCTGGGGTTCGCCCCAACTGCCGCGTCCTTTAGAACACGTTGCTACCCGGTCAACTACCAACGCTGGTAATTGATCAAGATGACAGATGCATGTCACCTGTTGATTGAGCCGTGGGATTGCCCGAACGCCCTGGTCATCGACAGCCGGAGCAAGCACGTGCTGAACGCCCGACAAGTCAAATGCTCGTGCAAGGAGTCAGCATGCAACATCAACCAAAATCGGCGGTCACCAATGTCTCTGAGCGACGTTCGGGCCCCGTACTTTCGCAAATGCTGCGTGCTGAGGTTTGCTCGAAGAGCACCCTCACCTTCCTCATGGAGGCTCATGATGCGCTTTCCGGCGCGATTGCCAAACGCGCAGGCTTCAAAGGCCTCTGGGCCTCAGGCCTATCCATTGCCAGCTCTCTCGGCTACCGCGATGCCAACGAAGCTTCCTGGAGCCAACTCGTCGACGTCGTCGAGCGAATAGTGGACTCGACCGAATTGCCTGTGCTCGTTGACGGCGATGGGGGTTTTGGCAACTTTAACAATGCACGCCTTGTGGCACGCAAACTTCGTCAGCGTGGCGCTGCCGGGATTGCGCTGGAGGACAGCTGTTTTCCGAAAATGAACTCATTTGTTGGCGAGCGGCATCCTCTAGCGGATATCGATGAATTTTCCGGCCGACTGCGCGCAGTGAAAGATACAGTCGCGGAAGACTTGGTCCTAGTGGCGCGGATCGAAGCGCTGATAGCCGGCCATGGAATCGACGAAGCCGTTCAACGCGCCAGTGCCTACGCTGCGGCGGGTGCCGATGCGATCCTCATTCACTCGCGCAAGAGCACCGCGGAGGAGATCCTCTCCTTCTCGACTGCCTGGGAACACCGCCTTCCTGTCGTGATCGTTCCAACGAAATACTATCGAACCCCTGTCTCTGCATACCGCGACGCCGGCATCTCCACAGTGATCTGGGCCAACCACTCCATGCGAGCTGCAATAGAGGCAATGGGCCGCATATGCGGACGCATTCTAGCCGAGGAAAGCATTGCTGGCATTGAGCCAGACGTTGCGACGCTCGACGAGGTCTTCGAATTGTTGAAGTACGACGAGCTTGCCCGTGCGGAAGCGCTATATGTCCACCCCCACTGAGCTACGACAAGAGGTTCTGCTCCACACACTACAACAATGCGCGCCCTTACCGAGCCATTGCATGCGCGAACTGCACCCGCTTCGTAGTCCACGAAAAATTTCGGCCGACTTCACGCAAGTGGCAGACGCATAAAGGATCGCTTGGAAAGGAAAAGTGTCGATGTTAGCGCAACGGACAAGCTTATTGAAGTTTTCGGGGACCGCCGCGGCAAAGATGGCAGCTAACGCAGCTGCCTCGAACGGAAACGAAATCATCGACTTGACCGCCGGAGAAATATGGAGCGATCTCGCTTCATCAGTTCGTGATGGTGCGATCGCCGCGATCAATCGCAACCTCAATCGCTACACGGACACGATCGGTTTGATAGAGTTGCGACGGGCGCTTGCTTGCAAGATTGCTGCCGAGACTGCGCAACCCTGGACGGCTGATGAAATCGCGGTGACGCACGGTGCCAAACAGGCTCTCTTCAATGCGGCCATGGTACTTCTCGATCCCGGCGACGAAGTCCTGATCCCCACTCCCCACTGGACCACGTTCCCGGCGCAGATCCTCGTTGCTGGTGGCACGCCGGTCTTTGTTGACACCAGGCATAGCAACTTTGTGCCGAGGGTTACCGACTTGGTGGCGGCCCTTACATCCAAGACTAAAGCAATCGTGGTCAACACACCGAACAATCCCACGGGCACGATCTACGACCGCGACACTCTTGCTAGCATTGCCCAACTCGCCATAGATCAGGATCTCTGGATCATTTTCGACGAATGCTACGGGACTTTCGCCCATGCCCCACATAGCCATCATCCCATGGTCTCGGTGGCGCCCGACGCACGCGACCGTACTTTGACTGTCAATTCCTTCTCCAAATCATTGGCCGTTACCGGCTGGCGCATTGGCTACCTCGCTGGTCCGAAAACGGTCATCACCGCGGTCAGGGCGCTACAGAGCCACACGACTTCGAACCCCAACGTAATTGCACAGCATGGACTGCTCAATTACCTGGAGCGTCGCGATCCAGTGTTCGAACTAAATTTGGGACGCCAGGTTGCCAATGCGCGAGCGCTCGGGCTTCAGATCCTCTCAGAACTGAGATCGGTACCTCAGCCTAGTGCCCAAGGTGGATTTTACTTCTATCTCGATCTCGGCGAACTGCAGCGGCGCGCCAAGGCCGATGGTCGAAAACTCGACGCAGATGACGTCGCCAACAAATTGTTGGCCAAGGCCGGTGTCGCAACGGTTTCGGGCACAGCTTTTGGCGATCCCGCTGGGCTCCGCCTTTCCTACGGCATTGATCTCGAATTGCTGAACAAAGGGCTACGGCGCCTGACAGCAACGCTGAACGGGTGCAGCTGATGCTTTTCTCCGAAGCATACCAGCGATTTAACGTGAGTCGCCATATGCCCGACGCATTCCACACAACTCAACCTTGCGACGGAAGTCGCACTACGGGATTAGCAATCCTTTCCGCCTCAGCAGGCAGGCGTTGATGGAGAATGTCCTCTCGTAGCCTGACCAACTTTTTCTTCTCTGATACTTCTATCGCCGCACTCGCTGTATTTCGGGCTAAGCACTGTTGGCGTCACGGAGATTGGATGGAATGCGCGACGCCCCTCTCTTTCTACGCATTGCTTTCGTAGCTCGACCATTCAGAGATTTGGCAGCAAAGCCCGGAAGAAGAGTGAAGAGCATCTCTTTCGGAGTAACCCACCCCGACTTAAATGCGAATGAGGACTCTAGGCTCCAGACTTCTCTCGAACGGAATACCGTGACACCATCTCCGCATTCCGACCAAGCCAGCGCGTCCTTGTGGGAAGCCGCTTACTTGCACCTCCTCGCCCGAAGCCGCAATTCGCGTACGCGGCAGGCGGCTTGCTCAGCTCATTCAGAATTCTAAGCGTCATCCTGTTGCCAAGAGCCTTTTCAAGACCTGTAAAAGACGGATCGATATATCTACGGCCTCACATGCGGGAGCCCCAGCGGGGCGATATGCCGCCACGAAGAAGGGAAGTGAAATGACTACCAATGCTCCCAAAAGAGCCGTGATTCTCGCCGCCGGTCTCGGCTCTCGCTTGGGTACTCTGACGGATTTGCGACCGAAGCCTCTCGTCGAGGTGAATGGCACACCAATCCTCTACAACGCTCTGCGAAACTTGGAGGCGGTCGAGGTGGAGGAGGTGACGATCGTCGTCGGCTATCGCAAGGACGCCATTCAATATGCCTGCGGCCGCCGTTTCGGTGGTGTCCAAATCAACTATGTCGAGTCCGCTGTCTTCGACCGCACCGGCAGCGCCTATTCCCTCTGGCTGGCGCGCGACACACTGCTTTCGGGAGATTGCTACATCCTAGAAGGAGACGTCTTCTTCGATAAAGACGCGCTTTACCGCGTCACTTTTGCCGACACTCCTGACGTTGCGGCAGTTGCGCCGTTCAATCCGAACATGCAGGGTTCCGCTGTACTTGTTGCAGAGAGTGGATTCATCTCTGCGTTCCGGCTGAAGCAGACGTCAGCGGATCTCAACCGAAGCGGTCCCACGCTTTTCAAGACGATGAATATACTGCGGCTTGACTCTATCACGCTGAGGAAGACGATCGTTCCTTTGCTTGATGACTTCATCCGTTCCGGCGCCACACAAGCGTACATCGAGGAACTGCTCGCCGTGCTCGTCGAAAGCCGCGGGCTACAGCTTGCCGCAGCGCGCTGTGACGATCTCCGTTGGTGTGAGATTGATAGCGCGGACGATCTGCAGGTCGCTGAGAGACTCTTCGCAAGTGGATCGCCGCCGTCTTGATCGCCCCGTTTGAGCATCACGAGACGCCCCAATGACAGATAGCCTGTCGTTCCTATGTACAGCGCCTTGATTGTCGGGCCGTAGAGAAGATCGGACTGCCTTCACACAATTGGTGGAAACGATACGTTACGAAAATCAATCGAACGGCGCATAGAACCCCGATATCGGCGTTGCGACTTTTACATGCCTAATGGCATTGAGCCCATGGGACAAAGTGACAGCTGCGCCCGCAGGAGGCTGCAACCGGTGTTGCCCGCCTTCTTCGAAGAAGACGACGGTGGCTAGCCCGAAGACCTCATTCTGCTCGAGCGGCTTCTTAATCAGAAAGCGGGGGAGCCGAGGCAACCGGCGCTCGCTCTGCGTTAATGACATAGCGAGGAACAACGATTTCGCCGCAGTCAACTACCAACGTTGGTAATTGACCTAGATGGCAAATATGTCAACTATTGCTCAATGAACGTCGGGTCTGTCAATGGTCACCAAAGTCCGGCATGCGACATCAATCAAAATCTATTCGCGCCAGCGGCACCGATGAACGCTGACTTGCCGCGTGCAGATATACCACGTGCTCTGGACTGCTCCGACAGCGACCTCCCCTTCGATGTGGAAGCGCATGATGCCCTCACCGACATCGACGAGTTCTTCGGTCGTCTCCAGATAGTGAAGGATCCTTTCGCGGAGGACCTGGTCCTCGTACCTAGGATCGATGCATGGATCGGCGGCCTTGGAATGGACGAAGCAATTTTGCGCGGCCACCCTTTCGGTGATGCAGGAGCCGACGCTATCCTCTTTTCATCGGCAAAAAGAGCGCCGCGGACAAGACAACTTGCGCGCACGCATCGTTCCGTGACTGCGCGACTCGTTCGCCTCCGGCGGTAGCAAGGCCGATGTCAAATGGGCTCTTGCCCGCCTGTTCGACGGGGTTGAACTGAGGATTAGGGGTGCGCCCTGCGATGACCTCAGAAGGTTCAGGATCGACAGCACGGCAGAGCTCGTACACCGCGAAGACGCTATTCAATATGGCCAGTGGCAATCAATTTGGAAGGCTAGAAATCGACGGTGTCGAGCTTTCGTCTCGAGCGAACCGGAAACGCCTATTCCCCGCAATTGGCCCGAGACGCCCTGTTTTACGGAGACTGCTCGATGGCGATATGGCTTTTTCGAGGACAATGGCGCTTCGCAATCCGTCTCTCGTCGACGCTCTCGACGTTGCGGCGGTGGCGCCCCTTGAATCGACAATGCGGGTGCAGTCGCGCGGCTTTCGGACCGCGGATCAGTTGCCGGTTTAGCGCGAACCAAACGCCAAGAAACCTCGGAGAGCGGCGCCAGGTCGTTCAAGACGATGACGCTCTTGCGACTGGCGCTCGGACGCTAGGGTTCGCAATCGTTCCAGCCCCTTGGATATCATCATCCGCTCTTGTCCGGTCAGTGCCTGTACAGAGGGGCTACTCGCACATCTAGTTAAAAAGCGAGTTTTCTTACTCGCAGCCGCACGATGTGAGGGCCTCACGTGGCGTGAAAGCCTGGGCGACCTGCGCATCGCGGAGCAGACAATAACGAGAGAGACGCCAATCGGCGTCCGTCGCATCGGCGGCAGAATGAGGAGGGGCAATTGCTTAAATATCTTTGGGATCCAGCAAACGCTATAACAATGAGTGGTATTCTCTTCTCGTCCGTCAGCCTCTTCTTCGCTGTCTTGGGGCGCCTCGAACTCGCCGTGGCCGTGGCGCTATGGGCCGTGCTGGCAGATCACCTAGATGGGGTTGTTGCAACGCGAACTAAGGATCGCGATCAAAGCGTCGCGAAAATGGGCAAGAGCCTCGATGGCTTCGGGGACATACTCTATGGAGGAGTAGTGCCAGCCGTTATCGTGATGCAGGTTGGTCACGCCTCGCTAGTTGGCGCGCCAACCGCGACCGTGCTGCTCATCGCGGCTGCGACTCGGCTTAGTTATTTCGCGAATTTCGGCAGATCACCCGACGGACGTTTCTTAGGGGTACCGCTATCATACGACGTTCCACTAATGGCTATCGTCTTTCTGGCCCGACCCTTGTTACCGGATGAGCTCTTTGTAACGTTTACACTCGGCATCTTTCTTGCACTTGCGGGATTGCACGTCGCATCTATTCGTGTGCCATCCCCGAATACGGAAATGTACGTCGCAATTTCAATCTTCGCTATCGTCGCTTCGACCACCCTAGCCTCGAGAGGTCTGAACTAGACTAAACCGGCCTGGAGCGCGCGGCATCCGCTACTGGCTCCGCATAGTTATTTTGACCTGTTGTGGCCGGCGAGGTCAGATTGGCTCCGGTAGGATTTTGGGATCAACGAGGACCTGGATGCCGCGAGGTCGGCCGGGCATGCGATGCAGCCGGGTATAGAGGTGGATACCGGCGTTCGACCATTTGCAGCAGCTCACGGCCAGACTTTTGGACTGGTCCGGTGGGGAACGACTATCGTTTATCAACGAGCAGGAGGTTAGCATGACGGGCATTCCCCTGCGCCCCTTTCGCAAACAACATGGACCACTCCGCATCTAGTCGATCATTTGCTCGTCACAGCCAGCTCATTTCTCCTCGCCCGTCCATTGTCGCCGCCAGCATTCTCCGGTGACCACCTCTACGCGAGGATACGAAGCACCTTCCTGCCCGAAATCAAGCATGGATTTGCCATCGCTCCACTTCCAACAATTAGCTCATGCCAACTGTCTGCAACGCAAGCTTAGCCATGATGATGTACGGCCGCATGTCGCTTTCGAACCGCGACCACGTCGCGGGCGCTGCCGCTCCGCATGGCAGCCTAACCCCGGCAGACGCTCCACTTATCGACGCGGAGATGCTGTTTAGACAACCGGGACCAGGTCATTCGTAGGCAGAAAGTGAGAGGCGCTGGCTCGGATGGTGACGCTAAACAATGCTAATTTCACCAGAGCTTTAAGCCGCGATCAAATGGCGGCCTATCCTGAAACCCCATCCTGGGAAGTCATCATCCCAATACCGATCGCAGCCACTTATCGGGAGTGAAATTGAACTCTCGCTGCCTCAATATAGCCGAGAGTTCAGAGGACGCCACGGCTCTGACTTTTTATGCCCAGCTTTCGTATCGCATTCTTAACGTAAAACCTGACTGCATTTTCGCTGATGTCCAGTATCATCCCAATATTCTTGGACGATTTGCCTTCCAAGACCCAGCGCACGCATTTTTTTTCGCGCTCGGATAGCGCCACTTTTGTATTGTCGCTACAAGCCGACGGCCGCGCGATCTCCGCGAGTGCAATATGAAAGTGCCAGCCCAGTGCTTTCAGGTGACTCATATGATACTGAGGATCGGCATCGTCGAACCGAGATGCAAAAGATACGACAGATAGCTGGCCCAAGGGTCCGAACAATGGGATGCTCATTCCATGCTTCAGACCAGCCTCTCTGGCCTCGTCTAGTACACGTTTCTCGCCCGGATGCAGCTGATATCGCTCTGCGAGTTGGTCCCACAGAAACGGCCGCGACAACATTGGCGTCCGCCGGACCACCGGATCGATAGTATGGTATTTGCGTTCAAAATATCGGTCGCGCCACTCGGGCGGCCATTTCACGGCCACTGCAGGCGGGGGGTATTCCGGTAAACGAAGCGGTTCAACGAAGTTGAGCGCTGCGTAAGCGACTTCAGTGAAGCCCTCCTCGCCTGCGCAGCTCACAAGAAGCTCGAAAAGCGCTCTGAGGGATTTCGTTCGAGTCGCACATTCGGTAAAGCTAAATAAATCCATCATGGCGCCTTAGTTTGGAGCCTGGCCCCGGTCAGACGTGTTCAGGCTTTCTGGAACCAACTGACGCGAGCAGCCATTTTCGGCGCCGAGCGCCGAGGTGAGTTGTTGCACCAACTGAAACTTTTCCGGCGGCGCCGACGGCCATGACCTCAGCATCGAAAAGATTGGGTTTTACGGAGCCGCTGTCGTCCTCGAGTGGAACGTCGCTCCGCCTCAATCGCGCGTTGGGCAAGATCCTGCGCCCTGCGCTTGGCAACGCAGCTAGGCTACAGGCCCGAGGAGGGCTTAGCGATTCCAGGCTCCCAACACCAGTGTCGATGGTATGCTTGTGATTGATGAGATCAGGTACACCATATTCACTCTGAGCTTGCGGGCGCCGCTGGCCGCATCGTTCGTCGCAAGCGAGCCAGGGCCACTGAAGACCCGAACTGCGTGCCGCACAGCGTGACCCACGTCCAATGTCAGTGCCTTGTGTAGGAGAGTCCGCGGCGTACAGATGGCTCATGGTGGGAATGGTGATCACGCCCCAAGATTCTCGCGCGGCGAGCGCTTGATAATCGGCAGCCGGCCCGCGCTAGCGTTGGTCACGGACTAGAGGTGGATTTGCGCCGAGTCGAAGCCCTGCCTGATGAAGAGGACACGGGCCGCTCCACAACTTGCGAGGACCTAGGATGAAGACAGCAAGCGTTGTACCAGTCGCCGCGCTCGCGAATACAACAAGTCAATACAAGGACTTAATTGAATAGAGATCGACTGTGGTACGTCAGGTAGGATCGAAGCGATTGCGACATTCGTCGGAAGTACAACATGCTTTTGTACCAGCCGCGGCATTAGTTGAGTTGATATAGATCAAAAACGACGCGTCGAACACGGGATGCATTTTGATCGCCGCATGGGAACAGCCCGGCGCATAGCGTAGGTGACCGGCTGCAGCGCCCACAATCGATGAGGAACCCTCATCCGATTTGTGCTATCGTGACTGCATTCCAGTACCAAGCCGAGCGCTCGTACCCGAGAAGCACAGTATCCGCGACTGCTCTTCTGGTCCCTTCGCGCAACCGGCCTAGTCCCAATCAACTACCAACGTTAGTAATTGATCGAGACGACAGCACATGACTATTAGTCTGAGCTATCGCTAGTCACACCTCACCAACAAGAAGTTCGGCATGCAACATCATCAACAATCTGTTGGCGTGTATCGACGCGCTGACGAGTCGCCGCCAGAAACGCTGCACCGTGAATAAATACAGCCGCGAGCCCCGCGCTAACCGATAGCGACCCTCCAATGATGAGCATCGCAAATGAGTCGCAAGGTAACGCCCGACCACAAGGATGACCTCGTCAATCGGTTCCCCGGCGGCTATTGGAAGTATGACATCAAAGACTTCGTCCTTCTGGTCAATCCTTATTTTCCGCCGCAGGCATTCCTTGACGAACTTAAAGACGCTTTTCCGAGGCTTATTGCCTGCTATCCCTCTCCTAATGCACAGATGGTTCAGCTTCTTGCGGACGCGATTCGAATACCAGCGAGCAATCTTATCGTTTGTAACGGCGTAGCCGAACTGATTCCCATTCTCCTCGGTCGACTGCGTATGAAGATTGCGGTCCCGGTCCCATCGTTCAACCCCTACGAAACGTTCGCCCTACCGGGTCGGCTGTCACGCTTTATTCTACCACCGCCGGATTTCGAACTCGACGTGCACCGTTACGCAGCATTCGCGCGCACACACGGTGTCGATGGCGCGATCGTGATATCGCCGAATAATCCGACCTCAAGAATGGTTCCCTGCGAGGATTTGCTGTATCTCGCGTCAGCGCTTCGCACTCAACAGCAACTCCTGCTGCTCGATGAGTCATTCATCGAATTCAGCGAGGCCGGACGAAGTGCGAGTCTAGAAAATCATCTCTTCAAGTTTCCCAACGTGATCATCCTAAAAAGTCTGGGAAAGATTTACGGAACATGCGGCCTACGGATCGGGTACGCGGCATCCGCAAATACTGAATTGATGCAGGATATGAGATCCGCCCTTCCCACGTGGAATGTCAATACGTTCGCTGAATTCTTTCTGAGCAAGCTTCCTCACCTGACGCAGGAAGCGGAGCAGAGTTGGGCTAGAGTAGGTAGCGACAGGGATAAACTATACAGGGATCTTCTCAGCATCGATGGAATGAGAGTGCTGAAGCCGGACGCAAATTTCGTATTCTGCAAACTTCCGCCCAATTGGCCTGACGGGGGTGTGATCGCCGAAAATATCCTGAAGAACAAACGCATGTTGATCAGGCACAACGGCGGAAAGACGCTTAAAGATGGCAAGCGATTCCTGCGTATCGCAAGCCGTACTGCGGACGACAATCGGCTCTTAGTCGAGGCGCTGAAAGAGACGTCGCTAGTTTAAACGCAAGCAGATGACCTTGGCTGGAGAACGAGCATGAGCGACATCCATGTTTGCATATGTGGCGGCGGAAGGATCGGCCACTTGAGCGCCGTTCTATTCAAAGGAAGCGGCGCGAGGGTGACCGTCTTGACCTCGGATGTTGTGGGAATGACCAATCGGATGCCTTGCGCAGGAATTTGCGCGGCTTTCTCTGACGGCACTCAGATGTTTCAGCGGCCCGACACGATAACCTCGGAGGCGCGTCAAGGGGTCCTCGGTGCAAACATTATTGCCCTGACAGTACCGGCCCATGTCCGTCCGTCCGTCCTCCGCGCCATCGCGCCTTATCTGCATGGCCGTCGGAGACTCTATGTCGGCTCCATTCCGGGAAATGGCGGCTTCGACTGGATGGCGCGTAGGCTTTTGCCCGACAACTGTATCATTTTCGGGCTGCGTGATACGCCGAACAATGCCTACAATCTGCGGCGTGGAGTCCGAGTCGACGTGGGTATCGGATCGGAGACGATTGAGGTCGCCTATGCAGACGGAACGCCGACGACAGAACAAGACATTGGCGATCACTTGCTCTCGGTCCTCTTTGCAAGACCCATCGTTCGCCTCGAATCCTTCCTTGAGGTTACGCTGTCACTGGGAAATCCGATCCTCCATGTTCCCGCCCTTTATTCGCTAATCGGACCGGCTGGTCCCTTTAAGACGAGCGCATTTCCAAAACGCCTGCACTGGTGGCATGATCTGTCTATCGCCGGAGCGCGCTACATCGAACAGTGTGTGGCAGAGCAGCTCTTGCTCGTCGACGCCTATCGATCACGGACTGGGGCGCGCCTTCGCAGCGTCAAGGATATCACTGTCTCAATGAGAGAGCGCTATGGTGGTCAGATCGGGGATTCATCAACACTTTATTCAATGTTGCGGACCAACAAAGCCCTTAAGGGGATGGTGCCATTGAAGCGCGAGGGATCTCACCTTTTGCTTGATCAGACCAATCGCATCTTCACCGAAGATACCCAGTTCGGCATCCGCATTTTGAGGGAGCTCGCAGATCGTGCGGGTATCACCGTTGCTCTGATTGAGGAAATAGATGACTGGTCTCGAGAACTTGCCGATCCAACCTTCGGGAGTGCAGTTGACTATCTTGAGCCGCCGGGGACTTTTGCTGGAGCGACGGATCCATCGCAGGGAGGCGTATCATCGAGCGTAGTGTAAACCTCCAGCGGGGACACGTTATCAGCTGCAACATGCCACCGCATGACTGTGACGGAAGCCTCCGGATTGCCAAACTGGCTGATAGTTAAGGCTGTGGCCATGTAAGGGCTGTGGAAGCACTACTTGCACTCCTGCAGGAAAATATGTCGATGCGGGAGAGTTATAGATTTATTGATTGGACCGCACCTGCGACGCCTGGACTCTGCAGGAGTCGTCCTGACTGGAGCATTGCCGCGCCATGATTCTCGCAAAAGCCAGTGGACAGACGTCACGCACATAGGACCGGATCAACATGTCGACTTCGCAAGCTAACAGTGCTGCGTTCACCGCGGTTGCGGCTGCCTATCAGCACCGTTACGGGCACAACGAAAGACTTATGGAGCAGGTCGCCACTCTCGTCAGAGATTCGGCTCCAGATTGTAGTGTTGCAGACATTGGTGCTGGTACCGGTACGCTCACGGCCATCTTAGACCGCCTTGGCTTCAAGGGGTGGGCCATTGAGCCGAATAGTGCAATGCGCGATATCGGAAAAGGTCGAAAGGACATTAATCAATTCACCTGGATTCAGGCAACGGCAGAAAACACAGATCTATCCGATTCATCGGTGGGATGGGTCACGATGGCTGATGCCTTCCATTGGACAGAGCCCGAGCCATCGCTCCGGGAGTTTCGGCGCATATTGAAGCCCAGAGGCTATTTCGCGGCAATTTGGTCTTTGCGTGATTTTCAACACGATCCACTACAGCGCTCAATCGATGCACTTATTCGTTCTGCTGTTCCTGGCATAAAGCGAGTATATGAGCGCATAGGTGAGGTCATGGCATCGATGCCAAGCTCGTTCGCCACGGCTCAGGGCTTCTCAGAGCCAACCCACTTGCAAGCGTGGCACCGCGAGACGACATCGAAACAGAAATATATGGACATGTGGCAGATGTCGCATGATATCCGCGACCAGGTATCCCTTGAAAAATGGGAGGAGATTTGCCAGGCGATAGAGCAAGAGATCTCGCCGCTTCCCGTCCTCAACCTTGGCTACACGACACATATTTGGCTTTTTCGATCCATCCAATAGCCAGGATAGTCACGCCGATATTTTCACTTTTGATTTTCTGAGCATTCGGGCCGCGATGCTCATTTTCACACTTTTGAGTAGCCACTGTAGTCGCCTGCTCGACTAAGGACGAGATTGTTGACAGGTCAGAAAGAAGCCTTCCCGCCGACCCGGTCTCGTAACCAGTCGCCGGCTATGGCAGTAGACCATGCGGTCAGAAAGATCGCCAAGCCCGGAACGAGCGTTAACCACCAAGCGGTTTCCATATAAAGACGGCTTTGACCAATCATAAGTCCGAGGCTCGCAAGCGGCGGCTGAATTCCTAGCCCGAGAAAGCTGAGACTGCTTTCCAACAGAATGATGCCCGGTAAACTCATTGTAGTCTGGACGAGCAAAGGTCCTACAATATTAGGCAACACATGAAGGCAGTATATCCGCAGAGGATGAAATCCCAGCCCGCGTAGCGCTTCTACATAGATTTGTCCCTGGGCGGACAAAACCATACTTCGAACAAGCCGCGCATAGGTTTCCCATCCGTACAATCCGAGGACGATCGTAAACAGCAGGAGACTATTCCCGAAAAGCGCAAGAGCGGCCAGCGCAAACAGCATGAAGGGAATGGCGGCTTGGAAATCGATGATGAGAAGGAGTGCTTCCTCTACTAGTCCCCCACGATGTGCTGCAAGAACCCCAAGGAGGCTGCCAAACACTGCGCCGATAGCCGTTCCGAGAAGTCCCACCCCGAGGCTAATCCTCAGGGCGTACAGCAGCCGACTCAGAACATCCCGTCCGAGTTCGTCGGTCCCAAGTAGATGGGTTGTGGTCCCGTCGGCGAATAGCGGTGGCTTTAATCGCGCCAATAAATTCTGATCGTTGAAATCGGCCGGCGCAATCCAAGGGCCCAGAATCGCGATCAGCACTGTAGACGCCAAGCACAGCAAAGCTAACATGGTGAGCAGATCCGGCTTTCGCTGCCAGAGTCGCCGCTCAATTCGCAAGCCAGATATTTCGGCAGCCATATCTCTAGCCATTTCGAGCTCCGATGCTCCGGCCACCTATGCGCGGATCTAAGAAACCATATGCCACATCAACGAGCAGGTTCGCAGTTATCACGGTTGACGCCGCCAAAATCACAACCGTCTGGACAACCGAAATCTCGCGTGCAGCAACAGCTGCAACCGTCAGTCGTCCGACACCGGGCCAAGCGAATACTGTTTCGACCACAACGGCACCACCTAGGACTTGACCGGTCAGTAGCCCGACAATGGTGACAATTGGAATGGCGGCGTTCGGCAGAGCGTGGCTTCGCAAGCGCATCCAGAAAGGGATGCCATTCGCGATCGCCGTTCTCATATACGATTTTTCGAGAGCATCGACCATCGCGGAGCGTGTGAATCTGGCAACGGTTGCCCCGTTCCAGGTTCCCACAGTGATGGCCGGCATGATCAGATTGCTCCAGCCGGCACTACCTGCGCTCGGCAGCAATCGCAACCACGATCCGAAAACAAGGATAAGCAATATTCCTAGAAAAAACGTCGGAATGCTATGTCCCATAACGGCAAGAGACATCACCGCACGGTCGATCAGTCGTCCACGGTTGATGGCGGCAACGCACCCCGCCGGGATGCCTATCACCAAGGCCACCAGAAGTCCGGCAAGACCTAACTCGAGAGTCTTGGGGATCCGCTCAACGACAATGCCAAAAGCTGGCCGCCCTTCTCTAAAGGACGTTCCGAAGTCACCGTGAAGGAGTCCGCTTAGGTAGGTGAGATACTGAGTAGATAGCGATTGATCTAGTCCCCACCGCGTACGGTAGGCCGTTACAACATCTAGTGGTGTCTCGCTTGGGAGCAGCATTTGTATAGGGTCGCCCGCCAGCCGGAGCACGCCGAAAGCAAATGTTACCACGAAGAGTAAGGTGGCAAACGCTCGACAAAGCTTCGTCAGAATATATCTTACGCTCATTATCGGTCCTTAGGCGGTTCGCTTCCAACGTGATGGCATGCGACCATATGGCCGTTCGCGATCGTTTTGAGCTGAGGCACAGAGTGAGCGCATGAAGCGAGAGCGGCGCGGCACCGGGAACGATATGCGCAGCCTTGTAAGTCGGTCGCCGGTCCTGTGGGTGCTGTTGCGATCGCGGTCGACTCTCCACTTGTAACGATCAGAGAAGGCACAGCTCTAAGAAGGTCCAGGCTGTAGGGATGGGACGGAGCGTGAAAGAATCGTTCGGTGGGGGCGATCTCAACAATTCGGCCCAAATACATGACAACGACACGATCGCTTATGTGCCGCACCACTCGGAGGTCATGAGAAATAAACAGGTAGCTTAGCTTGTATCGGCGCTGCAAATCGACAAGAAGATTGACTATCTGCCCTTGAATTGAGACGTCCAGAGCCGAGACCGGTTCGTCGCAGACGATAAATTTGGGATTGAGAGTTAAGGCTCTTGCGATGACCACGCGCTGTCGCTGCCCACCGGACAGTTCACCTGGCAACCGTGCGGCAAACGCGTGGCCTCCAAGGCCGACTGCTTCGAGCGCTTCCGTCGCGAGGCGTCGTCGATCTGCTCGTGTAGCAGCAAGACCATGCACTAAGATGACTTCTTCAATCTGCTGGCCGATCGTCAGTTTTGGATTGAGCGCCGCAGTCGGATCCTGGAAGATCATTTGCATGTCGCGCCGGGCAGCCCGCAACCGACGCTGGTTGAGCGAAGCAAGATCCGTTCCCTGAAATTCGACGCAACCAGTCGAAGGCTTCAACAGTCCGAGCGCCAAACGTCCTGTTGTTGACTTTCCTGAACCGCTTTCCCCCACAAGAGCCAGCGTCTCAGCCGATTTGATCGCGATGGTAACATCGCTGACCGCATGTGTGATGCGATGGCTAAAGAATGAAGCCCTCGATGCAAATAACTTCGATACCGATTTGAGCTCGACGAGATTGCCCTCGGTCATTGTATGGCCGTCGAAAGTGGAAAATGACAAGCGACACCACGGTTGATGGGTAAGTCCGCAAGTTGGGGTTCGCTTATCGTGCATTTGAACTGCCGGAAGCCGCATCTATCTACGAACGGGCAGTCACCCCGATCCAAGGTCGGAGGCGGGGCTCGGCCCTCAATAGTCGCCATCCTCGATCGGTCGCCATCGATCCGTGGCATGCAGTCCAGCAACGCCTTGGTATATGGATGCGCCGGGCTGTGAATCAGAACCGACGCGGAACCCTGCTCAATGATGCGGCCAGCATACATGACTAGTATGCGCTGGGAATGACGCGCCACTACCGCCAGGTCGTGGGAGACGAGGATCATTGACATAGCCAGTTCGTCGCGCAACCTTGCAAGCAGGGATAGGATCTCTGCCTGTGTCGTCACATCGAGAGCGGTAGTTGGTTCATCGGCGATCAATAGGCTCGGAGAACAAGCCAATGCCATTGCAATCAGAACCCTCTGGCAAATCCCCCCGGACAATTCGTGCGGGTACTGGAGAAGCCTTTGCGCTGCGCCGGAGATCTGAACCATCTCCAACAACCTCGCAGATTCCAGCATTGCTTGTCGATGAGATAAGCCTTTGTGCAGCACCAGTTTCTCCGACAGCTGCGACCCAATCCGCCGAACCGGATTTAGGGCTTGTGTAGGGTTTTGAAATATGATCCCGATGTCCCGGCCTCGCATCTTCTGCAAATCGGAATCACGCAAAGATAGGACATCGCGACCCTTGAGTAAGATCTTGCCTTCGATATGGCTAGCACCCGTTGTGAGTGCGGCTATCGCGTGACAGAGCGAACTCTTACCGCACCCGCTTTCGCCGACGATTGAAACGCATTCCGCCTTTTGGATCGCAAAGGACACATTTCGGACCGAGGCGGACTGCGCCGCCTCTCCTTTGCCGAAATGGACGCTCAGGTTTTGGACCTCCAGGAGCGGAACGGGACCAGGAGATGCCTGTTCGGCAACAACTGGGTGAACGCGCCTCCTCGATCGAACGGATCTTATCCGATGCAGAACATCGAGGGTCATTGACTCGCTCCAGTGAGCGCAAAACTATCCGGTCGGAAATCGGTTCTGAAGTCGGAGGATGGCTTCCAAACGATCGTGCGTTTTGCCGCAAAGAACTGGGGTGTCCTATAGAGTGGAATGGCAGGAACCTCCTCCTGCAATATAGTGACGATCCTTTGGAAAATCCATCGTCGCGCGTCAACATCCGTCGTGGTGAGCTGCTTTGCTAGCGCATCAACGCCGGCAATGCCGTCAGGGAATCCACGCTGCCGGGTCAATGCTCGTTCGCCGAAAAAGCAGGAGCCGAGCGCTTCCGGAGCAGCATACTCGAAGCCACAGCCGCCCATAACAGCCGCGGCGCCTGGTGCGAATGCTTGCGACCAGTTGTTGACGATTTCCAGCTTTGCGTTTAGGCCGACTTTCTGCCACATCGCTTGAATTGCCTGAGCCACCGCTTCTCCGTTGACGTAATAGTTCGCTAGCACGCGGATCGTAACTGGTTGCCCTTCATAGTGTGCCTCCTTAAGAAGGCTGCGTGCTTCTTCGGGAGTGTAGCTAAATCCAGTGCGCGAAGGGTCGTAGAGAGAACCAAGCGCGGGAAGTTGGAACTGATCTGCAACTTCGGTATAACCGCTCCACAGGGCCTTAACGATCGTCAGACGATCAATGGATTTTGCCATGGCTTGTCGGACCCGCTTATCGGCAATAGCGGGATTGTTGCCAACTACCCACAAAATCTGCATCTGGTCCAACAAAGACGGCAGAACCTTGAGGTCGCGATCCGCTTCGATCTGCGAGATTTGATCGGGGCTGACTTGAGTAATCAGATCGTAATCCCCGGAGACCAAACCGGCTACGCGTGCGGCGGCTTCTGGAACCTCGCGGAATGTGATGTCTCGGAACGCTGGCCTGCCACCGAAGTAGTCGTCGAACGCAGCAAACTTGATGAAATTCCCGTCCTGCCATTGAACGAACTTCAGGGGCCCGGTACCGATGGGCGCTCTCTTGAACGCTGCCTGACCAATTGCGAGATAGCTACGTTTGTTGACGATGCCGGCTGAATAGTGTGCCAGCTTCAGCTCGAGGGTCGCGTCATCGCTGCAGCTTCGGATTTGCACCTTGTAGGGATCGAGTACTTTGACGGGTTCGAAGCAGCCGAAGAAGTTTTTGGCTCCCGGCAGGATAGCGTTGTCGGCGAAAACTCTTTCCGGTGAAAATGTGAAGGCGACGTCGTCCGCTGTCATCTCGTCGCCATTGTGAAATCTCACACCTTTGCGAAGGTCCAGTTCGACGGTTCGTCCGTCTAGGCGACGCCACGCGGTGGCCAATGATGGCGCCAGTATAACGCCGCTTCCAGGTGTCTTTGCCTCGGCTGCATAGTCTCGCTTTATGAGTGTATCAAAGACAGATCCGTACACTCGGAGTTCGGTCGCGAGCGGCATATCGGCGGGATCCATCTTCGCGCCAAGGGAATTTACTGCAACCTCCACATTGGGTTTGGCAGCCGCTAGGGCCAGGCTCGTGGAGAAAAAGACGGCCGACGCTGCCATCATTGCAACGGCACATAAGGGGCTTCGTAAGGAGGTCACGGAAGTTCCTTTCGTATTAGAGAAGCTGAAAGAATCGTTGGGCTCGCGCGGGCAACTACGCAACACTCGTCAGAGCAAGGGTACGCGTCATCTCGTTACACTGGATCATGAACACTCATCGCTGCCCAAACCAGGTTTCGAGAGCACAGAGTCCGATTCCGTGGCGGTGGCAATCTGATCACAGCATCGGGTGGAAAGGTCTGTCTCGTTCGCATTGCCGGCTGGGCAGCCCCCATCCGCTTCTGCAGAGAGGGATCGCTTCGATTGGATTTTGTCTGCACAATCAGCCACCGCCAACTCGCCGCCCTCCGGGATGACCATGAATGATGGTGATGATATCGGCCGGCTACACGACACTCCGGAATCCTGGCGATTTGGCTCGACCACCGTAAATACGAAGCCTTTTTTCGGCTACGCCAAGTCATCTGGAAGCATCTCGCGATGCCTTTAGGGGGCGACAACATCGACGATCATCATTGTCCGATCGCAATATTGACACCAGTTGATCTCAATGGAATCTGTCCGGCTTGCCATGGCAACAGAGGCGCCGATCGCATCGCATGGTATCGGTCTAGCATGTCCGTAATGTCGGAGGCTTCCATTCCTGGAGGCTGCTCGAGCCCGAATTCGATCGAGCCATTGTCGTCGAGCCAGTATCGAACCAAGCCGGGTATCATGAGTGCCCGGAACGCCCGCGGTATCCTGAGGATCTGGGCGGTGCTAGGAGCCCAGACGAATTGAACGCCGTCGACCATGAGAGTGCGATAATGATGATTGTGCCCTGAAGCTACCAGACGCAGGTTCACGCCGTCCAAATCCTTCAGCAGTCGGTCTCGGCCATAGGCGGTGACGCAGATGTCTGGCACATCAGGCTCTGCGCGCTGCTCAACGAAAAGCGGTTTGTGAAGAAAGACGGCAGTCGGCCGGGAGTTTTCGGTTTGAATGGTCTCCAGCATCCAGGATCTTTGCGCTTGCTCTTCGGCAAGGCCGGAGCCGAGAAGCATCGAGTTCAATCCTAATAAGCGCCAGTCGCCAACTTCACGTGACCACCAGTCAGGTCCGAATATGCGACGATAACGCGCCAAGCGGATGCGATTCACGTGCTGCCCTAGGTACGGAGCCGGGTTACAGTCACCAATGTCATGATTTCCCGGCAAAGCGACGAATGGTGTTCTTAGTCGCGACAGTTGCCGGAACGCGAATTCATGATCGTCTTCGACGTCTGGGTCGTCGAGAACATGGTCTCCGGTGCAAATGACGAGCTCGGGCTCGTCATTTGCGATGTATCGGAGGCAAGCTTCCCATCCGACCTGATTGTAGGCTCGGCTCTCGCTGAGATGAAGATCAGAGATCTGTATGATATAATGGCGGCCCACGCGCGAACCCTTCTGTCCTTTCGTTGCCTAAGAGCACTTCACCAATTTCGCTGAATGCGAAGGAGCATACTCAACGCTGCCTGGTTTTTGAGTTCATACGCAGCAGCTGGCTTAGCAACTACTGCAACAGTCGGCGCCGTGATTGTGCCAGAGTATTTTTGATCGAGGAAACTGGCGAACACGTCAGCCGAGAAAGTCAGATTCTTTACTGGCGTCCAGCGTGTGATGGTGCCGACCGCTGCGATGTTGAAATCAGGGTTACAGACACCCGTCAGCCCAAGGGCAACCATACCAGCACTGCCGCAAATCTGAGCCTTGGCCGCACCGCTGTAGCGGACAGCTGCCCACCCGCCGTAGACGCCGCTGCTCCAGTGAGCATTCCAATTGTGATTGTAACCAGCGTTGAAACCGTACGTCGTGGTAAGATCAAGAGCCGTACCGTTTGTCGCTGCTATGCCAGAGTAAACGGCATCGGAAACGCCAGCGAAGCCGATGCTCTGGTACGCACCAACGCGGCGGGTGCCGCCGTACATAGCCCACGTGTTCGGCATGTTTTCCTGGATATCGTACATGCTTGCGCCGTTGGTGTACACGCCCTGTAAGTTGATCGAGTCACCCGCGCCGGTCGGAATATTCTTGATGGACAACGCCAACTGAGCAGCCCAGCCCCACTTGTCACCGGGGGCCCCGCTGGTTTCTGTCGCTCCATAGTACGCCGCATGGTTATTGTGGGCCGCGACCGACGCCTGGAAGAGACCCCAAGCCTGGTCGACGCGCACCATGCCGACGATGTCAGGAGCCCGGCTGCCACCGAAATTCTGCGTCCCGTAAGCACCCGTCAGGATACCGGTAGCGGTAGCACCTGTCGTGTTCCAGATGTTAGTCTGGTAGTATGCAGTTGGGTCTTGAGCCGAAATCGTCGCGGCAATTCCCTGGCCGAAATCAGCAGTATAGCTAATCTGGTTGACGCCTGTAACGGCGCTGCCGCTGCCTGGAAGTCCGTCGAAGATGTTGGCCGGATAATTGGTCCAAGGAGAGCTGAACTGGGAGATCGCCTTCCCCACCGTGAAGCCGGCGAACTGGATGAAGGCAAAGTAGACACCAAGCGCACCACCAGCAATTGAGCCAGAACCGCTCGTTCCGGCCGGAGCACCAGTATAAGCCGTCGAGCCGTTCAAAGCAGTTGTGCCGGCACCCGCATAGCCACCCGCCGTCCAAGTAAACGTCGCATCGAAGAATGTGCGGACGACTCCGTACTCGGTCGCGGTCCGCGTATCGATGTTTAGGTCTTCTCTGGATCGCGTCGTGTAGTAGTTGCTCAGGCGGTTGTGCGCAGCGCCGACACCGGAAACCGGGTTCACGACATAGCTGTTGCTGCCCAGCAGCAAATCAGCGCGCAGGTAACCACCCAACTTGATGCAGGTGTCAGCGCCAGGGATGTAGTAGAATCCAGCACCATACGGCGAGCAGATCTTCACGTACTCGACCGGCCTGACCTTGACGGGAATGTCAGCCGCTTGCGCTCCACCCAGAGCGACTAATCCTGCCGTCGACGTCAGTATGGCTTGCCTAATCGCCTTCGCGCAATATGCACTCGCACCATATCTCACGCCACTCAATGCAGAGCACGGCCGGATCTTGGCCAATCTCGCGATCGGGGTGGACCGACCCTCATCACGGCTAGCCAAAGACCGCCGTGAGGTCGATGTCAGGTCGCGGGCTCCCTTATCCAACATCAACCCGACCGGATTCTCCAACACTGACGACTTCACATTCTTTAACACTGACGACTCCTCAAAGATGCGCAAACATAGACCGCCACGCTTTTTGTGTTCGGAAAAAAGGTAAAATACTCAACCGAGAGCGACCCGGCTCGTCGGCCAGAATGAAGTCCGGCGACTGAACGAGCGCACGGGCGATCGCCACGCGCTGCTGCTGGCCGCCCGAAAGGGTGTCGGCGCGTTGCAAGGCATGCGATAGAAGCCCGAGCCGGTCCAGCGCCTTCGCGGCCGCAAGTCGTCGCTCTGCTGAGAACTGTTTGAACAGCACCGGCACCGTCGCACAGTCGGCGACCGTGCCGATCAACACATTGGTAAGGACGTCGAGCTGGCCCGTGAGGTTGAAGTGCTGAAAGATCATGGCGCAGCGTGATCGCCACTGACGCAGCGCCCGCCCTTTGAGCGCGCTGACTTCGGTGTCGCCAAAGAGGATGCGCCCGGCGGTCGGCTCAACGAGACGGTTGATGAGCCGCAGCAGCGTCGATTTGCCCGCACCGGAACTGCCGATTACGCCCACGAACTGGCCGGGCGGAATGGTGAGAGTGATTCCGTTAACGGCAAGCCTAGAGCCAAAGTGGCGGCTAATCTTGGCGAGGAGAAGTGGTTGCCTGTCCATGTCGGAACCGTGCCAGCCCCCTGTTACGATCAGGATTCATTCGAATGAATTTTTGATGACATTCGAATGATTCCCC